>CAYSAT010000119.1:0-1657 GCA_964429035.1 uncultured Candidatus Cloacimonadota bacterium | reverse complement strand
GCGAGTCATCCCGGGCTTGACCCGGGATCCAGTCTTTTCCACTTTTCCCTTTGTGTATGTTACCAGCCACCATTTCATAAACTCCTGCAATTCATCACTGCCCCCTCAGGGTGTATCTGCTATCTTAGAGAAAAGACTGGATCCCGGATCTGTCACCCCGCTGCGCGGGGACCCCTGCGTCCGGGATGACTGCGCCCCATCCGGCTCCCACGATCATTACGGGGTCACTGCGCGCTCATTGCGCGCTTTGCCCGCAGTGAGCGCGCAATGACCCCGCAATGACCTCGGGAGCGAATCTGGCCCACGCCCGGAAAATCACATCTCCAGCCCAAGAATAAACTTGACATATCATCTAGACGTGAGCATAATGAAATCGCTTTCATGAACAGGACTTGAAAGCATCTGAATTTATGGAGTAACGATGGATAAAGCCATATTAGCTTTGGCTGCATTTTGTATTCTGTCAGCTATGCTTGTAGTTGAACCGGTGCTTCAGGCAAATCCCTTTACTACACATAGGACCGCTAAATTCATCGGGCTTCTATATGTGTGAGAAGAAATCTTGTCCGATTGTGGTATGCCGATATATTCTCAAAAAACCAGATAAATCTGGTGGACCGACCGGTTGAAACCGATGTTCCGGATTACTAAATAGACTTTAATCTATTATCAAGAGGAGTTAAGATGAAAAACTTGAGATTCCTACCGTTATTGGCCCTGCTGGCCATTCTCGCCCTACTCACAGCCTGCCAGCACAATCCATCCCATCCACAGGAAAAGGGCGACCTGCCCATCAGCATCAACCTGGAGCCAGCGATCGCGCACAACCTGGAAGTGTCACTGGTTCGGGTAACCATCACCAAAGGCAGTTTTACCGACCAATTGGACCTGCCCATCACGGGAACCACTGCCGAAGGGATTTTCGAAGACCTGGAAATCGGCACTTACGCCATCGACGTGGATGTGTTCGACGATTCGCTGTTGATCGCCACCGGTTCGGGAACCGGCACGGTGCGCCCCGGCGAAACCACGACCGTGTATATCACGCTGCATTTCGTGCCGGGCGGTTTGGAGATCGTGGTCAATTGGGGCTTGCCTTACGCAGAAAGCCGCCGCGTGCTCTTCGTGGGCAACAGCCACACCTATTACAACGGCGGGGTGGACTTCCATCTGCAGTCCCTGATCAACGCCGCGCATCCCGAATGGAACGTGTTTGTGGACTCGCAAACCATGGGCGGCTACACCCTGGAGCAGCATTACAACGACCAGAACACGCTGAACGCCATATCCGGCGGGGATTGGGACCTGGTGATATTGCAAGAGCAAAGCAGCCGACCGATGAACTATCCGGACCTCTTTTACCAGTATGCGACCCTGCTGAATGGCGTGATCAACGCTTCCGGAGCCCTGACGGGATTTTACATGACCTGGGCCTGGCGCAACAATCCGGAGATGTATGAGCCGATCCGCGACGCCTATTACTACATCGGCGCCTATCTGGACGCGCTGGTGATTCCCGCCGGGGTTGCCTACCATACTGCCAGTTACGACACCCTGGCCTTCAATCTCTACGCGCCGGACAACTACCATCCCAGCCTCCATGGCACCTATCTGGTTTCCTGCCTGATGCTGGCCGGAATCTGGAACGTGAATCCCA
>CAYSAT010000118.1:0-1842 GCA_964429035.1 uncultured Candidatus Cloacimonadota bacterium | reverse complement strand
AGTATAGAAAGGATCAATTGCCCGCGGCAAGCTTTCTTTGGAGGTTCTTTGCCTGTCCGTGGTGATTTCCGCCAGTAGGACGCGGTCGCGCGGAGGGCCGGGCAGAGCGCTGAGGGGCCTGGATGAGTCCTGTGCCAGCAACGGAAAAAGGGTGGAGAGAAGAACGCACTTAGCGGCTGAGCGCCCTTCCGGCGGCCCGCATACATGGCCGGAAGGGCGCCGTGCTCAAGCCGGATGATTCCGGTATCGCTCATTCCTTGGCCGGCAGCTTGACCAAATACACCGAGCAGGGACTGCCTTTAACCACCTGAGACGCCACGCTGCCGAGCTTGAAGCGTGCGCCGGGACTGAGCCCGCAGCTCCCCATAACGATGAGATCGATCTTTTCGGTTTTGGCAAAATCCATGATCGCTGCCGCCGCCGACACCGAAACCAACGTTTGTTTGGCACAACTCGAAGTGACCTGCTCCGCGTCGATCACCTCACAAGCCTGCTGTAGGATTTCATCGGCCCGCTGCTGCAGGTTGTCCATATGCCGCTCTCGTCTGGCCGGAGAGATCTCGTGATCGTCCATGCCGCCGATGAAGGGTACGACGCTGATCAAGGCGATGGAAGCGCCTTTGGTTTTGACAAAATCGATTGCTACCCTGAGCGCTTCGAGCGCATATTCCGAGCCATCCACAGGCACTAAGATCTTCATGGTTCCCCCCTTAGACTTCCTTCTTCACCTTTGCCTTCTTCATGGTCAGCCCAATGCCCTCGAACAGATAGAAGATCGCGTATCCCCACCACATGGTGTAGACCACATAAAAAACGAGCAGGCCGATCACGGTAAAAGCCTTCCCCGAAACCTTTTCCGGTTGCACCCCGTAATAGTTGTAGGCGGGTTCGACCGCACGCTGCATGACCCTCATGACCATCTCCGACTCGGTGAGCTTCTTCTCCTTCTGGAACTCCTTGTTCATTTTGGTCAGCATGCTCCACCAGAGCGCCATGGCATCCATCTCCTGAAAACCATAGCGGCCGGCCACTTTGGACCCGTCATTGTGGTACATCTCTTCCGAGTCGCGGAGGATTCCACCAAGGAGTTTACCGAGATCGCCGCTGATGGTGAGCTGGGTGTCCTGTACTGCCGCCTGGGCGCCGTTGCCAGTCAACAGCGTGACCGCGTTCGCCCCCTGGTCCGGCTTATCCAGCTTGATGGTCACCGAGAAGTTGGTGCCCATGAGCCTTTCATTGCCCTTCAGGACTTCGGGGATGAAGTAGGAAGAACCCTTCGACAGTTTGTTGAAGAGGTCATCGGAGAACTCCAGACCATTCTTGCCGTCGAAAAACGGCTGGAAGATCAGAAACAACACTACCAGGAAGGTTACCGCCAGGACCAGTCCCAGATTGAAATGTCTTGCATCTTTGACCAACATGGTTATTCCTCCTCTCTCAAGGTGCCAAGGTTGCCGAAGAACTTTGCGAAAATCCACAAGCCGAAAACGGCAACCACAATCCAAAAGAGGATGTTCCCCACATACTCGATCCAGTCGTAGACGGGCTTCGAAATATTGAGCACCTCCAGTTCGGTGAATTTCTTGGGAAGCGTGGCGGCTCGATTCAGGAAGCCGGCAATGATGGAAACCGCGTAGAAGCCACGGATATGAATCCCTTTGACCACTTTGGTGGTCAGCGCCCCAACTTGAATGCCGATGAGTGACCCAATGAGCATCCCCATGGCCAGGGTGTAAAAAACGTAGCCGTGAATGGCATACTGGCCGATGGCGGCAAGCCCCGCGGTAAAAATGATCTGCAGGATGTCCGTCCCCACCGTGGTCATCGACGAGACCCCAAAAA
>CAYSAT010000117.1:0-2019 GCA_964429035.1 uncultured Candidatus Cloacimonadota bacterium | reverse complement strand
GTCAATTCAGGTTCTGAAATCCCTTCGGGGACGTCATCATCTTTCACACTGCCGGAAAAGGCTACCAGCACCTTGATCCAGTCGTACCCTTTTTCTTTGATGAACTTCCTGAACTCGAAGAAATACCGCTTGGCGTGCAGCCGTGAACTCGTCACGACCATCGCCTTGGCTTTACCGCCGATCTTCTTGGAAGTAATCAGGCGAAAATGCTCGATCATCACCTCTGTCTTCTGGGCGATGTTGTGAGGATGGAGGGAAACAAACCGCGCAATGGCTTTGACGGCCTTGCGTTTCTCCAACTCGGGATCGTCTTCAATGGCCTTTGCCAGACGAAAATAGGTTTCGTAAGTCGTGTAGTGCTTCAAGACATCGTGGATGAAGCCTTCCTCGATCGCCTGGCGCATGGAATAGAGATGAAACGGTCGCGGTTTTCCGTCTGGTCCCTTGATCCCGAAGACTTCCAGCGTTTTTGCCTTGGGCGTGGCCGTAAAGGCGAAGAAACTCAAATTAGGCTGCGGCCCCCGGCTCTCCAGGATCTTCCTGATTTCATCCTCCTCGTCCTCTGATGCTTCGCCGTCGATCTGCGCCGCTTCATCAAGGTCTTTGGCCGAGAGCACCTCCTTCATCTTCCGAGTTGCTTCCCCGCCCTGCGAACTGTGTGCCTCATCGACAATCACCGCATACCTGCGATTGGGGAGATCGCGAACTTTTTCGACCACAAAGGGGAATTTTTGGAGGGTCGTGATGATGATATTCTTGCCTGAGGCCAGAGCGTATGCCAGTTGGTTGCTGTCTTTATCGATCCTCTGGACCACCCCCTGCTTGTGTTCAAATTGGTAGATCGTGTTCTGCAACTGCTGATCCAGAACCAGGCGATCGGTAATCACGATCACGCTGTCAAAGATGCGCTCATCACCACCGTTATGCAGGCTCGACAATCGATAGGCCAACCAGGCAATGGAATTGCTTTTGCCCGACCCGGCCGAGTGCTGAATCAGATACTGACCACCCGCGCCCTTTTCTTTCGCATCGCGAGACAACCGCCGGACCACGTCCAGTTGATGATAGCGCGGAAAAATCAGAGTTTCCTTCTTGTATTTTCTTCCTGTGGACTTGTCTTCGATCTCTTCCGTCTGCAAATGCAGGAAACGGGCAATGATGTCCATCCACGAGTCTTTCGACCAGACATACTCCCACAAGTACGCCGTCTTGTAGCCGTCCGGATTGGGCGGATTCCCGGCGCCGTTGTTATGACCGAGATTGAACGGTAGATACTTGGTTCGCTTGCCGTCAATCCGGGTGGTCATGTAGACTTCATCGGCGTCGACGGCAAAATGGACGAGTGCCCGTTTCTTGAACTGGAACAGCAGTTCCCGCGGATCGCGGTCTTCGATGTACTGCCATTTGGCGTTTTGAACATTCTGGCCGGTGAATTGATTTTTCAATTCCACCGTGGCCACCGGCAAACCGTTCAGCCCCAGGACCAGATCGACGGACTGTTCACTTTGCGGGCTGTAGCGGACCTGACGAGTTACGCTGAGGCGGTTCTTGTCGTAGAGGGCTTTGGTTTCGGGATTGAGCTTCGTTTCCGGTTTGAAATAGGCCATCTCGAAGCGCACGCCGTAGTCAACGATGCCGTTTCGCAGCACATCCAGAGTGCCCCTCAGATCGAGCTCCTTGAACAGGCGCTGAAGGATGCGGTTCACGATGCCCTCCCCGTGGACCGCGGCAAGCTTTTCCCACCGGGCAGGCTGTGTTTCCTTGAGGAAGGAAATGACCTGCCGCTTATCAAGCGCCAGCTCCCGACTGAAGTCGGCGGCGCTGGTTTCCATGTAACCGCCGTGTTCGACCAGAGATTCAACGATGGCCGATTCGAAGGTGGATTCGGTATGAATGGAAGTCATTTCGTGCTTCTTGCTTTTCCTTTCCACGGCAGTCAAAAACCCCCGCTCGTCTAAAACGACGGTGCCTTCTTCAAAACGACGTTGGTCCCGTTGAGAGGACCGTATGCCCGTGAAA
>CAYSAT010000116.1:0-2092 GCA_964429035.1 uncultured Candidatus Cloacimonadota bacterium | reverse complement strand
CCAGACGTCCTGGTAGCCCTCAACCAGCCTTCCCTGGATAAATTCGCGCCTTCGGTACGAAAAGGCGGAGTCATCATCCTGAACACCAGCAGGTGCCCCCACGGTTGCCAGCGCGACGATGTGGAAATCGTGGCAGCGCCGCTGAGCGATATCGCGGTCGAGATCGGCAATACCATGGTGCTCAACATGCTGGCCATCGGCATCGTGATCGGCAAGACCAACCTGATCAAATACGAAACCATGGAAGAAGACCTCACGTCATTCCTCAAAGCCAAAAATCCCGACCTGCTGGAGATGAACTTGAAAGCGATCAAGCGGGGCATGGAGATCGGCAAAGAGCACGGATAAACAGGAGCGCTGCTCCATAACGATAAACGGGCGCGGACCTCTGGTTCGCGCCTTTTTCCGTACCCAAAATCAAGGCATCTTTAGCAACGACTCCGAAAACGGGTTCATATATCAGGTCATTAGTTTGAGTTTATTTCTGCAGGACGGCTTTGCGCTGGAAGATTTCCTTGCCCGCGTTCATCACAAAGTAGTAGATGCCGCTGGAGCAGTCAGCACCGGCGCTGTCCTTGCCGTCCCAGGCGATCTGGTAGTTGCCGGGAGCGCGTTCCGCCAGGTCGAAGTGGCGCATGAGCTGTCCGCGTGTATTGAATATCCTGATCTCGACCCTGGCCGTTTGGGCCACCGAGAAGGGGATGACCGCGTTGGGATTGAAGGGGTTGGGATAGACGTGCTGTAGTTCGGTTACGGCTGGAATTTCGGGAGATATCTCTTCGCTGCTCGCGCTGTAATTCACGGAGACGGGGCCATGGAAGTCGGTGTTGCCGTTTAGGTCCACGTTTTGCAGCCAGTAGAAATACACCCCCTCTGCAAACAGCTCGCTGTCCAGGTAAGTGTAGTGGTGCTGCTCGGAGCTGTTGGCGGCCTGAATCAGGGGGCTGATCAGCGTGGCGCCTTCCAAAGCGTTGGCATTGGAGCGATAGATATAATAGCCCTGGACGTTTGTTTCAGATTGGGTCACCCAATTGAGTTGCACGGATTCCTCCGCGCTCAAAACAGCGGAGAAAGAACTCAATTCCACTGGGACATTCGGCTCATCATACCAGAGTTCGAAGCCAAGATCATTGCTAATCTGGTCCTTTGGGGCGTTCGGAGAAACAATGCGCGCCAGGCCGGAATTCCCTTTCGAACCTCCCAGGCGTTGAAAGCAATTATCATCCCCGATATCGCTGTTCAGCCAGAGGAACCAGATCCCGGAGCCGTTTACGGCATCGATCTGCGCGGATACCCAGCCTTCATTCATGATCACGTCGGAAGGAAGCAAAGCCTCAAACCTGTACACTATCCAGTCTCCAAACCAGGGTTCGACATAGGTGCTGGAAACATCCAAAGTGAAGGAATAAACCGGAGTGGACCAAGTTGGAGGGAAAACAACAAACATCGAGGGAGATCCGATCCCCGTGGGGGCAATCTGATTTACTGGGTCACCATCGGTCCTGAGCACTGCCGCACCGGGATCCAGGATCTGATACCAATTCTCTTGCGGATACTCGCCGCCTGAGTACACTGTCGTAACATACTCGCCTGCGTTGGCTGGGAAAGTAAAGTCCTGAGGTCCGAAACCTGAGGGCAAGGTGATGTTGTCCAGAACCAGCGTTCCATTCACAAGAACGTCCAATGATGCGTAATCCCAGCCATCACCGTAATCATCATACAAACGTACTGTATAGGTGCCCGTAGAGGTGGCCAGGACGCCAGGGTCTGGTTCAGTCCAACCCTCCTCAAACTCATAGAATTTGATGAAGAACGGCTCGATAGGATCGGGAGGGCTAGGGATCAGGGTACCCTCAAAGTTGGCAGTCACTCCGTAGAAGACCACTTTGTTGATCGGCATGTTCACGTCGTTAAAGTTGTCGGCTATTTCGTAATCCGTGTTTGTGTTGGGATCCCAGGCGCTGGTATAGGCGGTCCCTGAAAGCAGGTAAGGATGGTTGAAGAGCTGGATCGGAACGGCGAACAGCGAGCCCATCCCAATCAGCAGCGTGGCCGTGATAAAAAAACAAAATCTGCGCATTTGATCTCCTTG
>CAYSAT010000115.1:0-2343 GCA_964429035.1 uncultured Candidatus Cloacimonadota bacterium | reverse complement strand
GATATCCAGGTGGCGGTAAACCTGGCGGGAATCGGCGGAAATGATCTGCGCTCCCAACGCCTGGGCCAGTTTCAAGGCGAGCTTGGTCTTGCCCGAAGCAGTCGGCCCTTCGATGGTGAGCAGGGGGATCATAGCTGGCGTTTGAACTTCTTCTCGAACTCGCCCAAGGTCATTTTGAGGATCAGAGGCCGGCCATGGGGGCAGAAATATGGCATCTGGCAGGCGAAGAGCTGGTTGATCAGGTTCAGCATTTCCTTGCGGGTGAGCTTCTTTCCCGCTTTGATGGCTGCTTTGCAGGCGATCGACTTGGCCAGGGAATCCCGGAAATCAGTGTTGGTTTCCAGTTCCGTTTCCAGTTGCTTGAGGATCTCGATGAAGATCTTGCCGCCCTGCCAATCGTCCAGTTCGGCCGGTATCTCCTCGATCACCAGCGAATCCCCGCTGAATTTTTTCAGCACGAAACCCGTTTTTTCCAGCAATTCCAGGTTCTGCTCCACCAGATCACGGATCTCGGCGGCGATGATCGGAGGAATGTCGATCACGAGGGGGATGATCAGTTTTTGCCGCACTGGCGGGGCTCCCTGGGTTCTTTGCAGCAGCTTCTCATAGATGATGCGCTCATGCGCCGCGTGTTGGTCGATCACCACCAGGCCGTCTTCCACCTGGATGAAGATGTAGGTGCTGTGCAGCTGCCAGGGGTTGATGTAATCTTCTTCGTTGCGCAGCAGCAGGCGGTATTGGAATGACTCGTTGGGCAGGTCGTCGGATATTTCCAGCTGGCTATCGCGTTCCCGTTTTTCCGGATCGACCACCGGCACTTCTACTATCCTGGTTGCTGGGGGCTCAGCCGGGAACAACTCCTCCTGGTAGAGGTTGCCGAATTCCTTTTTGTACTCGCCGAAACGGGGAACGTCAACCGCGCTGCGGAAGATGGATTGCTCGGCCGATGTAGCCTGATGGACCTGCGCGCCGTGATGGAACTTTTCCCGGGCGGAAGCGAATTTCTCGTATTCATAGGTTTTGAGGGCTTCCGTGAGCGTGAGGAAGACAAAGGAATGCACTTTCTGCTGTTCCCGGAAACGCACTTCCTGTTTGGCCGGATGCACGTTTACGTCGATCTGCTCCGCGGGTATGGAAAGAAACAGCACGTAGGGCGGAGTGCTGCCTTTCTGCCAGGCCCTGGTTTTCAGGATGAAGGGCTCGTAGGCGCTTTTGATGCTGTGCTTGATCGTCTTGTCCTGGATGTAACGCCCGTTGATGAAAGTGTACTGCATGTCCGCGAGTTTGTCGCTGCGGTCTTCAAGCCCGAAAATGTAGCCTTCCAGGAAGTAGCCTTCGCTTTCCGCCTGTACGGGGATCAGGTCGTCGCTAAAAAAACCCGCGCCGAAAACCTCGCCCATCCGGTCCTGTTTGTTGTTTGTGGCTACGAAGGAAAGCCGCTGGCTGCCGTCCACAAAGAGTTTGAAGCCGATCCCGGGATAGAGCACGGCCTGGTAATGGATGTATTTCAAAATGTGGCGCAATTCGGCCTGGGCGCTGCGCAGGAACTTTCGGCGTGCGGGCAGGGCCTTGAACAGACCCCGCACCGTGATGTTGGTGCCGGGATTGGAGGATGCCTGCGTAACGCCCTCCAGCCTGCCAAAATCGATGTCGATCTGAGTGGCCACATCCATGGCGGCAGTCCGGGTGATCAAGGTCAGCTTGCTCACGCTGGCGATGCTGGGCAGGGCTTCGCCGCGGAAACCCAGGGTGCCGATGTGGATGATGTCGCCCACGGTCTTGATCTTGCTGGTGGCATGGCGTTCCAGGGAGAGCAGCGCGTCGTCGGGGCTCATTCCGCAGCCGTTGTCGCTCACCTGGACAAGGTCCTTGCCGCCGTTCTCCACGGCCACGGTGATCGCCGTTGCGCCTGCGTCGATGGAGTTTTCCACCAGTTCCTTGACCACCGAAGCCGGGCGTTCGATCACTTCGCCGGCGGCGATCTTGTTCCGCACGTCATCGGTAAGAATGTGGATCCTGTTCATGCTTAGTACCGGAAGATCGATCCGTTGGTGAATTCCCGGATGATGGAGTTGTAGGGCACCAGGGCGTCCGGAATGTCTTTTACGTAGGCCAGCAGCGCCAGCAAACGCTGGGCTTCGCCATAGGCAGAAGTGCTGCGGGGAACCGCGGAAAGCAGCCGCCAGGCGTGTTTGCGCAGGATGCCCAGTTCGTAGGTGAGGCTGCTGTTGAACATGTAATCGGCGTTTTCCTGATAGGGGAAGATGTTCTGTTCTTCGCCGGCGCGTACTTCCGGCCAGCGTTGGATCGTTTCGGGAGCCGTGTAGCCGCGGTATTGGTGGT
>CAYSAT010000114.1:0-2759 GCA_964429035.1 uncultured Candidatus Cloacimonadota bacterium | reverse complement strand
GCCACCATTGCCGAAATCATCGATTACACCCACGATACCAAGGGCATCACCTTTGCCCTCGAGCCCGGCGAGAGCATTGACTTTAAGGCCGGGCAATACGTCCAGTTGCTTACCGAGCCCTACGCCAAAGTGCGCCAAAGGGTCAGCCGCGCCTATTCAATCTCTTCCAAACCGGAGGACAAGGACCGGCTGCAACTCATTATCCGCCTTGTTCCAGAGGGCATCTGCACCACTTGGGTCCATCAGTATCTGAAAGTGGGCGACAAGGTCTCTTTCACAGGACCCTACGGCGATTTCTACCTGCGCGACACAGACGCGGATATCTTGTTTGTGGCGGGCGGTTCCGGCAAAGCGCCGATCAAGTCCATACTAGAGCATCTCGAGGTGGTGGGCACGCAGCGCAAGATGACATATTTCTTCGGCGCCAGAACTTTGAAAGACCTCTATCTCACTGAAGAGATGCGCGCTCTGGAGAAGGTTTTCCCGGATTTCCACTACGAACCAGTGCTCTCGCAGCTAGCTCCGGATGACAACTGGAGCGGTAAAACCGGATATGTGATGCGCCATTTCCCGGACGTGATCCGCGATCCCCAAAACACCGAAGCCTATCTCTGCGGAAGCCCGGGCATGATCGACGCCGTGATCAAGGCCCTTACCGGCTTGGGCGTGGCCAAGGACAAAATCTACTACGACAGTTTTGGATAAACTATGAAACCCACAGCCAAAGAACTCAAGATTATCCAGAGGATGCAGCCGGGGGTGATCACCCTCAGCGGTTTCCTGGGCTCGGACACCCGCGCCTTGAACGAGATCATCGCCGATGACGCCGCGCAGCTAAACCGCTTGGACAAGACCGCGGAAGAGATCGCGGCCCGGATGGAGTATTTTACGCAGAAGTCCTGGAACAGTTATTTGGACGGGGAACTCTTGGATGGAAAATACCAGGTGAAGACAGATGTTTACCGGGGTAAACTGCCCTGCCCCTTCGGCCACATCGGCGTCTATCGCAAAGCACTCACCACCCTCACCAACACCGCCAACGGCTTGAGCGTAACCTGGACCTCGCTGAACACCCACATGATCGGATCCCACGGTTTCTTTGAAGGCGAAGGCAGCCCTTTCCATCTGGATCCCCAGATTCTGGTCCGCGCCCTCTTCGAGTAAAACTCAACCCAGAAGCAAGCCCAGCCGGTTCAAAAAGGCATCGCCAACAAGAGCCCAAATGATCGCCGCGAGAGCGATGAAGTTACCGAAGGCGAACGCCTGATTGGCTTTGCGGATGAAGATCAGAAAGTACAGTATTCCCATAACGCAGGCCAGAAGGATCACCCAGGGTATGTGCAGGACTCCGAAAAACGCCGCCACAGCCGGGATCAGGATCACATCGCCGCCCCCCAGGCCTTCTTTATGGAACAACTTTTCCCAAGCCAGAGCCAGCAGATACAGAAAGGCGAACAGCCCCAGCACCGGCAATCCGAACACCAGAAAGAAATCCTTCATCTGAAATCCGCTCTGGACCAGGCCGAAAAGCAATCCCGCGCCAGCCATCGGCACCGAAAGCGCCAGCGGAATGATCTTGTGGAACGCGTCGATGAAAAAGATGGGGATCAGGAAGCCGAACATCACCGCGAACTTGTAGAAAGCCGGATTCTGCCAGCCATATTCCCACAACAGCAGCAGGAACAACACCGGTGTGGCGACCTCCACCAGCAGGTGGTGCCAGTGGATCTTCGCTCCGCAATACTTGCATTTCCCTTTCAGCAGCAGGTAACTCAGGATGGGCAGGTTCTGCCAGGGCGGCAGGCTTTTTCCGCAGGAAGTGCAATGCGAGGGCGGTTTGACGATCGAGGTCTTGCGCGGTATGCGGTCGATCAGGACGTTGAAGAAACTCCCCAAAGCCGCGCCCAGTATGGCCAAAAAGATCGATATCAGTACGTTCAACTCTTATCTCTTAACTCTTAAATCTCAACTCGCAACTGGCTCACCAGCGTTCGTCCCACGGCCTCTGGTCATAAAACCAGGGATTGCCCTGCCTTAGTTCGATCTGGAAGTGCAGGTTTTCGGAAGGGCGGTAACTGAGTTTGAATTCCGGGATGATCCTGGTGGAGTTGTCGCTGTTGAGGCTGAATTTCGAGCCAGTGGAAGCACTGCCGAAATTGACGACATTCAGGTCCAGTTCGAGGTCCAGTTTGGGATTGAACTCGTACTTCAGATGATTGGTGTAGCGGGAGAGGTAGTAGCCCTGACCCTGGCTGGAGACGCCGGCGGAAAATCCCATGGAATGGCGCATGGAGATCCGGTTCATATCAAGCAGCGATGCTCCGCTAAGGGCATAGGGGTTCAGATCCGGTTTGGGCATATTTATCTGGGCGGCCAGCGGTAGGGCTAGCAGCAGGCTTAAGATCAAGATCGGGATCGCTTTCATCAGCTTTCTCCTTCACGGGTATTGGCTTTAAAGACATGATAACCCGCAAGCCATTTCTGTCAAGGCTTTGCTTGAACTTCAGGATGGGGAACAGGGGAACAGGGGAACAGGGTCTGACACCGGAACACTGGATTTATCCGGTCGGTCCACTGGATTCATCCGGTATTTTTTTCAACACAGAGGCACAG
Source organism: uncultured Candidatus Cloacimonadota bacterium (assembly GCA_964429035.1). Classification (GTDB taxonomy): domain Bacteria; phylum Cloacimonadota; class Cloacimonadia; order Cloacimonadales; family Cloacimonadaceae; genus Syntrophosphaera. The sequence continues at coordinate 146 of CAYSAT010000114.1, read as the reverse complement.
AGGCACAGAGGAAAGGAGGAACGGTACCGGAACACCGCATCTACGCGGTTTTTCAACACATAGGCACAAAGGCACGGAGGAAATGAGGAACGGTACCGGAACACTGGATTTATCCGGTCGGTCCGCCGGATTCATCCGGTATTTTT
>CAYSAT010000113.1:0-2811 GCA_964429035.1 uncultured Candidatus Cloacimonadota bacterium | reverse complement strand
TGGTAGCCCTGCTTGCGGAACCAGGCGGCCTTCATCCACACCGGGATGCGCAAACCCCAGGCGGCGATCCCCTTGGCGCCGAGAGTCCGGGCGTCTTCTTCCGCGGCCTTCAGCAAGGCTTTGCCGATGCCCTTGTGCTGGCGGTTGCCGATGCCCTGGGTGTGCCCATGCACCCAGATGCAGTAGATGAAATAGATGTCCCGGCCTGTGATGTGGGTGTGTTCCACGGGCTGGTACTGGATCATGCCGCAGGTGCTGCCGTCGTCATCGATGGCGAGTTTCACCCGCAAGCCCTTGTTTTTGGCCTGCTCATACCACTTCTGTTTGCAGGCCTTGCCCGGTTCCAGACGCTCTTCCCAGTCCTCCAGGCATCCGAAATAAGCCGGCAGATCGGCTTCGGCCAGGTCTCTGATCTGCATCCGAACCCCCTTACTTATAGTTCAATATTTCAGCCCCGCAGATCCCGCACTTCCTTTGATACCACTGGGTTCTGGCTCCGCAAAAGGGGCACTTCCAATACTCCTTTTGCTCCTTCAGCCAGCCCTCGATGCCGATCTCTTTGATCCGCTCCAGATTGTCTACAACGGCCTCGTGGTGCTCACAGCCGTCATTCAGGAATTCTTTGGTGAAAGCGCAGGGAAACTCGGCGCAAAAGGCGCAACTCTGGATTCCGCGCCGCTGGTTGCAGATCACGATCCGGCAATCGGCCATATAGTCTGCATCGCAGCCGGAACAAGGCTGTTCGCCCTCTTCGGTGCGCATGTTCAGGGCAGAGGGCTCGCCGTTCTCTTGTTCGTGGACGATCATGCTGCAGCAGGCTCCGCAATACAATCCGCAATAGGCTGCGTGGCGCGGCATCTCAGTTCCCTCCGTTCAGCAAGAGCATTTTACGCGTGCCGTGCTGCGTTCCGGCTGACAGCCTGGCCAGATACACTCCGGCTGCCACAGGCTTCCCCGCTTCATCGCGTCCATCCCAGAGAACGCTGTGCGAGCCAGCGTTTCCGGAAGCATCCAGCAAGGTCCGCACTTTCTGGCCTTTGGCGTTGAAGATCTCCAAACGCAGGGGCAGCGCTTCTTTCAGCGTGTAAGTGATCCGGGTGGAAGCGCTGAAGGGATTGGGGCTGTTGCCGGTGAGCGCCGTAACAGCACCGGGAACGCTGGCGTCGTCGTTGGCAACCTGTTCCACGATGTGGTAGATGATCTGGTTGGGGCCGGGATTGGAAAGGATATACACCGCCTGATAGGGTGCCGGATCGCCAGGCTCCAGGGCGAACATGCTGTCCAATCCCGAAGAGACGACTTGCGTGCAGTTGCCCATCTGGTCCAGATACGCCGCGGTCAGATAGATGTCGCTGGAGGTGAGGGCGACCATGGGGATGGGATCGCCGAAAGTATAAACGAGGTAGTCGGCGGAGAAAGGCTGGATGGTGAGATTGGAGGGATAGGGGTTGGCGTTCAGGTTGAATCTGGAAAAGAGGGGCAGGTCGAGCTGCGCGTAGTTGTAGAGTCCGTCTCCGGGTGTAGGCGCGTCCACGATGTTGGCGATGTTCCAATTGCGGAAGATGCCCTCAAATCCGGTTTCGGGATACTGCGTTTGCGCTAGCTGGGTAAGCGACGCGATGCCGTTGAGCGGATCCGCCACGAGGTCGGATATCAGCCCAGTAGCGTCGTAATGCTCCTGCAGATAGGTGAAGAAGAGCATCACTTTCACATAGTCCGCGGTGGTCTGGTTCCAGGCGGTGAGGCTGTTATCCGGCGAGGAAGGAAAGCCCGTGATGGGGTCGGGAATTCCGTAGGCGACCATTGCCAGTTCCGCGCAGCCTTCGTTCAGCCAGGTTTCCTCATTGGCGTCCTGGCCCCAATGGATCAGGTGCTGCAGTTCGTGCGCCAGCACGGAAAGGCGGATCGGCGCCACCGGACTCAGCGGATAGCAGGTCATGTAGATCATCTCGCACTCGTTGCTGTGTCCGGGCGGATTCATTTGCTGCGCCTGCGCTTCGGTCACCTGGTTGTAGGGGCTGAAATAGCCGTCGAAAGAGGTTCCCTGAAAGGAACCGAGCGCGGAATAGAACACGATGAGTTTGGGGTCGTTGTCCAATTCATCCGGAATGGGTCCAAAGAGGCCGATGTCCATTTCGATGGCGCCTTGCGTGGGGTCGTTTACGGTCCTATCCTCCAGCCGCACCAGCACGGAATCCACGTTGGCCTGGGTCATGTGGACGTTCCATTCGCTATCCGCCACGAAGATGTAGCTGTGTTCGCCCACAGCCCGGCATGTTGCGGGCGTTTGGATCCACAGGGGCGGCATCACGGAAAGGTTCCAGCGCCAGAAGGTGTGCGTGTCACCCACGTTGTAACTGCGGGGATCGCGTGAACGCAGGGCCAGATGTTCCGGTGAATCCTTGAATTGGGCGGCCTGGATGCCGAGATCTTTGTGGAGGATTTCCAATTCCGCGGGAAGCGCTCCCAGGCCGAGCAATCCACATAACAGACACACAGCGAATAGATACTTCATCGTCGCTCCTTTTTGCCAGATGCATTTCTACAGATAAGATAAGCCCCTGGGGTGAGAACCCAAACGCCGATCCTGAAAACCCGGAGTTCGGTTTTGCGGATGCTTCGGCAGATGTTGGAGCGCCAGGCTGGGGTGCAGGGTGCGAAAGGGGAAAAGGGGAAAAGGGGGCCGGCGCTTCGGCGAGCGCCGCTACATCCAGCCTTTTTACGGCGCTTCAGCGAGCGCCGCTACGTCCTGCCTTTTTACGGCGCTTCGGCGAGCGCCGCTACATCCAGCCCTTTTTACGGCGCTTCAGC
>CAYSAT010000112.1:0-3248 GCA_964429035.1 uncultured Candidatus Cloacimonadota bacterium | reverse complement strand
TAGTTTGACCCCATCTAAATAGTATTATTATCAAGGAGATAAACTATGTTCTCACTTTCTCGGACGACCCCTGATTTGAACACCGAATTGCGTGAGTTTCTGTCTCGCCACAAGGGCATGACCGGCGCCAAACTACTGTGTATCCTCATCCGCGAACCCAATACCCCCATCGACGTGCTGGAACTGGCCCTGCGCCTGGATCACCAAGCTCCGGAACAGAGAGCCTTCCTGGCTTTGCTGGCCTCCGCCTATGCCGATATTCCCGCTCTGGACCAGCTTGCCGTTTGCCAATACCGCCAGCGCCTGGCGCAACTCCTCGAGCTCAAAGAGCGCCTGCTCCAGTCAAATCCCGCCGCCGCCACAGCCGAACTGGATTGGGAACTGAACTTCCTCGCCCGCGAATTGCGCAAAGCCACCACCTCACGCGGCGCCATCAAAAACCTCAATCCGGACAAAAAGAAAGCCCTCGACCGCTTCCGGATCGCCCTCAAACGCCTCCTGGCCGAAGCCGAAACGGAAAATCCCCCACTGGCCCAATTCATCCGCCGCCATCTCCGCTGCGGAAAGGCCTTTGTCTGGAGATCAGAACCTTGATCGGGGTGGGGTTTACGGGCTGGCAGGCCAAGCGATGCATATTTTGCTTGACAAGTCTACGTTCTCAATTAGTTTGTCGCACAAACAAGTCTACAGTTATGGAGACAACATGCAGAAAGATCTCTTGGACCAAGTGCAGAATGATGTCAGGAAAGAGCAAAAGCAGCAGGATGGCGTACCCCAGATCGCCGCCGGTTTTTTCCTGGTCTTCACGATGCTGCTGATGTTGCGCGGCCAGGGAAACCTGATGCCAGTCTTCATCCCCCTCATCCCCATCCTGATGGCAGGTTTGCGCAAACGCTTCACCTATCCGCGCATCGGCTTTGCCGAGTTGCCTCAGCCACGGCGCCAACGCCAGTTGATGATCCTGGTGGTCGCGGGACTGCTTGTCCTCGGCCTGATGCTGCTCTTTCTGTCTCGCGGAAAGGCCTTGGGGCAGCTGGATGTGAGAACGCTCAGGCCGGGCTTTTTGATCGTGATCGGCTTTGTGGTGGCAGCGCTGCTGGTTTACCGTTACCGGAAAGAGCGCGACAGCCGTATGCTCTGGTATCTGGCTTGCATCCTGCTCCTGCTGGCTGCCATCTTCATCTTCCATCTTCCCAGAAGGACGGTCCTGTACATCGGGTTAGGATTCGGGATCCTGAACCTCGTTTACGGGATTGTGGCGCTGATCGCCTTCATCCGGCGCTATCCGGTGCTTTCCGATGAGCGGTGAGGAAAGCTTGACCAGCGAGGCCGGGATCGAGGAGATCGACCGGATCATCCACGAACCGGCCCGGTTGAACATCATGCTCTACCTGTATGTGGTGGAGAAGGCGGATTTCACTTTCCTGGTCCGCAAGACAGGCCTGACCCGCGGAAACCTCAGCGTTCACCTGCAAAAACTGGAGCAGAATGGTTACGTGGAGATCCTGAAGGAATTCCAGCAGCGCAAGCCACACACCCTCGTCCGCCTCACCCAACGCGGACGCGGCGCCTTTGACAGCTACCGGGAGCGGATTTTGGCGATCCTGGGCGGGACCGACGCCGCTCCAGATTCCCACAAATTCCGAACTCCCTAGCCTCCAGGGGATTATCCCCGCGCCCTGAAAAATTACCGAGAAAGGCAGTTGACACCAAAACCGAACTCCCAAAATTAGCTTCCATCATCATTCTTTTTTTGGAGGTTCGTTTTGAACTCGGCAAAGCATGATCTGGAGGCCCTGAAAGCCTATCTCAGCCAGCGTTATCCCCAGTCCGCCGTCCGCACATTCAAAGACGCTTATGCCTTTTTCTCCAGCCTCTGCGACTCGGGAGATCCCAGCGCCTGGTACTGGTGCGGTTGGCTCTATTTAAAGGGCAGGGGCGTGCCCAAGGACACCGAGGAAGGCTTTGCCCACCTGCTCAAGGCCGCCTGTTGCGATACCGGCAACAATCTCCCCCTCAGCTTACTTGCCGAGTGCTACGAGAAAGGCGTGGGGGTGGACAAAAATCCCGTCGAGGCCTACATCTGGGCTTTGATGTTCTTTGCCAACGAAGACCGCGAGGATGCCGACGCCCAAACCGCCGTCCTGGAAAGGGAAATCTCCCCCGCCGCCGCCCGGAAGGCTGAAAAAGAGGCCCGCCGCCGGGAAAAACTGCGCGTGGAGGGCAAACTCACCCCCGAATACTGCCTCGCCAAAGCCGCCAAATACGTGCCCAAACCTGTGGTCAAGCCGGAACTTCAGATCATCGGCAGGGCCTTGATCCCGCCAGAACCCGTCCAGGCGCCGGAACCTCAGGAGATTTTCCCCGACGACCCCCACAGCGCCAACATCCTGGAATACAAGTTCCTGAGCCGGATCCGCTCGGACAAACAGCCTTTCGACCTGGGCAAGGTGCGCCTCTTCATCGTCACGGATGGCCTGAAGCAGAGGCAGCGGGTGGATTTCAGCGAGTTGGTGGTGAGTTATGCCGATAGGGGTCAAAACCGCAAACAGATGTCGCTATTCCACAAACTGAAGGTCTGCGCCCAGGAACGCCGCCTGTTGGTCAAATTGGCCATCCTGGCCTCGGACAAACACTCGCGGGAGCGCAAACTGATGAAGTTCATCCAAAGCGCGGACGCGAAGGCGCTAAGCCACCTCAACTCCATGTTCCGGGCCCTGTTCGGGGAATTTGCCGAGCCTGGCAGTTCCATGATCAACCGCAAAGATGGGACCCTGAAAGTCAATCTGGGCGTGGACAGGTTGAATCTGCGCCAGGCCAGGGACTATCAGGAATTCGATCTTTAGAGCGTAAACAACCGTTCCAATTGCCCATCCCGATTCCCGCCAATTCGGGATGGGTGAATTCTACCGCGAGGCGGAAACCCTCTTCCATCCTGCCTTAAAACGTTTCCCGATTCACGCCGATTCCCCGATTTTTTATCGGGAGACGATATTTCTACCAGGGGGGATATTTACTACGGTATAAAACTTAAGGAGGTACCCCATGAGGTATCGTTTTTATGCCCCCACCCCTGCATCCACATGTACCGGCGGACGCCGGTCCGCCGAGGAAAACGGCGCTTCGGCAAGCGCCGGTACAAATGGGGAGGCAACGTCCGCGTTGCCTCAGAAGCCGCAGGTTTCTACTACAGCCGGCTCCGCCGCCTCTGTCAACCGGGAGGTTGACAGCCCAATCTCCGGCGCTAC
>CAYSAT010000111.1:0-3253 GCA_964429035.1 uncultured Candidatus Cloacimonadota bacterium | reverse complement strand
CCCCGTACCAGGATGTCGGCGCTGCTAGCCCGGGCCTGGTTTTTCCGCCCAGGACTCGATCAATCCGGGATTGACCACATACATTTTCGCCGGCTTGTTATTGCTGCCCATGTGGGTCACAACGCTTACCGCTTCCCGCTCCAACAAGGTTTCGATGCAATCCCGGAACTCCCGTTTGCGCATGTGGGACTTATTCAGGAGTTCGGAATGTCTGGCCTTCCCCCCGTATTTTTGCACGAGGAGATCCACGAGTTTGCGCTCGCCCGCCAGTTTGTCCTGTTCCTCCACGATCTCCAGGAAGGGGATGGTGTTGGCGAGGTAGTAATCGCAGAGTACGACGGCGTTCCAGGCGGTCTGGTCACTCACCTGGAGGGTGGCCAGGAATTTGGCGCAGTTGTGGCTGAGTTGGGCTTTGCGCAAGGCTTCCAGGTTTTCCAGGAGGGTGAAGATGAGGCAGAACTTGAAGAAATAGCCGTCGTAGAGCCGGGTGAAGTAGCTCATCAGGGCGTCGTTGTTGCGCGCGAACCATTTGCGGTAGCGGGTGTCGTAGAGTTCGTTGCGGACTTTCACGGCGTCGGGCGAGAGGCAGAGGCGGTTATCGCCGGGGATGTTTTTGAGGGTTTGCATTACGATCCCGAAGCGGGGCAAGTCGCGCTCCAGGCCTTTGTCCTCGCGGAGTTCGAGCTTGATCTCATCCAGTTTGACGTCGCGGATCACGCAATAGATGAAGCGCTGGAGAAATCCGCCCAGTTGGTCGGAGGATTCGCGGATGTTCTTGTAGATCCAGGCTTCGGTGGTGGAGGCCACCACGTTGAAGGAGGGTTTGCGGATGCGCTCGGTGCGGGTTTGGGTGTGGACGCTCTTGTTCACGCCGTCGTAGATCTCGGTGATGGCCTGTTTGTAGCCGACGTTGAAGTGTTTGTTCATCTCGCCGAGCCAGCCGGAGAGTTCGTGATGGACGAAGACCCGTTCGGGATTGATGGCCAGAAGCGAGAAGAGTTTGGAGAGGGTGACGTTGGAGAGGATGGGCGTCTTGGCCTCGAATTCCTCGTTGGGAAGGCCTTCCAGGGGCTCGAGGAGGTTCTCCAGGGTGAGTTCCGCGAGGCGGATCGAGGTGGTTTTGCGGGACACGCTGGAGGGTCCGATCAGGCAGCTCCAGAGGTTGGGATAGATGCGCTGGCAGTTGCTCAGCATGTGGACGCGGTTCCCAATGTTGACCGCGATGAAGGGCAGCCAGGCGGAGAGCAGCATTCCGGGCTGGGCGTCGGTGATCTGGCTTCCCAGGTCCAGATAATCCCGCAACAGGCGGGGCAACATCGTGGGATCGAGGCTGGGGCAGGATTTCCGGCCAAACAGCTCAAGGAGTTCGGGTGTCATATTATGCTCCTGTAGTATGGTAGTAGCCTGGGTTTCAGGCTCCATACCACTACGCTATCAACTGAGGGGGTTTCTGAGCGGCGGCGCGTGGTTCCCCTGCAAGGCATTGAGGGATATGAGGTTGGGGCGCAAAGAAAGAGAAAATAGTTTGCTCAGAACATCAGAAAGGGGCTTTCTGAGATCAGTTACTGAGGGCGTAGTGTCGCTCGCCGAACCGACAACTGGTGGTGATCCGCAAAGATTTGAGGCTCTCTTTCAAACCGAGTGGGTAAGTATCTGGTTTGTTGCAGAATTGGGCTGGGGACGTCCACGTCGCCACAGAGTCCGCAGGACTCTTTAGAAGCCGGCTCCGCCGACTCTGTCGACCAGGAGGTCGACAGCCCAATTCATGAGATCGGGTTAGGCGGGTATGGTTTACCCACTTAGTTTGAAAGAGAGCCAGATTTGATACAACAGAGGGACAGAGAAAATCAAGCTTGATCCACGAATCACGCGAATTCACCCGAATCCAGGGGCAAGAGAGTTGAAAGTTAAGAGTTATGAGTTATGAGTTGGGAAGGGCCTCAGTATTCCACCTTGAGGTTAAAGAGCGCGCGCAGCTGGTAGCCCTGTTTGCGGTTGCCCTTCCAAACGAAAGCGCTGACGGAGGAATCCCAACCCAGGATCCGGCGCAGATGATGGTTGAAATCCGCCACGGCCTCGCGGTTGGCGCGTTGGGAACTGATTCCCCGGAGCAATGTGTGTTCCAGGGGTTGGATGGGCCGCTTCTCCAGAATGGCGTCCTGGTGGTAGTTCTGCAGCAAGGTGATGAACTTGGGAGTGAACGCCTCGCGCAAAGGCAGGATGGTCTTTTGGGGGTTGGAGCCCGCTTGGGAAAAGACGGCTTTTTGGGTGGGAATGTAGAGCGTGAGGCAGAGCTGGCGGATGTCCGCCACTTTCCAATTCAACACAGCCTTGGAACGCGCCTTGCCCCCTGAACCGGCGGCTGGTGTAGCCAGTAACGCCAGCCGGGCTTCCAACTGCTCCAGGTCTTCCGGCCGCAATCCGCGCTGCTCCTTGATGGCAGCCAGATGTGACGCTGCTTCCTGCCCCGCGTGGATCTGTTCGGGCGAGAGTCCGCTCTCCACTTCACCGGCGAGTTTGCTGCCTTCGGGATCGGTGGAAAGGACAGCCCAAACGTAGGCTGCCAGGGGATTGGGAGGCTGGAGGCGGCTATCCAGCCAGAGCCGGGCGTAAGCCAGCATCGCCGGCTGGTAGCCCATCAGGGCGGAGCGGAGGATGTAATCCCTGGCCCGGCGGTAGTTCTTGCGCACGCCTACTCCCTCCAGAAGCATCAGGCCATAATTGAGCAGCGCCCGCCAATGGTTGAGGGCGATCGCGCGCTGATACCATTTCTCCGCTTCGGCGAGGTTTTGCAGCCGGGCGATACACGGTTCGCGGGAAGACTGGGGAGCGCTGATCTGGTTGAGTTGATACATCAAGCCCAGATGGAAAACCGCGTCCGGGAAATCGTCTTCCGCGGCAAGCCGGAAGTAATGTTCGGCCTCTGCCAGGTCGTGATAGGTGTAATACATGATGACGCCGTAACGGTAACGCCCCCGCGCGTAGCCGAGATCCGCGGATTGCTTGATCAGATCCCGTCCGCTGGGATCTTGGGCGTCGGTATCGATGCGGGCTATGCCTGCGTCGTAGAGTCTCTCCGCTTCGGCTTCGCGGGCCGCGGATAGTTTCCGATCCTGGGTTTCAGACACTTTTGCGCTCCTTGAAAGGATATTGGGGGGCATCCTGCGGGATGGGGATTTTGTGTCAACGAATTCAACGGACGTAGTGTAGCATTCCGATGCTACAACAAGCACGTAGTGTAGCATTCCGATGC
>CAYSAT010000110.1:1475-3443 GCA_964429035.1 uncultured Candidatus Cloacimonadota bacterium | reverse complement strand
GGAATCAGTTCAGAAAATCGGACTGGGAGATTCCTACTGCATTATTTGGGTTTAACGTCTAACGTCTCACCCATTAACCCATTCACCCATTAACCCATTCACCCATTCACCCACTAACCCGCTACCCCGCTAACCCGCAGCCCCACTACCCCGCCAGCCCCTTGATCCGCACCGCATAAAAGAACATCAGCGCTTCCAACTGCGGTTCGAAACTAAGGTATTGCGCTGCTTCGGGAAGTTCGGCGGCGATCCTGGCGGCCTCTTCCAGAGCGGCCGCGTAGGCTTCCGGACATTCCGGCAGCGGCTGCTCCGCGTCCGCGAATTTGCCGATGCTGGCCCCCAGATCCAGGTTCAGGGGTTTGTCCATGGGAAATTCGGGTTGGATCCACATGCCGGTGAGGATGTTGAACTCATAACAGGGCAGGAATTTATGCCCGTGTTCCAGCACGAATTTGACTCCGGCGATCAGGTAATCCACCTCGTCCTCGGTCATGGAATAATGCAGGTTCAGGCGCACCCAGCCCATCTTGATGCCGGAGTAGCGCGCGTTGCTGATCAGGCAGCGGTAGTAGTCCGAAACTGTTGTGCCGATCTGGAGCAGGTGGTGTCCGTAAGGTCCGGCGCAGGAACAGCCGGCGCGGGTTTGGATGCCGAAGAGGTCGTTGAGCAGGCGGGTAACGAATTTGGGATGCAGCAAGCGGTCGCGGTGCTTCACGTTGAAGGGCACGATGGGTACCTTGCCCTGCGCTTCCAAAGGCCCGTAAAAAACGATGCGCGGATCATCCCGGAAGGCAGCGATGAAGCGGCTGTAGAAGTGCTCTTCCAGCGCGGCAATCTTGGCCAGACCCACCTGCTCCTTGAGCTGGAACACGAGGGCGGTGCGCAGGGCCTGGATGATGCCCGGAGTGCCTGGTTTTTCGCGCGTTTCGATGTCGCGCACGTAATCTTCCCGGGTGGAGGAAACGAAGTCCACGGTTCCGCCGGCAGAAACGGTGGGAGGCAAATGCGCGGGATAGATGTCGCTGTTGAAGATCAGGATCCCGGAGGTTCCGGGCCCGCCCAGAAACTTGTGCGGGGAGAGGAAGATGGCGTCGAAATAGGCCTCGTCGTCGCGGTTCATGTCGATGGCTACATAGGGTGCGCAGGCGGCGAAATCGAAGCAGGCGAGGGCATCGTGGCGATGCAGGATAGAAGCGACCTCATAGACCGGCGTGAGCAGCCCGGTGACGTTTGAGGCGGCGGAAAAGGAGCCGATCTTCAGGCGCCCAGCGTAGCGAGGATCGGAGGCCAGATCCTCCAGTTTGCCCAGATCCAGCGTCTCTGCGTCGTTGAGCGGGACTTCCACGATCTCGCAGAGCGTCTGGCGCCACATGATCTCGTTGGAATGGTGCTCGTAGGGGCCCACGAAAACGATGGGCTTGTGGTCGTGCAGATAGTCGTGCAGGGCCTGGTTGCAGTCGGTGCCGGCGGGATTGCGGATCAGGCAACTCTTCAGGACCTCGCCGATGCGTTCACGCGTGGCTGGAGGCCAGTACACGCCCAGGATCTGCAGCAGTTTGGCGATCCCTCCCGTGGTTCCGGATTCCGTGAAGATGATCTTGCCCTTGGGTCCGGCGTTCACAGCGCGTTTGATGGCATGCTCCGCGTCGTGCAGCAGCGCGGTCATGGTCCAGCCGGTGAAATCGTCCTCGGTGTGGGTGTTGGCGTAGTATTGGAGGATGGAGCGGATGTGGCTTTCCACGGAACGGAGTCCGCGACCGCTGGCCGTGTAATCGGCGTAAACCAGGGGACGGGTACCGTAGGGCGTGGGAATGGGGATGTTGCGGCCGATGATGTCCGCGCGGAGCCATTCCAGAGACTCGATCAGGGCTTGGGGGTTCGTTTTTTCCATGAAAGCCAGTTTTGGCGGCGGGGGAATTTAGGCAAGAAAATACTGAGAGTTGAGAGTTGAGAGTTGATTCGTGAAAG
>CAYSAT010000110.1:0-1375 GCA_964429035.1 uncultured Candidatus Cloacimonadota bacterium | reverse complement strand
GGTGAAAGGGTGAAAGGGTGAAAGGGTGAAAGGGTGAAAGGGTGAAAGGGTGAAAGGGTGAAACGCCTGAAGCGTAGTGTAGGATTCCGATCCTACAACATTTGAGCGTTGTGTAGCATCGGAATGCTACACTACCCGCCCGACTCTTAACTTTTAACTCTTAACTCTTAACTCTATTGTCCGCTTCCCCGCTCACTTCGCGGTCACGGTATAGTTCGCCGTGGCGATGTCGCTCTTGTTCCACATGGGGTTGTAGCCCCGGGCTTTAACGGTCACGGCTCCGGTTTGGGCAATGGTGAACGGCCCGGCGTACAGTGTGGAGGCGGTGGTGGGCTCGCTGCCGTCCAGAGTGTAATAGACCGAAGCGGAGGCAGGGGTGCAGAAAATGCTGATTTCAGTGGCGGTGGTGATGTTTCCGGAAGCGGGCAGGAAGATCGGCGTGGTAACCGTTTGGAAATAAGTAACCGCGTAGGTTCCGGAGACCACTCCGCTGGGGTTCATGCCGGTTTTGAACGCCTTGACTTTCAGAAGCACCGAATCGGCTTCGGCGGGAAAGAATTCGGGGATGATCAGTTCGCCGGAATTATCGCCCGAAGCCACTGTGAAGAGCAGGGAATCCTCTTCGGTGGGATCGGTCCCATCCACCGTGTAGAAGATCTTGGCGCCGATCTCGTTGGAGGTGACGGTCACGGCCTGGCCGGAAAAGTAAGTGTGATTCACAGGGTCCAGCGGAGAAAGCACGGGATCCGGAATGGTGAGCAACTCCGTGGTCTGCTCCTTGCAGGAAATGAGCAGCGCCAGCAGCGTCAGGACGGCCAATATTCTGAATATCTTCATGTAACACCTCGAAATCAAGTTCTGAAACGCATCCTGGCAAGTGGGCTGAAGTTGTCAAGATATATCTGCGCCAGGCAGAATGCCGGGGCTGGTTCCGTAATGAAAGCCCCTCAGCCCCGGTGAAGCCGCCTGATGCGCTTTTCCACCTTGCTTTTGAGCGCGGAGTAGGCTAAGGGCGGCGCGGTGCGGACTGCTTTGCCGTCGATGTAGAGCCCTTCGCCGATGCCCCATTCCTCCAGAACCGCTTTGTCCGTGGCGTCCAGCGTGACCAACTCCACCTTTTCCGGAAACTCCGCGGCGAGTTTGGCGGCGTTGGCATGGGTCACGTTGGAATAGGTGCACCAGCCGTCGATGAAATCGGTGAGGATGACCCTGTCTTTGCCCGCGGCAGGCTTTTTTTTCGGCTTGGGGAAGGAAGGCTTGGGCACATCGGGAGCCCAGGCCTTGAAGACCAGCTGCATGATTCCGCTGGAATGAACAGCCTGGTAGCCCTGCTTGCGGAACCAGGCGGCCTTCATCCACACCGGGATGCGCAAAC
>CAYSAT010000109.1:0-3505 GCA_964429035.1 uncultured Candidatus Cloacimonadota bacterium | reverse complement strand
TTAAGCATGTTGATCTCCTTGCTTAGGTCTTTATTAAATGCGTAATGGCGCCGCGGTCTCTCTGCGCGCCGGTTAGATTATTGAACCGATAAATCAGTTTGAGCCAGCCCTGGCTGGCATGAAACTCCACAGTATAAAACCATAAAGATAAACATATCAGGCAGCTGGGGATTTTTCTCCCCTTACAAGCCAAAATCTGAAAGCGCCCAATATCCGTCAATCTAATTTTCGCTCCAGCCCCTGCCAAAATCCGATCCCGGAACCGGAAAGCAGGCGCAAAAAGAGGATTGCCCAAGAGCCGCGCCCGATTATCATATCTCTAGAAAATCATAAATGTAAGGAATAAACATGAACTCATCCGAAAACCCCCTGTTAAGGACGAAAAACGACCATCGTTTGAAAGCCATTCCCTTTCCCGAGATCAAGACCGAGCACTTTCTGCCGGCCATACAAGAGGCTTTGAAGACCGCCCGGGAAGAGATCGCGGCCCTGAAAGCCAATCCCGCGGAACCGGATTTCGGCAACACCATCCTCGCTCTGGAACTGAACGCCGAGCAGCTGGACTATGTGGCCAGCATCTATTTCAACCTGCTTTCCGCGGAATCCGACGTGGAATTCAAAGCCCTGGCGCAGCAGATTTCCCCGCTCCTCGCGGAATTCAACAGCAGCGTCTCCACCGATCCCGTCATCTTCGCCCGGGTCAAAAAGGTCTGGGAGCAGGAAGTGGCGAACCAGCCCAAACCCGAGGTCCCGGAAGACTATTTTGACAAGAAGTATCTGACCAAGGCCGAACGCTACCGCCTGGTGGAGCGCGTTTACAAGGGCTTCATCCGGGGCGGCGCCATGCTGAGCGAAGAGGACAAGGCCAAGCTGATCCAGATCGCCATGGAAGCCTCGCAACTCAGCCCCAAATTCAGCGACAACGTGCTGAACGCCACCAACGCCTGGGAACTGCACGTAACCGAACCCTGCGACGTGGAAGGCATGCCCGCCAGCGTTCTGGCCGGAGCCGCGCATCTGGCCAAGGTGAAGGGCAAGGACGGCGGCTGGCTGTTCAACCTGCAGCCTTCATCGATGATCCCCCTGCTCACCTATTGCCGCAACCGCGAACTGCGCCGCCAGATCCAGACCGCCTACTCCTCCCGCGCTTACAAAGATAAATTCGACAACCAGGACAACATCAGGCGCATCCTCGAACTCCGCGAACAGCGCGCCAAGCTGCTGGGCTACAAAAACCACGCCGAATACGTCCTCGAAGACCGCATGGCGGAATCCCTGGCTACAGCCACCGAATTTCTGGAAAAGATCTACGCCGTGGCCTATCCCGCAGCTCAGAAAGAAGTGCAGGAAGTGCTGGATTTCGCGCATCAGACCGACGGCATCTACGATTTCCAGCCCTGGGACATGAGCTATTACTCCATCAAACTCAAGGAGCAGCGCTACGCCTACGATCCGGAGGAATTGCGCCCCTGGTTCAAGGTGGAAAACGTGCTGGAAGGCCTGTTCATAGTGGCGCGCAAGATCTACGGCATCAGCGTCAAACAGGTGCACGACGTCCCCGTCTGGCATCCCGACGTGACCACCTGGGAGGTTTTCGACCGCTCGGGAATCTATCAGGGCCTGATGTACATGGACCTCTTCCCGCGGGAAACCAAGCGGGGCGGAGCCTGGAAGACCTCGTTCCAGGGTCAGGGCCTCTTTTCCGACGGAATGCGCCGGCCTCAAGTGGCGATCGTCGCCTCGCTGACCCCTTCCACAGCCGAGCAACCTTCGCTGCTGCGGCTGGACGAAGTGCGCACCATCTTCCACGAATTCGGCCACGCCCTCCATTCGCTGCTCGCCGATGGATACTACAAAGGGCTTTCCGGCACCAGCGTGCTCTGGGATTTCGTGGAATTGCCCAGCCAGATCATGGAAAACTGGCTGCTGGAAGAGGAAGCGCTGAACCTCTTCGCCCGACACTACCAGACCGGAGAACCCCTGCCCAAGGAACTGCTGGACAAGGTGATCGCCGCCCGGAACTTCCAATCCGGACTCGCTAACCTCAACCAACTCCGCTATGGAATGCTGGATTTCGCCTGGCACATCGTGCATCCGGAGGACATCGACGACGTGGACGCCTTCGAGAAAAGGGCGGTGGAACGCTTCCGCGTGCTGCCCCACATCCCTGGCAGCAACATCTCCTGCTCCTTCGCGCACATCTTCGCCGGCGGCTATTCCGCGGGCTACTATTCCTACAAATGGGCGGAGGCTTTGGAAGCCGACGCCTGGAGTTTGTTCCAGGAAGAAGGGATCTTCAACCAGGAAGTGGCGGATGCCTTCCGCAAGCACATCCTGGCGCGCGGCAACGCCTTCCATCCCATGGACTTGTTCGTGGCATTCCGGGGACGGAAACCGGATCCGGACGCCCTGCTGAAAAGAGACGGCCTGCTGGGCAACCCTGCCTGACGCCATCTCCACATCCAGAAAACATGATATCTGCCCGGGAAGAATATCCCGGGCTTTTTGTTCGCAGAAATATGCGATAGGCTTGTTCGGCAAGGAGTTACGCCTTTATCTTGCCCCAATCAGTTTCTCTCCGTTGTTGTTGCGCCCTGGGGGGTTGCAGGCTGGCTAATGGATTGGCTGGCTTTGTTTTAGAATGCGCGGATTTTGAGGAGATTAGATGCTTTCCAAAATGCCGTCCCGATGGGACTCATATGATATCTTGATCCTATCGTGCTATCAAAAATGCCGTCCCGATGGGACTTTTACAAACCATACAATCACTCTGCACGGCTTACTGAACTGGGATGAAAGAATAATCACACCCGCTCTAAATGAACATGAGCCATTTGGTTAGGATTCTGAGATGGGATGAAACAGGTAACGCTTGTCGAAGTTGACCCTATACCTGGCCAGGAGCTCCTCGTACTCGCTGGAAAACGATTGCCGGAGATGATGTTCGGCCTGGTTACCGATGTAATCTCTCACTTGGTCCAATCCGCTTTGGGAAACGGAAAAAGCCCCAAACCCTTCCTGCCATTGGAATTTGCCCAAGGCCCAGCCCTTTTCGTTGATGAATCTGGAGGTATTGGCCTTGAGTTTCTGGGCGAATTCTGACACCGCCAGCGTTGGGTGCAATCCTACCAGGATGTGGAGATGATCGTCAATTCCGCCGATGCATTGCAGAAAGCAATTAAGTTCACGTGTAAGGCCCGCGGCATACGCATACAATTCCTTCTGAATGTCCGCGGTCAGAAAACGCATCCTGTGCTGCGTGGCAATCACATAATGAATGTAGATTTGAGTATAGGTGTTGGCCATCAATATCTCCTACTAGGCACAATCATGTTTAGGAACAATATGAATATATGATCGTACCAAACAGACAAACCGTGGTGTTTGTGTCAAGCCCAATTGGGGGTGAATCCGCAAGAGTCCCATCGGGACGGCATTTTAGATAGAAGCCAGCGCAAGTTACATCGTTATTATGAGTCCCATCGGGACGGCATTTTAGATAGAT
>CAYSAT010000108.1:0-3666 GCA_964429035.1 uncultured Candidatus Cloacimonadota bacterium | reverse complement strand
CGCAATTATGGAATGCCGAGCACTCCGGGGATAAAATGAACGCAATAAGTAAATCTCACCAGCATCCTCTCGAATGCCGCAGCATCTGGCTCCGCGGGAGCTCAGCATGAACGGGATCCAGAATATTTAACGGTGGCTGCCGTTCAGTAGGCCGAGGAGTTTTTGCGCGTAAAGCCGGGCTTCGTTAGCGATCTTCTCTGCCTGGGTGAGCAGCAAGCGATGCAGCAGCAGTAGGGGGACGGCGGCGGCGCAGCCCAGCACGAGGTCGCCCAGGGCATAGCGGAAACGGCCGATGAAATCGACGAACATGGTCAACGGATTGTCCGGGTGAATTCCTCTGTGGATATAGCCGTGTGAAAACGCGGTCAGATCGGCCTGGCTGAACTCCGCGGCGGCGTTGATCAGGCCGAAGGCGACGCCCATGACGCCGATCAGGAAGCAAGCCCAGGCCAGGGTGCCTATCCAGCCGAGGTTGAAAGAAAGCAGGGAAAGGCGATCCAGTTCCCAGGTCCGGAGTTCAATCTGGAACATCTCATTCAACTGATCCTGCGGCAGGTTTCGTTCTTGCGCCTCCCGGCAACAACCCAGCAGACGTGTATAGATGCGCCCCAAGGCTGTGGTCTCCACGGCTTGCGCGATATTGGCGGCTTCAGCCAGCTGGTTGTTCTTGAGGTAACCGCGCACGCCTTTGAACAGATTGAAGGCAATGACCCTTTCCCGCAGAAACAAGTCCCGCCCTCTGAGCGCGGCGAATAATACTCCAATAAGGAAAATCGCCAGGATCAGATAACCGTATTTGCTGTAGCTGAAAATACTCTGCAGGGATGAGTATTCAGTGTGCCCGACTACTCCCAGCGAGTCGGTGGCGGTCCGGGCAGCTGAATGTGCCAATCCTTGGCCAGCCAGGATCAATCCCAGCAGTAAAGCGTTTTTCTTCATGCGCGTCCTCCCGCAATTTCAAGGAAGTGATATTCGGCAAAAAGTTGGCGGACGCCGAATGTGTCAAGAAAAAAACCTGTAACAAAAAGCAGTGGCAAGATAACAATTCGCTTGACAGATATGCCGGCAGCACCGAAGAGTAATTAACCTTTGAGGCAGAGGTACGGCGATGCGAAATAGAGCCCTGAGCGTGGCTGCCTGCTTGATCCTGGCAGGCGGCATATTGTTTTCCCGGATGTGCCGGCGGGAGTATGTGCCGGTAAAAGAGGATCCCCATAGATCGGAGTTTTGGCGTCTTGCTTGGATAGATATTATAATATCTTCACTTGATTCCAATTCTTCAGCAGCTATGGGCGCTGGAGGCGGGGATGATCTGGATGGTTGGATCTTAGTGCGTCCGGATAGTTCTGATGCGACTGTTACGCCGGAAGATTACAACGACTCCGCTTCCGTGCTTTCCCCTCCCGATCGGCCCGTTCCGCCGCCGCCAACGCCCAAACCCACGGGTAAGCCGCCCAAGACCAGATAAAGCCTCAGACTTTCGGCTGGGCGAAGATCACCATATTGACGGAAACGAAGATAACCAGGAGGGCGATGGCAGCCCCGGTGAGAAAAAACTGCAGGTTGGAGAGGGCGACCGCGACGCGGCTGTAACTGCGGCAACACTTATGCAGGCGTTCAAGATCCCGCACTTCCCCTGGCTCGATGCGACCGCTGTCCTGCTTGTAGATCAGGTCGTTCTGCCGCTGCCGCCAATCATAGACCTTGCTGACCAGGAACTGGGCAGTGATGTTGAAAAAGATTGCCAGCGCCATGGCAACCCAGCCCAGGATGATGTAAGCAATGTGATGCACCGTGCCTCGGCTGGCGAGCTGGAAAAGGAAAGTGAACGAGATCACGAAAGCGCCTGTATCGACAGTAAGCAGGGTTTTGTCCAGCATCTGGACTGCGATCGAGCGATGATCCAGGATTTCCGAGCGCAGGCGGCAATAATCCTCGTACATTTTCGCCTGCAGATTCTGTTCTTCGTCGGGCGGGATAGGGCTTTCCGGCATGGCGGCTCCTTGTAAAGAAGGTTGGCCAGCTTTTATTCAAAGCCCAGGATACTGTCAAGCGATTAGTTCTGGGGGTGAATTGATTGATCAGTAAACATCGCTGGTGATCATCCTCCTAAGAGGCATCATAGAAAAACAAGTCGCCACGGAGGCTGTTAGTGGAAGCGTTTTTTGACTAATTTTTCTAGGCTGGGGAGGGCGTTTCCGATATCCAGTGTTTGTTGGCTGAGCATTCTACCTTTCAATCTTGCCGTCCCCCCCACAAATAGTCCTAGGGAGGGGGGGGTAATTCCCAAGTTCCCAAGTTCCCCGCCTTGCCGCCGGCAAAGGATGTGATCGATTCCATCGATTAATCGATTCCCCGTTTTTCGGCAGGATCATCCCGCAAGCAAGGGTCCCCGGATCGAACCCAGGATAAAAGAAACAGGCGGGAGCTAGCATCCCGCCTGTAATCTCTCTGATGGGCAGCTAGAAGCCGTCCGGTGGGTTTAATCGCCGGGGATCCAGGCGAAAGTGGCCCCGGTTTTCACGTGCGCCTTCAGGTAATGGTAAACCTCGGGGTCGTCTGTCTTCGCCTGGTTGAGTACCCTACGAAACAGTTGGAAGATCCTCTGGTAGTCTTTGTCAAGACTGGAGGGGAAATTCTTGATTTTTCCCGCGGGCGTGGTGATTTCCTGGATATGGCGCCGGAGGAAGTCGAATTCGGCTCTTTTCTCCGCCGCCAGGCCGTGAAATCCCAATTGCAGGGCCGCCTCGATCTCCTTGATGAGTTGGGTGGAGCGCTGGCGGTATTGCCCGAGCGCTTTCCAATCCGTCATCGGGATGGGGCCTTCGATGATGCGTCCGCCGGTTTGATATGGCCGGCCCGGGCATTTCCGGGCAACCGGCTGTTCGGTATTGAAGTTGGGGCACACTTTGTTGCCGGGCATGATCGACAGGATCAGCCGGGCGCCTTGCAAGTCACGACGGCTGGACAGCCACAGTCTGGCTCGTTCCAGCATAGGCGAATCGCCTCTTAGACCTTCGTCTGGCATTCGCTCTCCTGGCGAGGTTTCTTGTACATTATCATTTTTTAACCTCCTATGATAATGGGCGACGCTCGCGCGACGCGTTGCTTTCCCTGCCGGCCGGAGACGGGGAAATCCCGTCTGTGAGACGAACGGCAGGGGTAAATAAAGATACAAAGCGGAAGAATCGGGGGGATTCGTTGGGCAGACCGGTGTCGTCGGTGGACAACGTGATGAAACGTAAGGGATTGAAGCAGTTGGAGCATTTGGGAAGAGGAAGTTAAAAACAACGTAACTGCGCGAATACTAGATCTTTATAGCAAGCAATAAAGAAATAGTATAGCACAGAAACACGATTTTGGCAAGGGGAATTTTCGTCAAGGGAAATTTTGAGGGATATGGCTTTTTATTTTGTATTCGAATATCGGGCAAGGGGATAGGGCGCTGTGACGCTGGTGCGTGAAAAATAGTCTGGCGCCGGGGGTCAAAAATCATCCGTATATATATAGAGGGAGATTTGTTGAACAGATGAAAAGATAAACCGATGAACGGAGGGGGCGACAGCGAACCCCTGTTCCACTGTTCCACTGTTCTACTGTTCCACCCTAACAAAACTACGGAGGGCTTTCTATCATGAAGGTCAAATTCAAGTACGGCATCCAGAC
>CAYSAT010000107.1:0-4434 GCA_964429035.1 uncultured Candidatus Cloacimonadota bacterium | reverse complement strand
TGCTGATCTCGTTCCAGTTATTGTCGGAGATAAAAAGCCGGTTGTCACGGATCAGGCAGCGATCTATATAACTAGTAGCATGATGCGGAGGAATGGAACTGACCAAAGTGGGCGTCGATGGATTGGAGACATCCAGGATCTGCGCTCCGGAACTACCCATTGCAACATAGGCCAAGTCTCCGGATAAGGATACATAATCCGCAGGGAACGCATATGAACCGAGCAGGGACGGATTCTGCGGGACAGAGATGTCCAATATTTACATTCCAGCGGTTGTTGATACATAGGCAATGCTGTCTGCGACGGCGATGGATCTGATTTCTCCAGATGCTGTCCATTCGCTGATGTAGGAGGGATTCTGCGGATCGGAGACTTCGACGGTCTGCAAATAGGAGCCATAGGCTACAAAAGCGAGGCCCTCATACACTGCCACACCCCCCACAGAGAAGGTTGTATTACTTAGCGCGAGGGAACCTGTTAACATCGGACTCTGCGGATCGGAGATATCTATGATATCCAGCTCCGGATTGCCGGTCCAGGTGTGAGGATTAAAATATGCTCCGACCACATAGGCCATGGTATCCGCTATAGCGATTTTTTCAGCGTCCATATACTGTGGCATGGAGCAAGCGCCCAACAACACCGGATCCTGGGCAACTGTGACATCGACGACCTGCAGTCCTGATCCACCCGCTACATAAGCAAGATCACCCATGAAAACGAAAGACCAGGCGTTCAGCGTATCCAAAGAAACAACCAGAGCTGGATTCTGCGGCTGGGATATATCTATACTCTGCAATCCTGCAGAACCTCCCAGATAAGCGGTGTTGCCATTGACCTGTACATCCATGGTATTGCCCGATAAGGCATAAACGCCTATCTGGGTTGGGTTTTGTGGATCGGAGAAATCGATTGCGCTCATACCCAAGCCGCCGCCAGCCAGGTACGAAACGCCATCGGAGACGGTCACCGAATACGCGACGCAAGGGATAGTGCTGAGAATAATGGGGAACTCCTGATAAAAAGTATCGACAAAACACACTCCGATACCCGCTACTATGGCCAGGGTTCCCGAAACCGCAATGGAATACGGGAATGGGCCGTCGAGGGATCCCAGTAATATTGGGCTCTGCGGGTCGGAGATATCGATCAACTGCAAGCCACCAATATTTTGGGGAGGAACTCCCTGTAAATTTAGATCTCCTAGAAAAGCGATGTTGCCTGCCACGGTCACACATTCAGTGTATCCGGGAGTGTTCAGACCGCCGAGTAGAACTATACTAAACGGATCGGATACATCGTAGATCTTTAGGCCATTGTAATCCGCTGCCACATAAGCTAGGCTGTCCACGACGCACACATCATTAGCCCTGATTGGAATACTGCTTATAAGAGATGGATTCAACGGGTCCGAGACGTCCACAATCTTCAGGGCATGAACGGAACCGTTGTGGGCAACATAGGCGACGCCATCCTGCACCTCCAAATCGATCCCGTAGTGGGAATCATATAGATCAAGAGGTAGATTAATGCTGCCGAGTGCAAAGGGATTCAGTGGGTCGGAAAAGTCCAGTATCTGCAAAACGAGTAAGTTCCACCATAAGTGCCTTCAGCCAGATACGCGATCCCGTTTTCCACCACCAGCGATTGCACATCGAGGGTCGTGGCGAAGCCTCCGATCTTGTGATAGACCGCTCCAAGGGGTAGCAGAACCAAAACCCAGGCAAGTATTATCAGCGTATTCTTCATTTTTGCCTCCTCATGAAGATATACTAATCCTTACTGCGTCAGAATTGAATATACACATATCCTTGTCAAGTTTTTTCTTCTTTGCAAGAAACTTAATCCGAAACGACCGTGTGGCGTAGATTGGGAACTAAGATGTCCACGAATTGCACGATTTCACACAAATTCAAGTAGGGTAGGATTCCGATCCTACCTTTTTCTATGTAGCATCGGAATGCTACACTACCTGGCTCCGGAATGCCACACTACGTAGGGTAGGATTCCGATCCTACCTTTTTCTATGTAGCTTCGGAATGCTACACTACCTGGCTCCGGAATGCTACACTACGTCGCTGTGGCAAAACGGTCACTTTGCCTTTCCAGGGGTTGGGCAGTTATCTTTTTCTCTTGGCTAAGGTCTGAATTCCAGTGTTTTTTTGCTTGACAGGCAAACGCAATTCAGCAAAAATGACGCTATAATTATGCTATTCGGCTTCCGTTATCCAGAGTTCTGGAGCAGTAGCCGGGGAGGTTGAGATGAACAGAGCCGCGCTATGTATGTTATTGGTTTTGGCAGCGGCGGGGGCTTTCGCGCAAACTCCGGGTTGGCTGTGGGCTGTAAGCGCCGGAGGAGGTGGCGATGACCAGGTTTCCGACCTTGCCACACAAAGCGCTTTTCCCGGCGGAAGCCATAAGTACGTCATTGGCAGTTTCACCGGCACCGCCTATTTTGGCGCTGCCAGCCTGATCAGCGCAGGCGGCACCGACATCTACGTGGCCAAACTGGACCAGTATGGAAACTGGCTCTGGGCAGTAAGCGCCGGCGGACCCAATGACGACCACGGCGTCAGCATCTCCAACGACGGCCTCGGCTATATGTGCTTCACCGGCGATTTCACCGGCACCGCCAGCTTCGGCACCACCAGCCTGACCAGCCACAACAGCAGCTATTCCGATATCTTCGTGGCCAAACTGGACTCCGACGGAGCCTGGCAATGGGCGGTCAAAGCCGGAGCCACCTATGAGGATTATGGCATGGGCATTTCCAACGACAACGCGGGCAATGCCTATGTGACAGGCTCTTACTTCGCAAGCACGGGCAACGCCACCTTCGGCAGCATAACCCTGCCCCACAGCGACCTTTCCGACGACATCTTCGTGGCCAAACTCAGCCCCAGCGGAACCTGGCTCTGGGCTGCGAAAGCAGGCGCCAACTGGGATACCTGGAACAGCGACCGCGCCTACGCCATCCATACGGACTACAGTACCGGGACCAGCTATGTGACCGGGAGTTTTGAAGGTGGGATCTATTTCTGGCCCTGGCACGTCACAAGCACCGGTGGGCAGGATCTCTTCATCGCGGAAATCGATTCTGACGGCAACTGGCTTTGGGTCCAGCGTGCCGGTGGCACTGGCTTTGACCGGGGCTATGCGATCACCGCCGACCTCAACGGAGTTTCCTACGTGGCCGGAAGTTTCACCGGGACGGCCACTTTCGCGTATAACCAGCATCTGATTAGCAGCGGCAGCAACGACATCTGCGTGGCCAAACTCAGCTCCGACGGCTCCAGTTGGCAATGGGCGGTCCGGGCTGGAGGCAGCGGCCAGGACTGGGGTTATGGCATCGCGCTGGGCGATAAGGTTTACCTCACCGGATCTTTCCGCGACACAGCCGGTTTCGGCTCCACATCGCTTACCAGCGGAGGTCTGGAGGATATCTACGCCGCGGCGCTCGACACTTCCGGCAACTGGCAATGGGCGGTCAGAGCGGGCAGTGCTGGTGCGGATTTTGGCCGGGGCATCACCGCGGCTTTTTCCTCCTTTGGGGGATGGAGGGTGACCGTGGCGGGGGATTTTGAAAACACCGTGCGGTTCAGCGGCGCCCTGCTTTCCAGCGCGGGCCAATCCGACGCCTTCATCACCCAGCCCGTAGCCAGCTACGGCGCGGTCGTTCCCCCCGCTCCGCAAAACCTGTCCATTTCAGTTCCCGGACCCAACCAGATCAATCTGCACTGGGATCCCGTGACCCACGACACCAACGGCAACCCCCTCACGATCAACCATTACGCCGTGTATTACTCGCTTGACCAGATCTCTCCGCCCGCGTTCATTTTCCTGCGCAACGAATATGCGAACTCCTGCTTCCTGACCCCCGAAGCGATGCCTCCGCGGGTGTTTTTCCTGGTCAAGGCGGTGGTGCTGGAATAGGCGAAACGAGTATAAGAAGCGTGAGGAGAAGGGTTTTGCCGTCTCCGGGTTATCCCGAAGATGAGTTTTGGCGTGATTTAATGCCCATTCGCCAGCAAGCGTGGTGGAAGTTTGGTTGCCCGGCAGCGAACTGCACTCAGGTAATTCGTGTGCATTAGTGGAATTCGTGGACACCTCTGTCTTTCTGTGTTAAAAGGTCTTGTACTCTGTTTTTCTCTGCTATGGCTCTGCTTTTCTCGGTGTTTGAAAAACCGGCTGAAGGCAGTGGAACGACCGCGTGGACGCAGTGTTACGGCACCTTTCCACATTCGCACTTTTCTCCCTTTTTCACCATATGTAGCATTACTCTGCCACATTACTCTGCCAATTAGCCACTTAGCGATTCCCTCCCGGGGCTTGCAGTCAATCACTTGTCAATCAAGCCTTAATCACTTGTCTATTATTAACGCTTGATTGACTAGTGATAGACAAGTGATTAAGGCTAACCCGCGGGGAATTTGC
>CAYSAT010000106.1:0-4514 GCA_964429035.1 uncultured Candidatus Cloacimonadota bacterium | reverse complement strand
GGCCAGCTCCGGGAAAGCCGTATTCGGTCTGGTAATTGGCGTCGAGGATGTTTTCCAGGCCCAGAGTTGCTTTAACTCTGCCGAAATCACGTCCCAAGGATAGGCCGTGCAGCCAGTAACTGCCCAGGCTGCGGTAGTTTCCGGAGGCATCCTGGCTGAAGCGCGTATCCGCGTAACTGCAGGCGTGGCCTAGTTTCAGTTGCCAGGGCAGGCTCCAGTCCTGGCGGAAATTGGCCTGATTGCGCGGCGTTTCGGTGAGCCGGTATTCCGAGGGGGAATTCCACATCAGCAGGGCGTAGCCCAGTTCGCTGTTCCACCAGGGGAAGGGGTTCCAGGCCAGGCTGTATTCGGCGCCCCAAGAATAAAGCCGGTCGACGTTCCGGTAGCGTTCGCCCACGCGTTCGATCAGGTCGCGCGCGTCGTTGTAATACAGGCTGAAGCGGTTGCTGAGCAGGAACCTTCCCAAATGCAGGCCCTGCCGGTGGTCGAGTTCCAGTTTGAGCGCGTGCTGCGGCTTCAGTTCGGGATTTCCGTTTTCGGCGGAAAAGAGCTGGCGCAGCGTGGGAAAACTGATGTTCCGGCCGCAGGAAAGCGTGAGTTCGCTGAGTTCGTTGAATCGCAGCACGAGGCTGGCGGCGGGCTCAGGATACAGGCGCAGAGAGCGGTTCAGGTCGCTTAGCGCGGCGCTGGCCCCCAAACTGCCGACCAGGTCGAGCCCCTCGGAGAATGTGTGCCTCCATTGGCAGAAAGCGTTGTGAACTTCCAGGCGGTGCGAAGTCCAGTCCGGATAGTTGCCGTTGTCTTTCCGGGTGCTGCGCAGCGTTTCCAGCCTTAGCCCCAGATCCAGGGAATTGCGTCCGTCGGGTTCCCACACCAGGCGCGGATTCAGGCCCAGCGTGGAATAGCGCATCCGGCTATCCACGCTCAGTTGTTGGTGCCCGGCGTCGTTGAACTGCTGATAGGTATCCTTGCCGCCGTCATAATAGAGTTGCGCGGAGGCCTTCCAGAATTCGTTCAGCAGTTCCTCATACTCCAGCGTGCCCCAATGGTGCGTCCAATCCAGGTAACGGCGGTAATCCAGGGCGTAGATCGAGGAGGGGATCAGTTTTTCCGGCACATAGGCCAGTCCAGCGGAAATACGCAGCTCCCGGAAATCCGACCAGCCATAGCCCAGCCGGGTTTCGAGGTCGTACTGCGTCTTGCCGGAATGGTTGCGTACACCGCCGTTTTCGAAAGGCGTGGGATCAAAAGAGCGCGGCAGCACCAGCCCCGCGTTGTGTTCGCGGGCTACGGAAACATAGTAGTTCAGGGCTCCCAAACGGCGCGACGAACTTAGCGCGAGGCGGTTGGCGTTGTTGCGCTTGGCCAATACGTCCAGTTTGAGCCAGCCGGAGTTATCCGGATCCGCCGTGATTATGTTCACCACGCCGCCCAAGGTTCCGGGTCCGTAAACCGCGGAGCCAGGCCCCTTCACGATCTGGATCTCGCGGATCTCACCCGGGGAAAGCTGGTGCAGGTCCACATTGCCGAAATAGCCGATGTTCAGGGGCCGGCCATCGACCAGCACCTTCACTTCGTTTTTGCGGAAACCCCGGATGCGCAGATTGCTCTCGTCCCTTGTTCCGGCTGTGTTCGTGACGCCGCTGACCTCCTGCAGGCCTTCGTAGAGGTTGAGGGCGGCAACGCCCCGCTGCTCCTGATAATCCAACTGATGCAAGGCTCCGACCGTATCTCCGGGCCTTTCCGCTATCACGCGCACAGTTGGCAGCAGATAGCGCCGCTTACCCAGAGAATCGGCCGGAGCCTTGTACAGAGAGGCTTCCGCCGCGCAAAACAGCGGCAGGCAAAGCAGCCCCAACCCGATCAGGATCTGGCGCAAAACGCCCCTATTCAGTAATCATCACGGTGCTGGTGAAGCCGCTGAGGTTCTCCGGCACGGTGAAACTGATGTCGAATTTATCCTGCGGAGCCAGTACGATGTCCGCGGTCATATCCGTGGTGGCGCCATAGATCTGGACCGTGGCGAGTTTCTTGAATTTCTTAGCGCTGCCGGGCAACGTGTCGTTGAAATTGGGAAAGGTGGTTACCTCGGAATCCAGCAGGTAGTAGCCGTCGCTAATCAGTTCGGGCTGGTAGTATTTGGTATAGCCGTCCACAGCCACGAAGCCCACGGAATCGTACACCGCGATGCCTTGCAGCAGGTCGCTGAGTTTCACCGCGTCTTCGCTCTCGCCGTCCCAGTTCTCGGTGGGATACAGGATCAGGCCCTTGAGTTCGACCTGCTTGCTGCTGCGAACTCCCGCATTGACCTCAACCTTGCGGTAAAGGCGAAACAGGTCGGCGTCGCGCACTTTGAAGGCTCCAGGCAGGTTGGCGTCCGGAAACCAGGTCCGATGGTCGTCGCTGGGAACGAAATAGCCGCCCGCGAAGATGTTCCAGGGCAAATCATAACCGGCGAAGGAACTTGCGCGGGGACTGAATCCATCGCCTGAACTCACGATCTCGTAGGCGAAGAGGGAGCGGAAATCATCCGTGGCGTCGGCTTCGGAATCAACGTGATTGCGGACGGAGTCGGCGCTGATGAATTGGTCCAGCTTGTAGCCCAGGACGTCTTCATCGGTGGGATTGTCGTTTTCGCTGCAGGCAACAAGGCTCAGCAGCAGCGCCAGGATGGCGCCCAGATAGGTCAGCTTCTTCATTTTTCCTCCAGAAACTGTAAAAAAGAGGGGAGACGCAATTTTACTCTCCCGCCTTTCCAAAAGGGAGGCATGGCCGTTTCCCGCCATACCCTGTCGGTGTTTGCTCGTGCCAGAGCGGTTTAGAGGCAAACACTCGGCGTTGTTCCCAAAAATCCTTCCTCGGGTTACAAGTCAAGGAAAAAGAGCAGGGATGGGCGTTCCAGGCTCAGCCAGCCTTTCCAGTTGGGACTGCTGTCTGAATCGGGGCACTGCGCCGCAGCGAAAATAAATATTGACAACATCCTCGATCCCCATACTCTATGCAATACGGCTTCAGGCCTTATCCTGACCCTGTTTTGCGGATAAGCGCGGCAGAACCCGAGTTGGTTTATTAATACAGGCGAATCCAAAAATGCCATGGCAGATAAAGGAGCGTTTCATGGATCAGAACAAGGGCAGTTACATTCCTCCGAGTGGGGAACGCAAACCAGAATTTTCAGCACCGGGAGCAAGCGCCCCCACCTCCAAACCCAGGCCAGTAGGGCCTGTAGAGGACTCACTCAAACCGGTTCCCACCGTACCCCCAATCCAACCAGTGGAAGCCAGGCCGCAACCTGCGCCAACACCGCCACCCGCAACTACCGATGAGCGTAAGTCCGGCCACAAGCCAGCGCCCGCCAAACTCCGTCCCGGTTTCCTCATTGCCCTGATCGTCGTGGCTGCTTTGGCGGCGGCGTATTTCCTGCTGCCGCTTTTCGGGCTGAAAATCGGCAAGTCTGCCGCAGGCAAATCGAAATCCGGCATCGAACTGGTGTCGGTGCAAGGCGGAACGTTCAAGATGGGCTCCGCATATGGCGAAGATGACGAAGAGCCCGTCCACACGGTCACTTTGGACCGCTTTTACCTCGGCAAATATGAAGTGAGCCAGAGCGAGTGGATGAGCGTGATGGAGAGCAATCCTTCCCATTGGCGCGGTGAAAACCTGCCTGTGGAAAGCGTTTCCTGGTTCGACGCCCTGGAATTCTGCAACCGGCTCAGCCTTCGCGAAGGCCTCGAACCGTGCTACGGCAACATCGGCTACCAAACCTCCTTCAATCCCTCCGCCAATGGCTATCGCCTGCCAACCGAGGCGGAATGGGAGTTTGCTGCCCGTGGTGGCAACCAATCCCAAGGCTTTCACTATGCCGGCTCCAACTACAGCGACGAAGTGGCCTGGCACAACGGCAACAACAACATGCAGACCCATGAGCGCGGACGCAAAAAGCCCAATGAACTGGGCCTCTACGACCTGAGCGGCAACGTTTGGGAATGGTGCTCGGACTGGTATGGACCCTACGACTGGCAGGATCAGACCAATCCCCGCGGCGCTTACGACGGCAAGGAAAAGGTCTTTCGGGGCGGCAGCTGGAACTTCGCGGAAAGCTATTGCAGCGTATCCAACCGGGGCTTCAACACACCGGACAACCGCTACCACAACAAAGGATTCAGGCTAGCCAGGACGCACTGATCTGGGTGGATAGGTGACAGGTAGAGCAGCATGCCAATGCTGCTGTAGAATTGAATATCCCGATAGTTTCGCGTGCAGCAGCATTGGCATGCTGCTCTACGGTTTGGAAAAAGTGGTGGAGCTAAGGGGATTCGAACCCCTGGCCTGAACATTGCGAACGTTCCGCTCTCCCAGCTGAGCTATAGCCCCACTTCATAAGAGCAAAGATCTAAAGAGCAAAGAGCAGAGATGGCCTGCTCGGTGTAGGGTAGGATTCCGATCCTACCAATTGATACGTAGCATCGGAATGCTACGCTACCTGTCTCTTCGTAGCATCGGAATGCTACGCT
>CAYSAT010000105.1:0-4957 GCA_964429035.1 uncultured Candidatus Cloacimonadota bacterium | reverse complement strand
AGGACGCCGCGCTCCAACCCCTGCACCTACATCAAGCTGTTCGACCCCATCCGCACGCTGTTCAGCAGCCTGCCGGCTTCGAAAATGCGGGGTTACAAGGCCGGGCGCTTCTCCTTCAATGTCCGGGGCGGCC
This sequence comes from uncultured Candidatus Cloacimonadota bacterium, assembly GCA_964429035.1. Classification (GTDB taxonomy): domain Bacteria; phylum Cloacimonadota; class Cloacimonadia; order Cloacimonadales; family Cloacimonadaceae; genus Syntrophosphaera. Next base: position 4,824 of record CAYSAT010000105.1, on the reverse strand, counting down.
GCTGCGAAGCCTGCGAAGGGGCTGGGGTCAAGCAGATCGAGATGCATTTCATGGCGGACATCTACGTCACCTGCGAGGTCTGCAAGGGCAAACGCTACAACCAGGAAACCCTCTCCATCCGCTACAAGGGCAAAAACATCGCCGAGGTGCTGGATATGGACGTGCAGGAAGCCTACGATTTCTTCGCCAATATCCCCGGCTTGCAGAGCAAGCTTTCCACCCTCATGGAGGTGGGCCTGGACTACATCAAGCTGGGCCAACCTTCCACCACGCTTTCCGGCGGCGAAGCCCAGCGCATCAAACTCTCTCGCGAACTCAGCAAGACCAGCACCGGAAACACCCTCTACCTTCTGGATGAACCCACCACCGGCCTGCATTTCGACGACATCAACAAACTCCTGCAGGTGCTCACCAAATTGGTGCGCATGGGCAACACGGTCGTGGTGATCGAGCACAACCTTGACGTGATCAAATCCGCGGACTGGATCATCGACCTCGGTCCCGAAGGCGGCGACGCCGGTGGTTACGTGATTGCCACCGGGACTCCGGAAGCAGTTATGCAAAACAAGAAATCGGTTACGGGGCAATTCCTCAAAGTTCACTACGACCGGGAAAAGAAGTTAAGAGTTAAGAGTTGAGAGTTAAGAGTTGCCCCAGATAAAGTTCTCTTATCAGCCGCCTGTCTCTGGGGTTAGAGAAGTAGGCCTGGCCGGAGATTTCAGTTCTTGGGAGATCCTGGAGATGGTTGATTTGGGAGGGATCTACGCCCTTTCCCTACACATCGAGAACGGCAAATACCGGTATAAATTCATCGTGGACGGAGTCTGGATGGCGGATCCCGCGAACCACCTCCGCGAACAGGATCCCTTTGGCGGCGAAAATTCCCTGCTGATCGTGAAATCAGCCGCCAGTCCGCGCTTCACCTGGCAGGATGTGTGGCGCGATCCCAGCCTGTTGGAGGATCGCAGCGGGCAATACATCACTTTGAACCGGATGGCAGACCACGAGTATGAACTGAGGTTCAACTGGTTTCCTTTCCTCCCCGCGGAGATCACTGCCATTCTGGATGGAAGGAGAACGCCGTTGGCCCGCGTGGGCAGGTCTGCCACGAAAGACTTGCTGCATTGCGTGTTTACCAGCCCAGCCCAAAGCGTGCAAGCGCTTGTGGAGATCAAAACGGAAGGCCGCTGCCTCTATCTGGGCCAGGCTGGATTTGTATCAACCCCGGATGATGCCGATCCCCTGAGCCTAGATCTGGCCGGATTGCCCGTGTTTTCCGTGCCTGAATGGGTACGCCGGGGAGTAGTGTATCAGATCTTTCCCGACCGTTTCTATAATGGAGACCGGTCCCTGGATCCGGATTTCAGCGAATGGTATTACGCCGACAGCCGCACTCCGCCGCCATCTGGCGAGTTTCTGCCCGCGCAGAGGGAATACTTTCATCTGGTGGGCGACTGGAACGACATCTCCGGCCTGAAACAGAGCCCCTGGCTGGAACCGGGCAAGCCGGACTGGTGGTCGTTCTATGGCGGCGACCTGCCCGGAGTGCGCCAGAAACTGGGCTATTTGAAGGATCTGGGCGTCACCGTGATCTACTTCAATCCGCTCTGGCAAGCCAAATCCAACCACAAGTACGACGCCGCCGATTTCCGCGCGATCGATCCGCATTTCGGTTCCGCGCAGGACTTGCAGGATTTGGTCCGGGAAGCTCACGCAGCGGGTATCCGCGTGATCGTGGACGTGGCTTTCAACCATACCGGAGAAACCTTCTGGGCGTTCCGCGACTGCGTGGAAAAGGGTTCCGCCTCGCCATACTGGAACTGGTACGATTGGCACAAGTGGCCGCTGCCGCAGCCTCTGCCGCCGGATTTTAAGCCCAAGGAATACTATCAGTGCTGGTGGGGCATCAAAGACATGCCGGACCTCAATTTCGACCTCAGCCGCACCCATCCTTCCGAAAACTACGTGCGCGACATCGCCAAAGCCGTGCCCAACCACACGCTGGTGGAGCATTTGCTGGAATGCGTCCAGTGGTGGCTGGTCGAGATGGACATCGACGGTTTCCGGCTGGACGTCCCGGATGAAGTTCCCTACTGGTTTTGGCAGTTGTTACGGGAGCGCGTGAAATCCCTCAAGCCCGATGCCTGGATCGTAGGCGAGATCTGGCAAAGCGCGCAGGCCTGGGTTGGCCACCGCTATTGTGATTCCGTGATGAACTACGCCAGCTTCAAGGATCCCGTCCTCGAGTTCTTTATCCTGCGCTTGAGCACCGCCGAGGAGTTTCGCGCGGCGATGGAATCCGGCCTGGCAGACGTTCCCATCCAGGCTTTGCAGGCGATGATGAACCTGCTCGGCAGCCACGATACCGTCCGCGTTTTCGAACTCGCCGGGGGCGACATCGCGCGGCTCAAACTGGCTCTGCTCTTCCAGTTGACTTTTATGGGCACGCCGCATATCTATTATGGCGATGAGATCGCCATGGGCGGCGGAAAAGACCCCGACAACCGGCGGCCCTTCGATTGGGACTGGCGGCAAAACCCCATCGCTTGCGAGCTGCGGGAATACTACGCCGCCCTGATCAAACTGCGCCGCGGACAGCCTTTGCTGCAAGAGGGCGAGTTCGAGTTCCTTCCGGCTCCGGAAGGCCTTCTGGCCTGGCGCCGGTACTCTGGAAGCGAAAGTTTGAGCATTGTTTTGAACCATACCCAGAAGGATCTGGCGTTTCCCAGCGCGGGAAGGGTGGAGACGCTATGGACCCTGGGTTCGGTATCCCTTCGGGCTACGGGATTGACCCTCGGACCCGGTGGCGCGGCCGTTTTCCGTTAAGATCCCGTAATGAGTATAGGAGCCGATGTGCAGTATACGGCGCGCTTGGAGGTATTACTTCTGAGCCGCTCCGCTTGCGATTTGCGCTCATGTTATGAAACGCGCCCGATGCCGGAGTCGGCAGGACGCTATTCACGCCTGGCCCTGCCACTGCGGCCATAGACGCCTTTGGGAGGAAAATTGAAATTCCGTTTACTACTGATAGCAGTTTTAAGCCTGGCTCTGTTTCCGGCACTTTTCGCCGCGCCTTTCCAGGATGGAGAGAAGCTGAGCTTCAACGTCAAATACGGCCTGGTATCCGCCGGCACGGTTTCCATGGAGGTGCAATCCTCCACATACCAGGGCAGCCCGGTCTGGTATCTGAACACCACCGCGCGTACCTACCCTTTCTTCGATTCCGTGTTCAAGGTTCGCGATAAGGTGGAATCCTGGTGGGACAAGAAAACTTTGCTACCCTACAAGTTTTCCAAGACCATGGAGGAAGGCAGCTACAGGCAGCGCCGGATCCACGTTTACGACCAGCAGAAGAAGACCACCACCTACCAGAAATGGAGTTTCAAGCAAGGAATCTGGAAAACCGAGGAACTGCCTCTGACCGTGCCCACGCAGGACGCCCTGAGCGTGATCTACAGGATCCGGTACATGGATTTGACGCCGGGACGCCCGATCAAGATCAACGTGACCACGGACGGCCGCTCCGTGAGCACCGACGTCCTGGTCCACCGCCGGGAAAAGATCTCCACGATCTTCGGGATGATCAATTGCCTCGTGGTGGAACCGCGCCTGAAAGGCGAAGCGATGTTCAACCAGAAAGGCAACATGCTGTTCTGGCTCACCGACGACGAATACAAACTCCCGGTCAAGATGGAAAGCGACGTCACCATCGGGAAATTCGTGATCAAACTCAACGACGCCGCCAGCGTGCCCTACATCATCAAGTATCCCGAAAACTGATGCCCGATCTGCTGGACCTGGAGTCCTACGATTATCCTCTGCCGCCGGAATTGATCGCGCAGGCACCTTTGGCAGAGCGGTCTTCCTCGCGCCTGCTGCATTTGGACCGCCGCTCCGGTTCGCTTGCCCACAGGCATTTCGGGGATCTGGTCGGCCTTATGGAACCGGGTGAAGTATTGGTGGTCAACAACAGCAAGGTCATTCCCGCCCGGCTCTTCGGCAGGAAGTCGAACGGGACGCAGATCGAGATACTGCTCTTAAACAAGCTCAGCTGCGCCCAATGGAAGTGCATGGTGCATCACGGTAAGCGCCTCAAAACCGCCCAGTGGCTGGATTTTTCGCCTATATTGCGTGGCTGGGTCTCTTTGCCAGATGCCGAGGGGCTACGCGAGATCGAGTTTTTCTCCTCCGGCGATTACTGGCAGGAAATTAAGCGGGTCGGCCATACCCCACTGCCTCCCTACATCAAGCGGCAAGACGATTCCGGAGACCGCAGCCGTTATCAGACCGTCTATGCCGAAGAGCCAGGTTCAGTAGCCGCGCCCACTGCCGGCCTGCATTTCAGCGCGGACATCCTGGACGCCCTGAAAGCCAAAGGAGTGCTGATCTGCAACGTAATCCTCCATGTGGGCATGGGAACTTTCCTGCCCATCAAGTCCCCGCGGATCGACCAACATAAGATGCACAGCGAGTTTTGCACCCTGCCGTTTGATACCGCCCAGGCCGTGAACGCAGCCAGGGAAAAGGGCAAGAGGGTGATAGCCGTGGGCACGACCTCGATCCGCACTTTGGAAAGTTTCTGGAGCGGAGGCCAGGTTCACGCCGGTTCTCATTGGACGGACATCTTCATCTATCCGGGCCGGGAACTGCACGTCGCTGATGCCCTCATCACCAATTTCCACCTGCCCAAATCCTCGCTCTTGATGCTGGTCTCCGCCTTTGCCGAGTTCGCTTTGGTCAGGCAAGCCTATCAGGAAGCGGTGCGGGAGCGCTATCGCTTCTTCAGTTACGGCGACGCCATGCTCATCACATGAGAACGGAACT
>CAYSAT010000104.1:0-5189 GCA_964429035.1 uncultured Candidatus Cloacimonadota bacterium | reverse complement strand
CGCAAGACCACCGTCATCAACCAGGCCATGAAAATGCTGCAGCCCTTCAAGGACACCCTGCGCGAACTTTCCCCCAAAGAACGCAACGAACAGGACCTCGAACTCTGCCGCGTCACCCAGGCCAGGCTTTACAACCTCCTGGGCATCAATTCCAACCGCCTGCTGCTGCACATGGAACTGAGCGCCTGGATGCAGGAGATGAACAAGGCCTACAACGCCGGAATGAAGCAGGAAATCACCGACATGTTCGACGGCAAGGACCGCAACATCGCCAAGATGGAGATCGACGAATACATCAGCCGCCCCGCCTTCTCCATCATCGGCGCCACCACCGAGGACTGGTTTTACCGCGAACTGCGCGAGGTGGCGGACCAGCGCGGCGGCTTCCTCCAGCGCTTCGTGATCTGCATCATCCAAAACATCGACGTGGACGAACTCCGCTTCGCCGCCTGCGACGACCCCGATTGCGACCGCGAACTCCACGCCTGGGACGAGCCTTTGGGCGTGTTCAGGTCCCTGCCGGACAGCCACCGCCTCCCCGCCTCCGCGGAAGCCCTCGAACTGCGCGACGGCATCTACAGGGAACTGATGACCCGCATCGCCCTCAACGCCAACGACCCCCAGGCCGCCTACTGCGCCCGCATCTTCGACAACTACTTCTGGCGCTTCTGCATCCTCATCCACCTGCTGAAAAACTGGCAGGACCTGCGCGACGCCCGGGACGCCCTGCGCCTGCAATCGTGGTTCCAAGCCAACGAAGTGGACGCGCGAACCGCGAAAGAGGCGTGGTACCTGTGCGAATACTACTTCCAGAATACCCAGCCCTTCCTGAAATCGCTGGAGGAAAACATGAGCCTGGATAGCGAGCGGAAGATAATCAAGATCCTGCAGAAAAATCCGGAGCATGCCATGACCCACAGCAGGTTGCTCTGCAAGTCCAAACTGACCTCGCGGGTGTTCCGCGCCTGCATGGAATCGCTGATCGAACGGCAAGCCGTCATTTGCCACGATCACAAGGCTACCAACAACAAGATCGCCCTGGAATATTCGCTGAATCCGGTGTTGAATGACCTGGAGATAATGGCGTAGCACGCCCAGACTCTGATGAGGGCTGGCTGCGGTCAGCCCTTTTTTTGCTGGGGGGTCAAGTTCCCAAATTCCCAAGTTCCCCGCCTTACGGGATTTTTAACAAGGGCAGAACCAGAACGGAAGCAGATAAAGTAACCGTATAGTAAGTATAGTAGATAGATATAATATATACTAATATAGTAGGATATAAGATATATATAGATATATCTCTGCTATATATATGCTTAGGTTGTTCTGGCGTCCACTTCTGAAATTCTGGTGTCGGCTAAGGTTGCAAGGCGAGGAACTTGGGAATTTGGGAACTTGAGAATCGAAAGAGGGTTTTGCACATTAACCGTAACACTGGCTTCAGCCGGTCGTTTCGCCGGATTTATCCGGTTATGGCCATGAATATCCCGTTTTACCTGTTACAGCTATGTGCAACGCGCCACCTCAATTTGATATTGACAAAAATCCCCGTCCCCGTAGATTGCAACCATCAACGGGGTCGGGCGCTATGTAAAATCGCCATCCCTGAAAACTAAAGGAGGAAGCTATGTCTTCTAAAAAAAACATCACCTACAGCGAGGAACTCGTTCAAGCCGCCGAAGCCGGGGACCTGGACGCCCAGTGCAATCTTGGGCTTTGCTACTCAGACGCCCTCGGAGTGGAAAAAAACTACAAAAAAGCGGCATTTTGGTTCGCGAAGGCAGCCGCGAAAAACCACGCCCCAGCATTGCACAACCTCGGACATCTCAATTCCATAGGTTGCGGAGTAACCAAGAATTGGGCTACAGCGCTCAAACTTTGGCGTAAAGCGGCACGCAGTGGCTATGCCCCTTCGATCAACAACATTGGCTACTATTACGAGAAAGGACTCGGCGTCACCCAAAACTACAAGACGGCGCTGCTTTGGTATCGGAAAGCCGCCGAACTCGACCTCCCCGACGCCATGTTTGAAGTCGGCCGCTACCACTACGAAGGGCTGGGTGTGAAGCAAAACCTGGAGGAAGCCTATTATTGGCTCTATACGGCGTCCGTGCTGGGCGACGCGGATTCAGAGGAACTGGCGCGCGAAATCCAACGGCAACTGGGCAAAGAGATAACAGACCGCATCAAAGGCGAAGCCTGGCCACGCTTGGAAAGGATCTTCAATGAGATCGAGGCTGCCCGGGCGAGCAGCGGCGATGACGATAAAGACGAGGGCACCGGCGATGTCCCCCCACCCCCGGAAGGCCTCTTCACCGGCGGCGACGGATCGTCCTTCGAACAGGCTGTCAAGGTCAACCCCTCATTCCCGGGCGAAGGAGTCAACTGCGAATACTACTGGCTGAACCTGCTCGGCCGAGAAAAAGGCCTCGGCTGGGAACGCGGCCTGCAGCGCCTGGCCCACGAGGGCGGCGTCCCCTACGACATCCTCGAGGTCATCTGGTCCGACGGGACAACGCAGGATGTGTATTTCGATATCAGCGGGTTCTATGGGAGAGAATAAAGGATCTCAATCGAACTAAGAGCATCATCAAACCTGAAATTGCTTAAACAAGTGGACGGCAGCCGTACACATAGCACTTGGCATTTAACTTGACATATCAGTGATATCGCAAACAATGCTTGGATGAATCATTGATGAGGTGACATGCAAAGTAATCCAGCTTATCTGCGCGCGTTTTACGCGGCAAATATAACAGAGTTCCAGGCAGCAACGGAGGATGCCATCATTGCCGAAATGGTTAGGAACAACCAGTTTGGCCTCTTGCAGACGCAAAGGGACGCCTGGTTGAGGCAGATTGAGATCCTGAAAGCTGAGTTAACGGGCTTTACAGGGCATATATTCTTCGAATACTCAATCCCTCGCATGGGCCACCGGGTTGATGCCGTACTCTTGATAGAAGGGGTCTTATTCATTGTTGAGTTCAAGGTCGGAGAACATAACATCCGGCATACTGATCTAGAGCAAGTTTTGGATTATGCCTTGGATTTTGTGAACTTTCACTTAACATCTAGGAACCTTTTAATTGTGCCAGTATTGATCCCCACTGAAGCACGAGAAAAAACTATCAAGATAGCATTCAGTTCGGATCGTGATAAACTGGCTTTTCCTGTTGGTTGTGCATGTAGTCAAATCAGCGACTTGATCCGAGAGATTCTTTCATTTCAAGAGCCGGAGTTCATGGACGCGGAAACTTGGTACACGGGGACATATTGCCCCACGCCCACGATAATCGAAGCTGCCATGAAATTGTATCGGGATCACTCTGTTTTGGAGATCGCGCGTAGTGATTCTGATGCTATCAATTTGAGTGTGACTACTGACAGGATCGACCAGATAATCGAATCATCCAGGATCAATGGACACAAGTCGATCTGTTTTGTGACGGGTGTCCCAGGCGCTGGTAAGACCTTGGTTGGGTTGAATGTCGCCACTACCCATTTGGATCAAAAATCAGAACAATACAGCGTGTTCCTCTCCGGTAACGGACCGCTGGTAGCCGTTTTGCGTGAAGCTTTGACCAGAGACCGGGTGGAGCGGGAAAAAGATCTGGGTAACAGAGTCAGAAAAGGTGACATACGCAATGAAGTGAAGGCCTTCATCCAGAATGTTCACAATTTCCGTGATGCTTGTTTGCTTGATTTAAAACCCCCTGTTGAGCATGTGGCGCTTTTCGATGAGGCTCAGCGGGCATGGAATAAAGAAAAGACATCAGATTTTATGAGAAGGAAAAAGGGATTAGCTGGATTCGCTGAGTCCGAGCCAGAATACCTGATTTCCTGTCTGGACCGTTGGCAGGATTGGGCAGTGATAGTATGCCTAGTTGGTGGCGGTCAAGAAATAAATACCGGGGAGGCCGGCATCAATGAGTGGTTCAAGGCAATCCATGAAAGGTATCCATATTGGCGCGTTTTTATCTCGGACCATCTGAATGACAGCGAGTATCGTTTGGAGATCGACCTTGAGGAACTTGCTCAAATAGTGCGTCTGGAATACTCGGATGAATTACATTTAAAAGTGTCCTTGCGTTCGTTTCGGGCGGAACATGTCTCTCATTTCGTGAAAGAACTTCTGGATATTGAGATTGAAGCTGCAAAGAAAACTCTGGTGAAGATATCAGAGCATTACCCTATTGTGCTAACCCGGGATAAAAAGAAAGCCATGGACTGGCTTAGACGCCAGGCGCGAGGATCGGAACGCTACGGAATTGTTGTATCGTCGCAAGCCGAAAGGCTCAAACCACTGGCAATAAACGTTAAGGCGGAAGTCAATCCGATACATTGGTTTCTGAATGATAGAAGTGATGTGCGATCGTCATTTTATCTGGAAGATGTGGCAACGGAATTTCATATCCAGGGATTGGAACTGGATTGGGTGTGTGTGACCTGGGACGCGGATTTACGTTTCAATGACAAATCCTGGGATCACTGGCAGTTTAGAGGTCACAGATGGCAGCGCATCAAAATTCCTGAGCGCCAGAAATATCAGATTAATGCATATCGGGTACTTCTGACCCGAGCTCGACAAGGTATGGTAATCTGCGTTCCTGAGGGTGATAAGGAAGATCATACTCGCAAGCCGGAGTTCTATGACCCTATCTACCATTATCTGCGGAGCATCGGCTTGAAAGAAATATAGGCTGTTAATTAGCAATTGGGCAGTGTATAATATAGGCAGAGTGGTATGATTCTATATTGATGTATCCTCGTTTGTGATAAACTGAGTTAGCCCCGGAGGGGCGCCAGATCATAGCGGTGGGTGCGAGCGACGCAGGAGCGAAGCCCCCCGGCCACAAACCTCAATCTGTAATGAGCCCCGGAGGGCGCGACACCAAAACAACTATGCATTTGGATATCCTTTTTCGGGGGCTGACGCACCCATCGCTATGCTCTACCGCCCCTCCGGGGCTAAAATTGTTTGTCGGGGATTACGGCTCGGGGGGCTGACGCACCCACCGCTATGATCTACCGCCCCTCCGGGGCTAAAACCGGCTCTATATCGCCCAATCCAGCTAGGGGCTACAATTGACCAATCATCATATCAATCCTCGCATACCCCTGACTGCTGATTTCATCGATTAATCGATTCATCGATTCCCCGCCATTGCGCAGTCGAGGGCAGAGTCAAGTTC
>CAYSAT010000103.1:0-5277 GCA_964429035.1 uncultured Candidatus Cloacimonadota bacterium | reverse complement strand
TTAACTGCGCTTAAGTTTGTTCAGGTTCTCCAGGGATTTGGAATTGCTGGTCCAGATGAACTGGCCTTGTTCACAGGGGAAGTCGGAGCATTCGGCGCAGGTGGCGAAACCCTTGCCAAAGGCGCACTTGCGGATTCCGCATTCAGCGCAGAAACCGATGTGGCGTCCATCACCGGGGCATCCGTCGCAGACGATGGTCTCGGGGTCTATGTCCTTGCCGTAGGCTTGTTTGAAGCCCTCGGCCATTTTGATGCGGGCTTCCGGGTCGTCGTTCTGCGTGGCGATGTAGCAGTCGCAGATGGCGCAATTGATGCCGCAGGGGGCGTAGATTTCCTTCATGGTTTCTCCTCAAAGTAGGTGACGATTTGGTTCAGGGGCAGCCGGTCCGCGCTTCCGGCAAAACTGCTTAATGCTTTGGCGTAAAGGCTTTTATCCGCCGGATATCCAAAGGGCGACATGGCGACGATGCGCCAGGAAGCCGGCAATTTGAGGTAGGAACGCAGTTTTTTCTCGCTGAAAGCGGCCAGCCAGCAGGTACCCACGCCGTGGCTCCAGGCGGTTAACACCATCTGCTGGAAGGAGATGGCGGTATCCACCAGATAGTAGTCCTGTTTGTTGATGCGCACGTTTTTGCGGGTGTCCGCGCAGGCGATGATCAGGCAGGGCGCGTTGCGGATGAAATAGTTGGAAAGCCCGATCAGGCCGCAATTCAAGGCCAGTTTCTTGATCCGGTCGGAGCCCCGCACCACGATGTAGCGCCAGGGCTGCCTGTTTTGGGCGGAAGGAGCCAGGCGTCCTGCTTCCAGGATCTCGCTTAAGATTGCGTCGGGGATGGGGTCCGGCAGAAAGTTGCGCACGCTGTGCCGGCTGGCGATCAATTCGTTAAGGTTCATCAGTCCTCCAAGTCCTTGGGCTGGTTGATGTTGCGCAGGATGCCGGGATCGTCCACAGGCAGTTCGGCCACCGTGTAATCCCCGGAATGGATGATCCCAGCCAGTCCGCGTTGCTGATCAATGCCTGCCAAATCCAGATTTGCGGGGATCAAAACGGGATGCCCGTATTTGCCTTTGTAAGACGGGCACACGATGGCAAAAGGCATGAACAAAGACATAGAGCACATGGCTTTAACTGTTTTAGCCAGAACAAGGGGATGGTCCACGGGCCAGATCAGATAGCTTTGCGCCTGACGTGGTTCCAGACTCGCTATCGTTTGGCGTATTGTTGTCAGCATATCGGGAGTTTCCAGATCCCGGGCGATGTGGATCTGCTCGATTCCGGCTTCCCGCAAAGTGGCTTCGATCCGCTCCGCGAAGGTCTGTCCATCAATCTGTGCTTCGGATTTGGGCCCACCGAAGCGCGTACCTTGGCCCGAAGCGGGAACGATGGCGATGATTTTAGGATAGAGCATTGAAATCCTCGATGGCGGCGTCCAGTTCGTCCAGATTGCTTTCGAAGGTCTCTACCCAGTACTCGGGCTCCCACTGGCGCAGGATTTCCGCGTAGGTCTTGCCCTGTTGCTCCACCCAGGTGTAATACTTGAGGTTGTGGACGCGCTTTTTGTCCAAATAACTCAGTTCCAGATAGTTATCCGTGGATTGGGCCTTCATGCAAGCCTCCATATCCAGAGCGGCCTGCAAGGTGGTGTAGGCGCCCTTCAACTCCCTCTGTTCCTGGACACGGGACTGATACAACTCCATGGAGTCCGTAAAGATGGTGAAGACCACGTCGTCGGAATTGTAATCGAAGTATTTGGCCTGTTTGATAGAGGCCAGCAGATTGGCGATGGAGGAGATGCCCAGCAACGGCAAAGATTGCACCGTGTGTTCCGGAACGCCTTGCGCCACAAGGTATTCCTGGCCTGTGGGTTCATTGAACAAGCGCAGCAGGCGCAGGCAATCCTCATCCCGGATGGCTGCCACGGCGTCGGTATTGCGGACGTTGTGCACCCAGGGGACATGTTTGTCGCCGATGCCTTCGATGCGGTGTCCGCCGAAGCCGTTGTTCAGCAGGGTCGGGCATTCCAGCGCTTCCGAAGCCGTGGTTTTAAGCAGGGGATGGCTCTTTTTGAGGAAGTCTCCGGCGGCGATGGTACCCGCTGAGCCAGTTGCGCTTACGTAGCCGCTGAGACGCGAATTGGGGGCCTTGGCCAGATCCCAGACCTCGGCGATGGCGTTGCCGGTTACATGATAGTGCCAGAAGGGGTTGCCGAACTCGTCGAACTGGTTCAGGATCACGTTGTGCGGGTCGGGACGCAGTTCGGCGCATTTGTCGTAGATTTCCTTGACATTGGATTCGCAGCCTGGCGTGGCGATGACTTCGGCGCCGATCTCTTGCAGCCAGGTAAAGCGTTCCTGGCTCATTTCCTCGGGCAGGATGGCGACCGCGGGACAGGCCAGCAGGGCGCAATCGAAAGCTCCGCCGCGGCAATAGTTTCCGGTGGAAGGCCAGACCGCTTTGTCCACCTCGGGATCGAAGGTTCCGCTCACCAAACGCGGCGCGAGGCAACCATAGGCGGCGCCGACCTTGTGGGCTCCGGTGGGGAAGTATTTGCCCACCATGCCAATGATGCGGGCAGGGACTCCAGTCAGGGCGGATGGGATCTCCAGGTAGTTCGGCGCGCCGAACAGGCCGCTGCGGATGTCGTTTTTCCAGGTGATGCGGAAGAGGTTGAGGGGGTCGATGTCCCAGAGTCCGATGGGCTTTAAGCGCTGCTTGATGGCGTCCGGAATGGTGTCTGGGAACATTTGCTGACGCAGCGTGGGCAGGATGATGCCGCGGTCTTTGCAGCGGCGGGCGTTTTTTAGAATTGCTGTTGAGTTTCTTTCGGTTATCAGTTTAGGCATTTATGCTCCTTATTATTTTCCACACAGAGGCGCAGAGGCAGGGAGACACAGAGTGAGGAGACGGTATCAGTAGGGAATTGATAGCTGTAAGAGGCGGCATTATTTGATTTCCCAACCTTCAGGCAGTTCTTGCCCGTGAATGGTGAAACGGCGGATTCCATCTTTAAGCAAAGGAGAATTGAAGTTCAGCAACAAGCCTACCATGATCCCCGTAAGCCGCAGGTAACTAAGAAGTTGGGCTGCAAAAACGGGATGCATCTCAACAGTCGCTTTCAATTCCACGATTACAGACTCGTCGACAATCAGATCAGGCTTGAGGACAAAACAAATCTCGGTATCCTTATAATTGAAATGCATGATAGGCTCTTTCTGTACAGAAAAGCCCCTCTTAACTAATTCGTGGAACAGGCAATCGTGGTATACACGCTCAAGTAATCCCGGCCCCAGAATCTTGTGCACTTCTATTCCCGCTCCGATTATCTGGCCAGTGATCTTCTTCAGTTTTACATCATCAGTAATAATCATTTCTAATCGACTCGTATTCTCTGCTTTTCCAATCTCTCAGTTCCTCTGTGGCTCTGTGCCTCTGTGTTCATATAAAATTCCTCAGTTTGCCTACTACGTCCGCCACTTTGGAATTGAAGACCATCGCCGCGATCACGAACGGTTTGAACCCCGCCTCCTGATAGGTGTGCAGGCGGTAGCGTTCGAAGACGGATTTAGCCACCTCGCCCCGTTCGCAACTCACACCGGAGATATCGGCGGGCAGGCAATGCTCGTAAAGCGCTGAGCCGTTTTTGGTTAACCTCATCATCTCTTCCGTGCACTCCCAATCCATGTGGCGGGCGTTTTCAGCCAGGCAGGATTGTTCCAATCGCTTGAGCCCCTCTTTGTCGCCTTGCTTGAGCAGCAGGGTCCGCTGTTGCATCACGGACATCGGCGCCCAGGATTTGGGATAGACCACGTCGGCATCGGCAAAGGCGTCTTGCATGGAGTTGGTGACCCGGAATTGGGCTCCGCTTTGCGTTGCAAAGTGGTTTGCCGAGGCCAAGGTCTCAGGGAGTAAATCATAGCCTTCGGGGTGGGCAAGAACTACATCCATACCAAAGCGGGACATCAAGTTAATCACTCCCTGCGGAACCGAAAGGGGCTTGCCGTAGGAAGGGGAATAGGCCCAACTCATGGCGATTTTCTTGCCCTTCAGATTTTCCCAGCCGCCGAAGTAGTCTTTCAGTTTCAGCAGGTCGGAGAGGCTTTGGGTGGGGTGGTCGAGGTCGCATTGGAGATTCACCAGAGTGGGACGCTGGGCCAGGATGCCCTGCTCAAATCCGTCGGTCAGCGCGTCGGCGACTTCGGTCATGTAGGTATGGCCTTCGCCGGGATACATGTCGTCGCGGATGCCGATCACTTCGGTGAGGAACGAGATCATGGCGGCGGTTTCGCGCACCGTTTCGCCATGCGCGACCTGGGATTTCACCTCATCGAGTTCGGAAAGCGCCAGGCCGAGTCCATTGACCGCGGAGGCAAAACTGAAGCGGGTCCGGGTGCTGTTGTCGCGGAAGATCGAGATCGCGAGGCCGGAATCGAAGATCTTCCAGGGCTTGCGCTCCCGGTGCAGGATTTGCAGGATCTCGGCGACCAGCATCACGGCTTTCAGGTTGTCCAGGCTGGTTTCCCAAGTGAGCAGGAAATCCTTGCCGTAGGTAGTGGTGGTCAGGGTTTCCAGTTCTTTCAGGCGGGCATTCAGGGCGGCTGACATGTTCATGGTTTATCCTCTATAGTTTATTGTCTGGCATGTTGTTAAGCGTTGTATTGCGACAGGGGGAAGGGCTCTTGTGGCTGGATGCGGGCTCCCTGCCGAACCAAGCTCAAGGGCGCATCCGTTCCGCAGCGAGCAGCACGGCGTCGATGATCTGCTGGTAACCTGTACAGCGGCAAAGGTTTCCCTTTAGCGCCTGGCGCACTTCGGCACGTGTGGGTTGGGGGTTATTGACCAGTAGGGCGTAGGCGGTGAGGACCATGCCCGGAGTGCAAAAACCGCATTGGATGGCGCCGGCGTCCAGAAAGGCCTGTTGGATGGGGTGCAGGGTGCCGTCGGGTTTGGCAAGTCCTTCGATGGTAACGATATGCGAGCCTTCCACGTCCTTCAAGCGCAGTTTGCAGGAACGTTTGGCCACGCCATCGACCAACACTGTGCAGGAACCGCAAACGCCGATATCGCAGCCGATCTTGGTGCCGGTGAGAGACAGCTCTTCGCGCAGCCAGACTGAGAGTTTTTGTTCAAGGTTGTAATTGGTGTAAGTAACATCGTTGACAGTGATCATATCTTAATCCTTAAAGGCTGGTCGCAGTAGCGCTTACCCGTGGCTCTGTAGATGGCGTTGGCGATGGCCGGAGCCATGAGTTCGTTGGTGGGTTCGCCGATGCCCTTGGC
>CAYSAT010000102.1:0-5483 GCA_964429035.1 uncultured Candidatus Cloacimonadota bacterium | reverse complement strand
AAGGCGCTCCAACTGGCCAAAGAGGCGTAAGCGGCGCCAACCCCACCCAGGTAAAAGGCCCGGACATTGCGTTTCGGGCTTTTTTTGGCCGAGAAGGGGTGAACAGGTTAACAGGTGGAAAGGGGGAATGGGGGTAAGGGGCTGCGCCAGGTTTGGACTATGGTATCGCAAGCCACACCGCTGTCATCCCGGGCTTGACCCGGGATCCAGTCTTTTGCTATCAATTCCCACGTTGTCTTTGCAGGGAGAAGGTCTGATTTGGCATCCTAAAGACTGGATCCCGGCTCGCCATCCCACTCCGTGGGTCCCCGGCGTCCGGGATGACACCGCATCTTACTATCTAAGCCTTTCCTCCAACCCCGCCGATGTCATCCCGGGACCACGCAGTGTTACCCGGGATCCAGTCTTTTCCACCTTTCCACCCTTCCACCTTTCCACCTTTACACCTTTCCCTCTTCGTCTGTTCCCCTTTTGCCCCTTCACCCAGCCTGGATTCAGGATGGCGCAGGCGTACTCAGTATTCCGCGGTGACGCGATAAAAGGCGGAGGGAAGATTTGAGGGATCCTGATATGTGCTCGCGGTTGTGGAATTCAACAAGGAAAAAGCGCCGCCGGGAGATGTGGAACGATAGACCTTGTAGCCGCTGGCGCCAGGCAGGGCCTGCCAGGAGAGCGTGGTGCCGCTTGCTGAGCGATAGATTTCCGTGATCTGGGGCGCGTCCCCAGCCAGCACATCCAGCGTCACATCCAGTGTCTGGGCTGGATTCCAGGGATCGTTGGCGTTCACCGTCAGCCGCGCGTGATAGGTGCCGGGAGCGAGGCCTGCCGCGGAGAAATAACCCGTAACTGCCTGGCTGGATCCGGGGGCGACGGTTCCATTGGCAGGCAGGGCGTGAAACCAGGCGATGGGCCAGGGCGTTTGGGTGAGCGTGACCGCGCCTGTAACAACGTGCGGATCGGCTCCGTAAACGTCGCCATTGATCTGATACGATAGCGCCAGATCGCCGGTAAAGGAAGGCAGGATGGTCACATTAACCGTGGCGGACGCCGTATTGCCTGGATAAACCACACCCCAACCGCTGGGATCCGCCACGCCCCAACAGATCGTGACGCCGTTTCCGCTGGAGGGATCGGGGATCAGGTCTCCCCCGCCTCCGCCTGCAAAGTTGGAGGCGCTGTTGACCACGACGCCAGCCGGGAAGGTCACGTAGAGGTATTTCAGCCATTCGTCGTCGGTGCTGGCATTATAGAGCGTGAAGTTCCAATCCAGCGTCGTTCCGGGCAAATAGGCCGAGGCATCCAGAGCCAGCGCGCTTCCGGCGATGCTGCGTCCATCCGCCACAGGCAAGGGTTTGCAGCCGCTGTCCGCCTCCGCTCCGCGCAATTCCACCTGCACGAGATCGTAGTATAGCGGGCCGGTGCCGGAGTTGACGATCTGGAAGCTTTGGGTGGTTTCCGCCCCGGGCAGCAGCGCGGCAGAAAGGGAAGCGCCGTTGATGTTGATAAGCGGCGGCGGAATCAATTGCAAAACGCCCACACCATAATGCGCCATGCCGCTGTAGATGCCGCCCCAGGCCATCGTGTGGATGGAATAATCCCAGGTGTTGAGCACGTAAATGGTGTCGGACGCGCTTTCGTAGCCGATTCCCAGCATGGTGTGGCCTTCGATCTGGATCAGCACGGGAATTCCGGAATCGATCGAAACCTTGAATTGGGCGTAGGTGTAGCCGTTGGCGTTGCCGTTCCAGCCGTAGATGTACTGGTTGTAATTGGCGCTCACGGCATAGCCGCGGGATTCGAAGAACAGTTTCAGGCCATGGATGCCGTCCCGGAAATAAGGCGGGCCTTCCAAGCCGTCGCCGGGATCGTAAAGCGGCGAGCCATCCACGTAATAGGCGAAGGTGGTCGAGCCGTCGCCATTGCCCCACCACTGCTGGTTCGTTCCCATGTAATCGGCGGTGCAGCCAAAGTAGGTGCCGGTGGGATCGCCCGTCCCGAAAGGATCGTCGCCGCCGCTGTTCGTCCAGAAACGGTCCACGTGTCCCGGCGAAGCAAGGCCGTCGTAACCCATGTGCGTGGCGCTGAGCGGGCATTCGCCGGGACCCCAGGCGCTGTTGTTGAGCGGCATCACGCCGCCACCGGCGGGCCCCGTGTATACGTGGCTGAACAAACCGCGGTCGTAATAGGCGGCCAGCATGGCGGCGGAAGTGGCGGAGCAGCCGTAACTCCAGTCGAAAGCGGGCACTCCGCCGAGCAGCACCGTAGAGCGCGTGAAACTCGCCGGAGGACCGGGAACCCTTTGAGCAACGGGAATTCCCGGCACCGTGACCCTGTCCGCCAGACGTCCGTCCGGCATGGGCAATGTTTCAAACACATAAGGGCTCTTTGCCGCAAGCTGTAGCAGCAGCAAAGCAAAACCCAGGAGAGCGAACCATTTGTTCATCGTTAAACCTCATTTTATCAGAAATTGACAGTCTGGCGGTTCATTCGCGTAGCGTCCGCAAGGATGTCAAGGGGATTGTGGCTTCGGCTCCGTTTTTGCAATGGAAACATTTCCACAGGCAGAATTGGAGAAAGCGGGACCGGGGCGCAGGATATCTCTTGACTGGAGGGGCGCCTCGTAAAAATGGAGCAAGAAATCAGTCACCAAGGAAAAAAGCGAACATGGGAAACGAATCAAACGACAAAGCGGCGGTTTCCAATTTCATCCGCTCGATCATCGACAAGGACCTGGAAAATGGCAAACACAAGAAGGTCGTAACCCGCTTTCCGCCTGAGCCGAACGGCTATTTGCACATCGGCCACGCCAAGAGCATCTGCCTGAACTTCGGCCTGGCCAGGGATTACAACGGCATCTGCCACCTGCGTTTCGACGACACGAACCCGGTGAAGGAGGACGTGGAATACGTCGATTCCATCATGGCGGACATCCGCTGGCTGGGCTTCGACTGGCAGGACAAACTTTTTTACGCCTCTGACTATTTCGACCGCCTTTACGACTACGCCGAATTGCTGATCATGGAAGGCAAGGCCTACGTTTGCGACCTCACGCAGGAGGAAATCCGCGCCCATCGCGGAACGCTGACCGAACCCGGCCAGAACAGCCCCTATCGCGACCGCCCGGCTGAGGAAAACCTGGACCTCTTCCGCCGGATGCGGGACGGCGAGTTCGAAGAAGGGTCGAAATCCCTGCGCGCCAGGATCGACATGGCTTCGCCCAACCTGAACATGCGCGATCCCGTGATCTACCGCATCAAAAAGGCCGAACACCACCGCACCGGCGACAAATGGGTGATCTATCCCATGTATGATTACACGCATTGCATTTCCGACGCGCTGGAAGGGATCACGCACTCTATCTGCACTCTGGAATTCGAGGACCACAGGCCGCTCTACGACTGGTTTCTGGATCAACTGCCCGTGCCTTGCCATCCCCAACAGATCGAATTCGCCAGGTTGAATCTGAGCTATACCGTAATGAGCAAGCGCCTGCTGCTGCAACTGGTCAAGACAGGCGTGGTGAGCGGTTGGGACGATCCGCGCATGCCCACCATCGCCGGAATGCGGCGAAGAGGTTTTTCCCCGGAAGCGCTGCGCGAATTCGCCGACCGCATCGGAGTCGCCAAAGGCAATTCCATCGTGGATTTCGAACTCCTGCAATTCTGCGTGCGCGAAGACCTCAACAAGCGCGCGCCGAGGGTCATGGCAGTCCTCGATCCCGTGAAACTGACCATCAGCGATTATCCGGAAAACAAGGTGGAGGAACTGGAAGCGGATAACAATCCCGAGGATCCCTCTGCCGGCAAGCGTTTGATACCATTTTCCCGCGAACTCTACATCGAGCGCGAGGATTTTTCGGAGACTCCGCCCAAAGGCTGGTTCCGCCTGGCTCCGGGCGCTGAGGTCCGCCTCAAGCACGCCTACTACGTTACCTGCAGGGAAGTGGTCAAAGACGAATCCGGCAAGATCACGGAATTGATCTGCACGCACGATCCCGCTTCACGCGGAGGGGGAACGGCCGACGGCAGGAAAGTGAAAGGCACCATCCATTGGGTGAGCGCGGCGCAATCCATCGGAGCCGAACTGCGCATCTATGACCAACTCTTTACCCTGGCCGATTTCAACGCCATGGAAGAAGGCAAGGATTTCCTGGACTACCTGAATCCGGAATCCCTCAAAGTGACTACCGCGGCACGTCTGGAACCATCGCTGGCCCAGGCTTCGCCGGGCGAACGCTTCCAATTCATGCGCCTGGGATATTTCTGCGCTGACGACGCTTCCACCCCGGAAAAACTGGTCTTCAACCGTATCGTGACGCTGAAGGACAGTTGGTCCAAACAGGCTGGGAAGATTTGAATAGGCTATCTCCAGCAGCGCCGCCCACGGTCAATCCAGTGATCTATCACCGCGTGAGGGATTTCCGCAGTAGCGCGGTATGGAGTTCATGATCAGCATTGATCTGAAGGGAGAGATGATGAAGAAGTTTTACATTGCCGTTATGGCGATAATGTTGTTAGCCCTGCCTCTGGCTGCCGAAGGGCTGAAAACCTACACGAACGGGGAGTACGGCTTCAGTTTGGAGTATTCCGAAGTTTGGGAAAATCAACTGGACCTCGGCCCTCTGCTTACGCTCACCATACTGGATGAGGACATGCCGGTGGTGTTCAGCGCGATCGCGGAATCGCTGGCTGTGGAAGATCAGCAGGGGGATCTGGACCTCAGCGTGGATGAAGCCATAGAGATGATCCAGGCGCAACTTGAGGACATCGGACTGGCCTCCATCGAAGTGCTGGAGAGCGGCTACACCACGCAGAACGAAATTCCTGCCCTGCACCTGAATCTCAAGATCTCCATCCTGGACCTCATCTATATGAAGATGGACAACGTGATCGTGAAAAACGGCGGCAACCTGATTTTCCTATCCTATCTGGCAGAGGAAAGCGTGTACGACAAACACGCGCCAGACTACGCCGCCATCAAATCGAGCTTCCGCCTGGCCAAATAAGCTACTGGAGGGTCGGTTTTTTCAGCGCGGGACCGGCAGGCTTGTTCTGAACCGGGGTCTTGGGCGTAACGGTTTTTTTATCCGGAACCGTGAATAGCAATATCCCGCCGCAGACGCTGAAGAGCATGGCGATGTCAGTGAAAGTGCTGCCCACCACAATCCCCGCGAAGGAAGCGGCCAGGATGATGATGCCCAGCAGGCGGTGCTTGGTGGTGAAGGAAAGAAAACCCAGGATGATGATCATGATCGCCAGCACCACAGCCACAACCACGAAGCCCTGAATGGTGGAAAATTCCATGTTCCAGACCAGTTTGACGTCTTCCTTGAACATCGCCAAAACTCCGGCGAAGGTCACTATGACACCACCCAGCAAGGCCAGGACGCTTCCCATATTTTTCATGTCGACACTCCCTAATGATGTGATTTAACCCAATTAATGCAGTAGTCTCCCGACCCTAAAAGAAAAGTGTTGCATATA
>CAYSAT010000101.1:0-5502 GCA_964429035.1 uncultured Candidatus Cloacimonadota bacterium | reverse complement strand
AACTGCCCTTCATCTCCATCCTCAGCAATTCCGTGAACGCCATCCTGCTGCCTCAGATCAGCGGCGATCCCGCCCAAATGAAGGATATCTACCGCGCAGCTGTACGCAAGAACACCCTGATCATCTTTCCCCTCTGCCTGCTCTTTTTCCTTTTTGCTGATCCGCTTATACGCATCATCTACACTTCGACCTATGCCGGCGCCGTGCCTTATTTCCAGATGTATCTGCTGATTCTGCCCCTGCGGATCGCCACCTACGGCATCATCTTCATGGCCCTGCAGAAAACCCGCTACATCATGGCCAACTCGCTCATCACCCTGGGCCTGAACCTCGTGCTGAACCTGATCCTCGTAAGAGTGCTGGGCATGATGGGCGCTGCTGTGGCCACCGTGATCGTGACCTGGTTTTCCGCCGGACTTTATCTTTACTGGATGCGCCAGCGCCTGCGCTTGTCCCTCCCGGAACTTTTCCCCCTCAAAGCGATCCTGAAAACCGCGACCGCTGTTGCTTTGGCGGCCGTTCCGGCAGCGGCTGTACGCTGGATTTTCGGCTCTGGCTGGGTTGCGCAAATTGCCGCCGGAATCCTCTTCACCGCCCTTTTCCTTTGGCTGGGCAAAGCTTTTCAAGCCATCCTGCCTTACGATATCCAATACGCGCAAACGCTGCTCCGCCAACTGCTCAACCGCCTCAAGAGGAAAGCCTAGATGGATTTCGGCGCTCAGCACACTTGGGAAAACTACGATCCGAAAGGCAAGGTCCTCCTGCGCCTGAACAAGATCAAAGCCCTGATCCCGCCTGATGTGCGCAGCATCCTGGATGTTGGCTGCGGCAACGGCATCATCACCAACGCCCTGGCGGAATACTACGCCGTAACCGGGCTCGACCCTTCCTCCACCGCCCTCAGCTATGTGCGCGGCCCTTCCGTCCAGGCCTCGATATCCGACATCCCCTTCGGTGACTGGTCTTTCGACCTGGCCTGCTGCAATGAAGTGCTGGAGCACCTCTCCCCCTCAGATTTCGACCAAGGGATCGACGAACTCAAGCGCGTGGCCAGCAGCTATCTGCTGATCGGGGTTCCGCACCGCGAGCAACTCGCCAAGAAATTCTTCCGCTGCGCCTCCTGCGGCCATAGCGAACACGCCCACGGACATCTGCGCTCCTTTACTGCCGGCTATCTGGACGCCCTCTTCGCTCCGGATTACGAACGTCTGCGCGTGTGTGTTTTCGGAACCCGGGAACGTGACATCCCCGCCTGGCTCTTGCGCTGCAAACACAGGCAGGGCCAGTGGTTCGTCCCTCCACCCGGTTCCATCTGCCCAGTTTGCGGAAGCGCCGGGTTCGTGCACAAATCCACTCCAGCCACCAGACTCTGCAACGCGCTGAACCTCATCATTTCGCGGCCGCGTGCCTATTGGCTGCTGGCTCTTTACCGCAGGAAATCCGGCCGGGAATGAAAAAAGTACTCTATATCGTCTATTACTATCCTCCCGTGGGAGGTTCCGGAGTGCAGCGCGGCGTGAAATTTTCGCGCTACCTACCAGCTTCGGATTGGGAAAGCATCGTCCTGACGCCGCATCCCGCCTTGCTAAAACACCCGCGCGACACTTCCCTGCTGGCCGACCTGCCACCCCGTCAATGGATCTACCGCAGCTTCATCCTGGATGCCCGCTGGCTGTTCAAACTGCTTTGGGGCCTGCGTTTGCCGGGTGTCGTGAACTGGCTGCGCTACCACATGTTCATCCCCGATGCCGAGATCCTCTGGTTGCCTTTCGCGCGCCACAAGATCCGCAAGATCATGCGCCGCCACGCCATCGACCTCGTCTTTTGCTCCGGCCCGCCCTTTTCCCCCATGCTGTTGGGCAAGTGGATCCGCCGCAAGTATAAAGTGCCTTTCGTCATCGATTTCCGCGACGACTGGAGCCAGGGCCAGAGCCGCCTGGACAACCCTCCGCCGCGCTTTTTCACCCGGCTGGAAGCCCGTCTTGAACACGGAGCCCTGCAAGAAGCGGACCATGTGGTGGTGGTCAATGAAGCCTACAAACGCGATTTCCTGCAGCTCTACCCCGATCTGCAGCCGCAGCATTTCAGCGTGATCACCAATGGCTACGACGAATCCGACTTCGCGCAAACCGTTCCGCCCCGCACGAATGATACCGACAAACTTCAGATCGTCCATGCCGGAGTCCTGTTCGGAAGGCGCCATCCGGGCAAAACCTGGCAGGCGCTGATAAACCTGGCCAAAGCCGGCGACATAAATATGGAGCGGATCCGCGTCCATCTCTACGGCCACAACTTCGCCTCCTTCGTCTTCCGCGGTTTCGAAAGCGACCCCATGATCCGCCGGAGCGTTGAACTGCATCCCTACTTGCCGCACGGCGAAATGCTGCCCGTGATGCTGCAGGCGGACGTCCTGTGGCTGTTTTCCGGACCCGGCTCCAAAAGCGACGCGGAACTGCCGGGCAAACTTTTCGAGTACTTGCGCTGCGCCAAACCCATCCTGGCCATGATCCACCCCACGGGAGTTTGCGCCGCAGAACTTATGCCCAGCGGCCTGGCTTACATCGCCGACAACGAGAGCGTGGATTCCATCGCGGAGCAGCTAAGCGCGATCTATCAGAGTTGGCTGGCCGGAAAACTGCGGCCAGAGCCGAACTGGGAACATATCCGCGGCTTCGAACGCCGCTCTCTCACCCGGAAACTGGCCCAGGTCTTCGATCAAACCTTGCTGGCCAACCCCTTTGCGGCATCCGCTCACCAAGAGGGTCCCCAGCCTTGAAACCCCCGCTGCTCCTGATCCTGCCGGCACGTTCGCCCTTCATGCACATGGACGCGGATATCCTTTCCGCCGACTTTCAAGTCGAGACCGTATTTCTGCAGCAGGACAAGTCCAAACTGCTCTATTTGAAAGGGATCTGGCACGCGCTGAGCACCATCGCCAAACGCCAGGACTGCAGCCGCATCCTGATCTGGTTTGCCGATTACCACGCCGCGCCGATCGTGCTGCTGAGCCGGCTGCTGCGGAAACAGAGCTTCATCTTCATTGGCGGCTACGACGCGGTCTGTTACCCGGAATTTGCCTATGGCGTCTATTCTTCGAAGTTCCGCGGATGCCTTGCCTGCCTGGCTCTCAGGCATTGCACCCACATCATCGCCAACCACCAGGCCCTGCTTTCTTCGCGCAACACCTATTATGCTCCAGCTGGCCACGCGGATGGTATCTATCACATGATCCCCGGGTTGGGAACACCCGCCAGCGTCGTCCACAACGCCGTTGCAGCCTCTCCCCCTGCGGAATTCCCTGCTACCAGGACCAGGCAGATCCTCACCGTGGGTTCCACACCCCGGTTGCAAGATTTTTACAACAAGGGCTTCGACCTTCTGGCACGGATCGCGGCTCGCCGTCCCGACCTCCAGTTCGTCTGGGTGGGCATCCGCGCGGAGTTTCTGCCTGAACTCAACCGCGAATTCTTGCTGGATAAGCTTCCCAACCTCACTATCCATCCCTTCCTTGCTCCCAACGCGTTGCACGAACTGATGCGGAACAGCGCCGTTTACGCCCAGCCCTCCATCTCCGAGGGCATGCCCAACGCGCTGATGGAAGCCATGCTGATGGGCTGCGTGCCCGTCGGCTCCAACGTCGCGGGCATTCCCACCGTGATCGGCGACTTTGGTTTCCTGGTCCACCACCGCAACGATCAGGAGCTGGAACAAGCGCTGGACCAGGCTTTGGCCAGTTCGCTCGATCCTTCCGAAATCTCACGGAGTATCCTGGATAGATTCAGTCCCGCTATCAGAAGGGAAAAACTCCTGCGTATCCTCTTGCGCTGAACCCCCTATTCCTGATTTTGTTTTTTGGTTTCCCGCAGATTTCGGGGATAAAAAAGCAGATCACGCGGAAAGAGGGTCTCACACAGATTTCGCAGATTTCACAGATTTCACAGTGAACAAGCTTTGCGCTCTGCCGGAACACTGGATTTAGCCGGTCGGTCCGCCGGATTCATCCGGTGAAATATGCGTCCAGCAATCCTGCCAGATACCTTTACAAGCTTTTTACAAAACCAGATGAATCTGGTGGTCCGACCGGTTGAAACCGGTGTTCCGAGCAGTCCTATAGACTCAGGTATACTCTTATGGAAAAGCATTAAGGATTTAACGGATTGCACGGATTGAACGGATATCTTCTATCAGCGAAAATCCGCCCGATCCGCGTCATCCGCGTTCCATTCCTTTCCAGAATCTCCGTCCCTCTGTTTGGAATGGTCTTTGCTCTGCTTTTCTCTGCTGATCTCTGCTGTTCCTCTGCTCTTCTCCGTTAAAAACCGCGAAACGCAGTGGATCGACCGCCAAATCACCCCACCGCCCAACAAGTTGTGCGTCGGGGACCCCGATAAACGCAGTGTTCCGGGGCATCATGTACCGGCGGACGCCGCTCCGCCGCAATTTGAGCAGATCCGCCACCAAGAACGGCGCTGCGGCGAGCGCCGCTACCCCTCCCACTCCCTAATTCGTGTTAATTCGTGCAATTCGTGGACAGCTTTTTTCTCTGTCCCTCTATCAAAAATCTTCCATTCCTCTTTTTCCTCTCCATCCGCGTTCTTCTTGTTCAGAACTCCCGCACCAGCAGTTCATACCCGTTCACCGATGCCAGCAATCCTGCTTCCACAGCGCTCTTCACGGTCCTGCAAGGAAGTTCCTGAGCAAATATCTGCTCCCGGGTGATGAACTCCAGATCGATATCCAGTTGCCGCGCCATCGCCCACATTAGTTTCAGGTACAAACTCCAGTAGTGTCCCCTGAAAACGTGCTCCGTCGCGGCATGCGATTTTAGCAGATAAATATACACCTTCAAGTCGTCCCGGAAACCCACTGAAGGGTTCAGCGCCTGCAGGTTTTGGGTTACCGCGCGCAGTTTGCGGTTGGTTTCGTTTGCCCGCGGAACCGCGTATTCCCTGGCGAGGGAACGCTCCAGGCCCGGATGGTAATAATACACCAGGCCGTCCTTTTTGCCCCGATAAGTCCTGATCGGTTCTTTGTAGTTCACTTTCATCTTGTTCCTCCTTGTCAATTGTCGGACGCCAACCCGACCTTATTAAACAGGTTAATGGATTAGTGGGTTTACATCTGAATGCGGTGCACCTGTTCCACCTTTACACGGCAATCCAATCATCACTCAACACTCATAACTCTTAGCCTGTTCGCCACCTTATCGCCACCTTATGACCTCCCTATGGTTCATAGGGAGGTCTTAGGGAGGTGTTTTGGTTGGCAGCGACCCAGGCCTTACAAACTACCCTCCATATACATATGGTGTTACGCTCCTGGGTCGCCTTGTAAGCGATTAGGAGACAGATGGTTGAAAAATGAGCAATATTCATATTCTACACGAGCATGGGGCAAATATAACCAAGCTCCGGCTAGTTATCTTAGAAAAACCAATGACTGATTTCAGATTTCGGCTTGACAGCCAAACCGCCATGCGCAGAATCGGTTCAGTTGGAAATG
>CAYSAT010000100.1:0-5966 GCA_964429035.1 uncultured Candidatus Cloacimonadota bacterium | reverse complement strand
TGGTATCCGTGATGGTCTGGGTCCAGCCAGTAGGCGGGAACGTGGCTCCCTCGAAATCCTGCGCCAGCACGTTGGCGCTGGGGGGCAACTGGAAATTCGCGGTGGTGGTTTGGCCGGTAACCACAACCACTCCGTTCTGCGTTACAGACTGGTAACTCGGGTGGCTGGCGGTCACGCTCCAGGTTCCGGCTACCACTTGCATGCTGTAGGCGCCGCTGGCATTGGTGGTGGCGGTAACGGTGCCGCAGGTGATCGTCGCTCCGCTGATGGGAGCGTTCTGCAGGGTGCGGACGATGCCGGCGATGGTGCCGATCTGGGTGATCTTCGGGATCGGATTGGAGAAGGCGCCTATGGAAAGGGCTCCGCCGGTGTAGATGGCTTTCACTGCCCACTTGTAGGTGCCGTCGGGCACGGAGCCCCATCCGGTATCCTGCCAGGCAGTTGCGGTGATGGGGTTGGCGGTAAGCAACACCCAGGCGGATTCATTGCTTTCCTGCCCTTCCAACAAACGCCAGACCCGGTAACCGGTCAGCACCCGGTTTACGCTATCCTGCCATTCGGAAATGGTGGGATCGGGCTGTTTTACCGAGCCGGGTTGGTATCCGGAGCGGGCAAGGGCGCTGCTGGAACGGGTTCGCAAGAGTCCAGCGGAAGCGCGTTCGCCTTCCACGTAACCGCTGAGCATTGGAATTACGGGAGTAAGCAGCGGAGCAGCGGTGGGAGCCGAATAGCCGACGTAGCCCTGGATGTTCCAGTTGTAGTTCAGCGTAGGAGCGAGGGCCAGCAGAGTGGACCAGGCGCCCTGGTAATACATCATGTTGCCGAAGCCGTCAATGGCAGGGCCGGCATCGCAGCCAGCGGGATAGCCGCCGGTAACGTTGCAGCGATAGCCAAACCAGAGTTCTTCGGCTCCGGTAACCACAACGGGATTATTCAGCAGCACGGTGTTGTAAGTGTCCAGAACCGGCGTGAAGGCCTGATCGACAACCTGGGTGGCAGGTGCGGAGGGCGTTCCGCCTGTCCAGACACGGACGGAGAAGGTTCCTGCCTGGGCTGGCCACACTTTCAGGGCGTAGAGGCTCATGCCGGCGTAATCGGTGAGAGCGGAAGCGGGGTAGCGGATGGCGACGTCGAAGTCGGCTGCGGCTCCAGTTCCGATGCTGTCGTTGTTCTGGCCGCTGTCGTAGTGGATCCATTCGCCGCCTGCAGTTCCGGGCTCCATCCAGGTGATGTTCACGTTTCCGCCTGCTTCGGCAGCCTGCACTCCGCTGGGAGGCAGCGTCAACTCGGTCAGCACGAAGTTCAGGGTCGTGGTCTGCGTTCCCACCAGCACAACGCCAGGTTGGCTGGATGTCTGGTAGCCGTTCTTGGCGCAAGTGACCTCGTAGGTGCCTTGATAGACCAGGAAGGAATAGACGCCCTGGGCATTGGAAACGCCTTCGTAATCTCCGGCGGTGATGGTGGCGCCCTCGATGGGAACGTTGGTGCCGAATTCGGTCACGGTGCCGGTAAGCACGCCCATCATGCCCTTGTGGATCTCGTTGGAGAAGGAGGGCGCCGAGAGCACGTCGTTCGTGTACACGGCCTTCACGGCGAACTCGTAAACACCGGAAGGAAGCGGCGCCCAAACGCTGTCCGTAAAGAAGGTGTCGGCGATGGCCATCGGCGTCAGCAGGGTCCAGAGGCTTTCGTTATCCTCATTGGCAGCCAGCAAGCGCCAGACTTTATAGCCATTCAGAACACGGTCCCGCGTGGTTTGCGGGATTCGAGAAGCCGCCTGGTTTCTGGCCTGGCGTTCGGACCGCGCCAGAGTCGCTTCCTGCTCGGAAAGGCCTTGCGGGTTGGAAGGCAGCATTGTGATCGCGGGAGCGCCGCCACGGTTCAAAGCCGGACCCACGTACACGTCGTCGATGTACCAGCCGGCGTAGGAGACCACGGAGGTGGCGTACCACTCGAAACTGATCTCCACTGTGGCATTGTTGCCATAGGCGGAAAGATCCACGCTCAACTCCTGCCAGGGCATGAATTCAGCCAGAGCGGCCGCTCCCCAGAGTGTCGTGCCGTTCACTACGATCAAACCGTAATCCCAGGTGTTGTAGCCATCCATGTAGTGCCAGATGTTCAGTTCAGGATCGGTGATGCCGCTGAAATCGAAGGTCTTCCTCAGATAGGACCAGCCGGCGCAATTGCTGTAGCCGCCATTGAGCACGGTGCCCCACATCCCGGTTCCGCTATGGGCTGTGGCTGGCGGAGCGTCCACGTAGGTATCGATATCCACGTAGTTGGCTACGTCGTAGTTGTTGCCCCATTGCCAGTCTCCGAGCGGATTGCTCCAGTTCGAAGAGGGGATCCAGCCGCCGTCGTCATCCTCAAAATCCATCAGAGGCGGTTCGGCACCGGGGGTGTTCCAAATGAGGGAAACGGCGGTCTGCGCGACGTTTTCCGTGGCCACCACATGGGAAGGCGGAAGCGCGATCTCGGGCAGGATAAGGGTTCCCATGTCATAATTGACGGCGCCCACGGTGATCGTGCCCGTGAGGTCCTGATAGCCGTCTTTGGTGATGTGGTAGTTGTAGGCATTGCCCGAAAGGACACCCGGAATGGAGAACTGCCCCAGGGCGTTCGTCGTGGCGGAATAATCCAGGATCCCCATGAGGTCGACCTCGGCGTCCGCCAAGCCCACCGCAGGCTGGTCGCTGCCTGTCACGGTTCCGCTCACAGTAACGCTGGTAGAGGCCACGAGCACGAAGTTCAGGGTCGTGGTCTGATCCGCCACCAAAGTCACGGGCAGGGTTTGGGTCTCGAAGCCAAGTTTGCTGGCGGTGACGGTGTAGTTTCCGGGCAGCACGAAGGGGAAGCTGTAGGTCCCATCGCCCGCTGTAACCGTGGCATAAGTGGTTCCGTCGATCACGATGCTCACATCGCCAACGGGATTGCCGCCCGAGGTCACGGTGCCGTTCAGGGTGGAAAAGCCCGCCGTAACGAAGGCGAACGAGGCCATGGGGAAGGTTCCGGAAAGCGTTCCGGCCGCTGAAGGAGCCGCGGGATCGTAGGTAGTGCTGTCGGAATATAGTTTCCGGGCGCGGTTGTTGCCGACGGTTTGGGCGCGGAAGTTGTCGTTCGTGTTGTAATACTGCGTGTCCATGGGCCGGTTGGCATAGAGCACCAGATTGCCTGAAGTATAGGTGAAAGGCGTCTGCAAGGGGATCGTGACGCTGTTTTCGCCGCTGGGGAAGTCGATGTTGCCGTCGTAAACCAGGGTCAGGTTGCCGGTGGGCAGTATCCAACCTCCGGAAAGGTCGTTCAGGGTGGTTTGGCCGAGCCAGAACTTGCAGGGCATGCCAGGCAGGTTGGTCACGAAGTTGTTGTAGAACGTGAGGGCGGTGATGTTGCCGTAGAGGCCAAGTTCGGCCTGATAGTAGAGGCACTGGAAGAGGCTGTTCTTATAGTAGAATTCCAGCGGCACCCCTTCCGCCAGATTTCCCTCGCCAACCGTTACGACGTTCGTGCCTGCCGGTTGCACCGATATATTCAGGTTCGGGCTCTGGTCGTTGGTGGAATTCTGGTCACTGGCCAAAAACACCTTGGCATAAAGAATGGCAGGGCCTTGAACGGTGGGAGTCCAGGCGAGAGGGACCTGGGCCGTTTCACCGGGAGCGCAGGAAATGCCTGCCATGGTCGCCAGTTCGGCATTGTTGCCGTCATAGAGTTTGACCGTGTAGGTGTCCTGGTTAAGGGTGCCCCAGTTGAATATCGAGGCGGTGTAAGTGGTCGCCACGTTCACCGAAGGCGTGGAATTGCCCTGTAGTTGCGTGCAGGCCAGGTCGTTGGCGGCGATCAACTCGATGCTCACGTCATCCACGTAGAAGGACCGGCCAGTGCCGCCCAAACCGTGTCTGATCGCCAAATAGCTCCCTGTGCCGGTGTAGGAATTGAACGGCACGGTGTATTCCAGCCAGGTGGTGGTGGGCGTGATTGAACTAACCTGGGTGTAGGTGGCCAGATCAGCGGGATCGCTCATCACGCCGAAATTCAGGGTATAGTTCGAACCGCCGCCTTTCACCCAAAGCCGCATCCGCACTGTGTTGGCGGGAATGGCGGCCGCAAGTTGGGGCGCGATCAGCAGCAATTCTGTGGTGGCAACCGAGCCGTTGTAGATGCGCACGCAGTTCGGAGCGCTGTGCGGAGAGGTGACATAGGTCACCACGACGGCTCCAGCTGCGCCAGCCGGCTCGATCAGCGCTTGCCAGTCGAAGGGCAGGGCTGGCGCGGTGACGCTGTCGAAGCCCTGTTGGTAGGGCAGGACGTCGATGATGTTATCCCCGTGGGTGGTGAAACTCCAGATGGGGCAATTGGGCGCGTCGCCAAACTGGTTGTAGGGAATCACCTTCCAGTAGTAGGTGGTATCCAGTTCCAGATCGCCGGGCGGGTCGTAACTGTTCATCGTGCCTACGTTGACTTCCTCCAGGATATCCGTGGGCGGGTTGTCGGTGCCCAAAGAAAGCCGGTATCCGTCCGGAAAACCATCGGGGGACATCCAGCGCAAGACCGCGTTGGGAGTGATCTGGGTGCCAGCGTCGGGTGGGTACACCGCCATTGCTGGCTGCGGCGCCGTTGTTTGCGCTGTGATCAGAGCGATGTTGGCCCGGCTGTAGGTCCGGGTTCCCGTGAGGTCGCTGGGGAAGGACGCGTCCTGTCCCTTGTACACGGTCCGGTAATCCGTGCTGGTGCTGGTATAGCGGAAGGTCGGGTAACCGGTGGGGTTGTCGCCGTCCCAGCATTCATACAGGAATTCCACGTTTTCGGTGGCATTCCACTGAAAAGGCGTGTCGAAGTGCAGATAGTGCCAGCCGCCGCCATTGAAGGTCACATCATGTTGGTACAACAGCGCGAATCCGGCAGGACCGGGATACGTGTTATCCGCGGTGTCGTAGAAGCTCTGGGTGGTGTGGCGCCCATAGATGCGGATGTCCAGCATCGTATAATTTGAGGGCGTGTTTCCCACGTAGAAACCTACTCCCTCTATCGAGCTGGCATCGGTGAGCCCGGACCCGGAAATCTCGGCCTGGGTGTAGATGCTTTTGCTCCAGGTGTAGTTGTAGGTTCCATACCAGGGATTGGTGGAACTGGCGGACGTGCCGGTGCCAATGACGTAGATATCGGCAAAGGCCAGGGCCGCCAAAAACAGGAGCAGGGTAGAGAAAAGCAGTTTTTTCATCGTGTCTCCTTATCTAGTTGTGGATTTTCGGGAAGATTGGCAGGCGGAAACGCAAGTTGCCCGCCGTTTGGAACAAAAAGGGGGGATTTATTGGCTGAATTGGATGCTTCGGAACCTGTGAGAGGCGGACGCTAATACGCGGACCGCCTGCTCTGACCCTCTGGCCGTTTTTGCCCTCCGCGGCGAAAACCTGAGCTTGGGCCAGCGCAAAACGCGATGACCCCAGTCCAATGGCCACAAGACATTCCTTTGCCGGCCAAACCGGCTGTTCTTGGCCAGGCCCAAACCGCTGCGCCTTAGTTTGTCCAGCGGTTGCGGCATGGCCGGTGTATCACATTTCCATGCTGATTTACTTCCTAAATAAACTGCCGATTTTTGTAAAGGATTTTTTGCTCCGGTCCCAGATTGGCATGCCCGCCTACCGTGCAAATCCGCAAAACATGAGGTCCTGGAGGCGTTCCGGCAGCCACCAGGCAACTGATTGAATTCTTGTGGGTTATGGATTCGCTCCCGGGGCTTGCAGTCAATCACTTGTCAATCAAGCCTTAATCACTTGTCTATTATTAACGCTTGATTGACTAGTGATAGACAAGTGATTAAGGCTAACCCGCGGGGAATTTGCGGTAGCGTAGCATAGGTAGCGTAGCATAGGTAGCGTAGCATTCCGATGCTACGTAGGGGATGGCTTACGCGGGTAACGGTAGGATCGGAATCCCCCAGGTAGCGTAGCATAGGTAGCGTAGCATTC
>CAYSAT010000099.1:0-6587 GCA_964429035.1 uncultured Candidatus Cloacimonadota bacterium | reverse complement strand
ACAATCTGGATTTCGACATCGCGCTCTACCCCTACGAACTGGTCACCTACGGCGAAACCGGCCAGGTCTGCCAAAACTGGATGCAGTACCGCCTCATCAAGAAATATCTGGAAGTGATGACCCAGGACCAAACCCTCGTGGTCCAGTCCGGCCATCCTTTGGGACTCTTTCCTTCGCGTCCGGAGGCTCCGCGCGTGATCTCCACCAACGGCCTCGTGATCGGAAAATGGGACAACCCGGACGACTTCAAACGCCTCACCGCGCTGGGCGTTGCCAACTATGGCCAGATGACTGCCGGCGGCTGGATGTATATCGGCCCGCAAGGCATCGTCCATGGCACCTACATCACCTTGCTCAACGCCGGGCGCAAATACCTGGGCATCCCTTCCGGCAAGGATCTCAGCGGCGTCCTCTATATCTCTTCCGGGCTCGGCGGCATGAGCGGAGCCCAATCCAAAGCGGTGGAAATCGCCGGCGGGATCGGCGTCATCGCCGAAGTGGATTTCAGCCGCATTCAAACCCGCCACAGCCAGGGCTGGGTGGGCAGGGTTTCTTCCGACCTCGCCGAGATCTTCCGCTGGGTGGAGGAATTCCGCGCCAGCGGCAAAGCCCTGTCCATCGCCTATCACGGCAATGTGGTGGATCTTTTGGAATACGTGGATGAGCGCTCCATCAAGGCGGAACTGCTTTCCGACCAAACATCCTGCCACGCCGTTTACGAAGGCGGATACACGCCCGCCGGGCTCAGTTTCGAAGCAGGGCGCGCCTTGCTGGCAGCCGATCCCGCGGCGTTCAAGCACCAAGTGGATGCCTCGCTCAAGCGCCATTTCCAGGTCCTGAAGCGCCTCAGCGCCAAAGGTTCGCGGTTCTGGGACTACGGCAACAGTTTCCTCGCCTCGGTGTTCGACGCCGGGGAAACATCCGTCGCCCGCAACGGCGCGGACACCACCAACGGCTTCATTTTCCCCTCCTACGTGGAGGATATCATGGGTCCGCTCTGCTTCGATTTTGGCTACGGGCCCTTCCGTTGGGTCTGCCTCAGCGGCCAGCCCTCCGACCTCGAAAAGACCGACCGCGCCGCGGCGGAACTCATCGACCCCCGGCGCAACGCCATGGACCGCGACAACCATCACTGGATCACCCAGGCGGAAGCCAACAAACTGGTGGTGGGCACCCAGGCGCGCATCCTTTACGCCGACGAAACGGGACGCGTGAACCTCGCCCTCAAATTCAACCAGATGGTGAGGAATGGCGAGATCGGACCCGTTATGCTCGGACGCGACCACCACGACGTCTCCGGCACCGATTCACCCTTCCGCGAAACCGCCAACATCCGCGACGGCAGCAACGTCATGGCGGAGATGGCCACCCATTGCTTCGGCGGAAACATCGCCCGCGGCATGACCCTCGTGGTGCTTTCCAATGGCGGCGGAGTGGGCATCGGCAGGGCGGTCAACGGCGGCAACGGCATCGTGCTCGATGGCAGCGAGCGCATCGATGCAGTGGTAAGATCAGGCCTCTCCTGGGATGTGATGGGCGGAGTGGGCAGGCGCAATTGGGCGCGCAATCCCAACGCCGTCCAGACCGTGCAAAACTGGAATGCAGCGAACGCGGAGCGCGGACACATCACTGTGCCCAGCGCCGTGGACGACGCGCTGGTGGAGGCTTTGGTGGCCTCCCAATATCCACCTCAGAATTAAGGAACAGCGGATGTTAAGTTTATTCGTCAAGCAAATGCGGGCGGAAGGGATTCCGGAAAGCGTGATCGACACTTTCGCCGCCTATTACCGCCAACTGGCCAAAGGCGCCAAAGGCCTGATCCCGCGCTCGGAGATCAAACCTCCCTCATCCGCCAATCTCGCGGATTACCCCGCCATCGTCAAATACCGCAAGCAGAGCATCCTCAAGAGCATCGCCGTGATCAAACTCAACGGCGGTTTGGGCACCTCGATGGGGCTCAGCGCGGCCAAGAGTCTGCTGCCCGTGAAAGGCAACATGAATTTTTTGGACATCATCACCCGCCAGGTGCTGGCGCAGCGTGCCGGAACGGGCTACGAAGTGCTGCTGATGTTCATGAACAGTTACAACACGGAAGCCGACACCCTGCACTACCTCACCAAATATCCCGACCTCAGCAAGCAGTCGCTCCCCGTTTCCTTTCTGCAAAACAAATTCCCCCGCATCCGCCAGGACAACCTCAAGCCCTACGAAAACGAGGATCCCCTCAAGATGTGGAATCCCCCAGGACACGGCGACATCTATGCCGCCCTCAGCGCTTCCGGCCTCCTCGACCGCCTCATCGACCACGGCTACCGCTACGCCTTCGTTTCCAACGCGGACAACCTCGGCGCCACGATCGACACCTGCATCCCCGCCTACATGGAGGAAAACGACGTCCATTTCCTGATGGAGGTCTGCCACCGCACCGAACTCGACAAGAAAGGCGGACACCTCAGCGAAGACAAGCACGGCCAACTGCTCCTGCGCGAAGTGGCGCAATGCCCGCCCGACGAACTGGCGGAATTCCAGGACATCAATTACTATCAATATTTCAACACGAACAACCTCTGGATCGACCTCAAGGCTCTGCAATGGAACCTCATCGCGGGCGACGGCGTGATGCTGCTGCCCCTCATCATCAATCCCAAGGCGGTGGACGGCACTCCGGTCTATCAGTTGGAAACCGCCATGGGCGCGGCGATCGGCGTTTTCCACGGCTCCCGGGCTTTGGTGGTGCCGCGTTCCCGTTTCGCTCCGGTGAAGAAGAACAACGACCTCGTGGCGATCTGGTCGGATATCTATGAACTCAACGACCAATATCAGGTGGTGCTGCGCCGGGGCATCGAAAAAGCCCCTTCCATCGAACTCGACGACCGCTATTACGGCAAGATCGAACAACTGCTGGAACGCTTTCGCGACGGCGTGCCCTCCCTCACCGGCTGTTCTTCGCTGAAGATCACCGGCGACATCAGTTTCGGCGAGGACGTGATCTGCGAGGGCAAAGTGAGCCTGCTCACCGAACGCCCGATCCACCTGAAAAGCAGACTGCTCACCGGAGACATCGTCTTCAACTCCTGACCCGGGAGATATTCTGGACGCCCGTGAACAATCCCCCAACGGCGCGGAACCGCCCTCTCCCAGGCTGGCGCTGATCGTCGCGATGGACCGCTATGGCGTCATCGGCAGCCGCAACCGCCTGCCCTGGAACATCCCCGAAGATTTGGCGTGGTTTCGCGGCCAGACGCTCGGCCACACCGTGATCATGGGGAAAAACACCTGGCTCTCGCTGGGCGGGGTTTTAGACCAGCGCACGAATGTGATCCTCACACGCGATACCCAGTTCCGCGTGCCCGGCGCCATCGTCTGCCACAGCGTGGCTGAGTGCCTGGAACAATGCGGCTCCGGGGAGTGTTTCGTGATCGGCGGCGCCCAGGTTTTCCAAAGTTTTTTACCTCTGGCTGGCAAACTCTGCCTCACCCGCATCGACGCCGAATTCGCTGGCGACGCCTATTTCCCCTTCCTCGATCTCGAAGGCTGGGAACTGGTCTTTTTCGAGACCGCAACCGCCCAGGCGGGCTATAAACTCACTTTCAGCCAGTATCTGCGCAAAGCCTGAACCGGGAACGCGGATAGCCGCGGAAAAAAACAGAACTCTGATCTTCATGATCGGCATGATTGAGATGATGAATACATCGGAAAATCTAAATCAGGCAGATCAGCAAGATCATGTCATCAGAGTTCGATCTTTTCCTCTCATCCGCGGTCTCTTTTAGAGCACAGCGTCCAGGTCCTCATAGCCTCGCACCGGCGGCAGCAATCCGGCGTCCACGGCCCGCGCCACGCTGCGGCAGGGCAGGTCGTGCAGTTCGATGTAGGCGCGGGAGATGTTTTGTAAATCCAGATCGGGGTTCAGCGCCTTCAGCCCATACATGACCTTCATGTAAAGGTTGTTCCAGAGCGGCCGCACGCCTCCGAACTGGGGCAAATTGTAAGTGCGCTCGGCGTAGGTGCGCAGGTCGTCCTTGTAGCGCTCCGAAGGGCGGATCGACATCAAATTGCGGCTGGTGGCGGCGAAATCGAGGTGGTGCTGATTGATCTTCACTTTGGGAAGCCTACGCGCGAGGATGCGCTGCAGGCGCGGATCCCAGTAGAATACAAGTTCGTCGGCTTTGCCCTGGTAGCCGTGCAGCAGGTTCTTGAATATCACTTTCATGCTTTCTCCTTGGTTAATGGGTTAGTGGGTTAATGGGTTAGTGGGTTAGTGGGTTAGTGGGTTAGTGGGTTAATGGGTGATCGTGAAAGGGTGGAAGGGTGAAAGGGTGTAACACGAGACGGGCAAGGGGCAAAGGGGCAGGGGGCAAAAGGGTTGCGCCAGC
This sequence comes from uncultured Candidatus Cloacimonadota bacterium, assembly GCA_964429035.1. Taxonomy (GTDB): domain Bacteria; phylum Cloacimonadota; class Cloacimonadia; order Cloacimonadales; family Cloacimonadaceae; genus Syntrophosphaera. The sequence goes on along the minus strand of CAYSAT010000099.1, from coordinate 2,211 downwards.
TCCAGGCTTTTCATCTGCCAGTCCCAACGCTGTCATCCCGGACGCCGGGGACCCACGGAGTGGGATGGCGAGCCGGGATCCAGTCTTTAGGATGCCAGATCAGACCAATCTCCCAGCAAAGACAACGCTCGAAATGAAGGCAAAGACTGGATCCCGGGTCAAGCCCGGGATGACTATCATTGTGCCCATCTTCGCTCCGTGTTCCCCCCTCCGGGCCTACCGCCTAAAATGCTTGTTGGGCCGCGCGATGCCCGCCGGGGGACACTCTCAATTCTTCACTCTCAATTCAACATGCCCCCCTATATATATACGGATGATTTTTGGGCCTCCGGGCAAACAAATCTTTCGCCGGCGAGGGAGGAAAAGAATTATTTGCCATCCCGCCAAGCAGTTACGCCCCGCGCAAAAAAAGAATCCGCCGGCACCCCCGAAAAATCATCCGTATATAAGTAGAGGTGCACCTCCAAAATAACAATTTGGAGTCTCGAATGACACAATCACACCAAAACAAGCTCTCCACCGCCACATTCGGCGCGGCGATCACCCGCCCGGAGGCGCTGGAAACCCTGCCCATCCAAAACCTGATGGCGCGGATGCAGCAAGGCCAATGGCGCAAGCCTATCGAGGCCATCCGCAACCAGCAAAACCCCGTCCTGCGCAAGGAAATGAAGCAGCGCCTGCCCTATTTCGTCTTTGCCGAATTCGACGGACGCCGCGAGGAAAGCAAACTGATCCGGGCCAACGGCATCGTGCTCGACCTCGACCACCTTTCCGACGACGAGATCGCAGGCCTCAAGGAACTCATCCCCATCAACTGCCATTGGGCGAAGTGGCTGTTCCGCTCGCCCGTGGACGGACTCAAGGTCGTGGTGCCCTTCTCCCGCCCCGTCACCGACAAAGAGGAATACGCGCGGATCTTCACGCACCTGCGCGAGCGGATCTGGGCGGAGGTCGCCTTCGCGGTGGACAACACGCCGGATATGAGCCGTGCCTGTTTCGTGAGTTGGGACGAGGCTTTCAAGGCCGTGAACGGCGCCGTGCCATTCGACCCGGATGTGGTAAAAGAACAGAACGCTGATGACGGGATCGCCATGATCAACGTGATAAAAGACGAGGTTCCCCAGCAAAATGAAATCAGGTCAATCATGCCATCATGTGATCAGAGTTCCATCGACATCACGGAAGTGCAGGCCATCAGCGCCGTGGAATACCTCGCCCAACGCGAACTCGGCCACCGCGACTGGATCCGCTGCGGCATCGCGCTCTACAACCATTTCGGCGAGGACGGCATCGTCTATTGGCTGCAATTCGCCTACAATCCGCACTACACGGACACTCCGGAGGATCTGCGCAAGGTGTGGGCAAAACTGAAGAAATACCCCTCCGTGGGCATTGGCACGCTGTTCTACATCGCGGAGCGGGAGGGGTGGATTAACGCCGTTGGCGCGCTGGAGTTCAAGGCGCATAACCAGATTGCACACACGCAGGAAGGTTCGGATGCGCCTTGGACTTCAGGCGGGACCGGGGCTGGGGCTGCGATTGAAGTCCAACCCGGCCAGGCAACTTCGGAAAGTAATGAAACTGGCAGAGCCGGCTTGAACTCCAATGCAGGGGGCGCGGACTTGGGTACGAAAGGTAATAGCGCTGTCATCCCGGGAACACGCAGTGTTACCCGGGATCCAGTCTTTGAGATGTCAGATCAGGTGCCATCCCCAAGCACAGATACCGTGGGAAATGCAGAGAAAAGACTGGATCCCGGCTCGCCACCCACTGCGTGGGTACCCGGCGTCCGGGATGACACATCATTATCCCCCAACCCCGCCGCCACAAACCTTTCCACCGTTCCACCTTTACACCTTTCCACCCCTTCCCCTTCGTGTAATTCGTGGACACCCTCCCTGAAGGACTTCCCGGAGTTATTGGAACTCTTCGGACGCCCGTCCAACGTGCCTCTGGACCGCAGCCAACTTCCGGATTTCCTCAACCGCTACCTGGACACCGTGGGCAAGATCACCGACGCCCAGGACGGCGCCAAACTCACCGCCTTCCTGCCCGTGGCGGCAGCGAACATCGGCAACCGCGTCTATATGCAAAACGCCGGCACGCGCCACTACTGCAATATCTGGGCGGCGATCATCGGCCCCTCCACGGTTTCGCGCAAGACCACCGTCATCAACCAGGCCATGAAAATGCTGCAGCCCTTCAAGGACA
>CAYSAT010000098.1:0-6631 GCA_964429035.1 uncultured Candidatus Cloacimonadota bacterium | reverse complement strand
AGTGAGGTCTAATTGCTCATGGAGTTGAGGAGTTCGTCGTTGGTTTCGGTGGTCTGCATCCTCTTGCGCAGGGTTTCGATGCCCTGAACTGGGCTGATCGTTTTCAGGTACTTGCGCAGAACGTACATGCGGTTGATCTCGTTTTTGGTGAGCAGCAGTTCTTCGCGGCGCGTTCCGCTTTTCACGAGGTCGATGGCGGGGTAGAGGCGCATGTCTGAAATACTGCGGTCGAGCACCAATTCCATGTTGCCTGTGCCTTTGAATTCTTCGAAGATCACCTGGTCCATCTTGGAACCGGTGTCGATCAGGGCGGTGGCGATGATAGTGAGCGAGCCGGCTTCCTCGGTATTGCGGGCAGCGCCGAAGAATTTCTTCGGTTTGATCAGGCCGTTGGCGTCGATACCGCCGGAAAGGACCTTGCCGCTGGAGGGCGTGATGTTGTTGTAAGCGCGCGCCAGGCGGGTGATGCTATCCAGCACGATCACCACATCCTGGTTCAGTTCGATCATGCGTTTGGCCTTTTCCAGCACCATTTCGCTAACCGCGGTGTGGTTCTTGGGCGATTCGTCGAAGGTCGAGCTGATCACTTCGCGGTTTCCCGGACGCAGGATCTTCTTCATTTCCGTTACTTCTTCGGGGCGTTCGTCCACGAGCAGCACGATGAGGTAAACTTCCGGGTGGTTGGTCAGGATGGCGTTGGCGGTATCCTGCAGCAGCGTGGTTTTTCCTGTTCTGGGAGCGGCGACGATGAGTCCGCGCTGGCCTTTGCCGATGGGGGTGAAGAGGTTAATGATGCGGGTGGAATAGTTGGTGGGGTCAAATTCCAGATTCAGCCTTTCGGTGGGATAATAGGGAGTCAGTTCGTCGTAGTAACGCAGTTCCTGCATGGCAGTGGGGGCCATGTAATTCACGGCTTCCACGCGCAGCAGGGCGTAATATTTCTCCCCGTCCTTGGGCGAACGCACCGGACCGGAGATCATATGCCCGGTCTTGAGGCCGAATCTGCGGACCTGGGTCAGCGAAACATAGACGTCGTCGCGGCCGGGCAGGTAGTTGTTTTGGGGAAAGCGCAGGAATCCGAAGCCGTCGTCCATGATTTCCAGGCATCCGGTGACGAAGGCCAATCCTTCCTGTGCGGCTTGAAATTCCAGCAGTTTGAACACCAGGTCGTTGCCTTTGAGCTGTGTGTAGCCGGGTATGGCGCACTGCTTGGCCAGCTTGGTCAATTGCGCTTGTGGCAGTTCAAACAGGTTTTCTTCTGTGAGCATTATCTATCTCCTTTGATATTAGGCAGGGTTTTGGGGGCCGGCTTGAGGCCGGTGATCAATAAACGGCTAGCGTTGGCGCAGCCCACACTGTTAATACGCGCGAGCAGCGCTTTTCCCTCATCGAGCAGGGAAGAGCCGTCCGGAAGCGCTTCCAGGCGCTTGAAGGTCTCGGTGCAATTGCGGATGAGGTTTTGGCAGTTCTTGGCGTCCTTGGGATTATCCACCGGTATGTAGAAATCCCGCACCTGGGTTTTATTGAGTTTCAGTTTCTTGGCAATGGCCTGAATCTCTTCCCGGGTGTAGGTTTCGCGGTGGAAGGTGCCAAATTGCGTATCGATCGCGGCCAGCCAGTGATGCATCTGGATATGCGTCTGCTGGGCTTCGCTTTGGTCGCCATCGCGGTACATCTCGCAGATCAGCAGCATGCCGCCAGGTTTGAGGACCCGGAGCAATTCCTGCAGAACGGCATCGAGATGCTCCAAATGATGCAAGGAATTGGAAAGAGTCACCAGATCGAATGTGGCGTCCTCGAATTGGAGCTGTTCCAGATCCATCTGGTAGATCTCCACGTCGTTTTCCGGAAACAGCTTTTGGGTATGGTTCACGCTTTTTTCCGATACGTCCACGCCGATGATTTGCACCCAGGATTTGAGATTCTGCTTCAGGACATTGATGAAATCTCCGCGTCCGGTGGCCGCATCCAGAACCATTCCGGCCTCAACTTTGTTGAGAATGCTGAAAACGTCTTTCATAAAGAAATTCCTCGCTTGCTTGGATGATAGGGATGATGCGTACGCTCTTCGCTATGGTTACTGCGATTTCCGCATGTGTTAGCTATATGATATGCGGTTACTCTTTTCCCGGGGCGCTATTTAGTCAAGCTTTTTAATGCGGAGGGGGAACTATTATGGGTTTCCGCCCTGCTGATTCCTGCGGCAAGCGATCGGATCCAACTATTGAAGTGCTTCAAGGGCTCTGGCGTTTGGGCTTTTTCGGCTTGGGAGCAGGCACTTCCGGAACGGTAACTCTGATCAGTTCAGTCAGCCACATTTCGTCGTCCCACTTATCCTCAGATATGTAAAACCAGGGCTTGGCGCCCGGATAGGGCAACCCCTCTTCCACTTCCTGCAAGTATTTCCTGCCGGCTTCAGTGGGCTTGAGGAACAACTGGTCGTCGCAGACCAGGGCGATCATCTTACCGTCGCAGTAGACCCCATATTCGCCAAACATCTTTTTGGCCTGGATTGCACCCGCTCCGTCGATCTGACCGAGCAGGTATTCAATGGTGCTTTGTTGTGTGGACATCAGTGCTCCCAAGACTGCGGTTGTTGGGTACAATCTAAAGCGATACAGGCCCGGAGCAAGCGTTATTTCGAGCTTCTGGCCCTTTACAAAAACTGGCTCTCTTTCAAATCAAGTGGGTAAACCATACCCGCCTGTCCCGATCTCACGAATTGGGCTGTCGACCTCCTGGTCGACAGAGTCGGCGGAGCCGGCTTCTAAAGAGTCCTGCGGACTCTGTGGCGACGGGACGTCCCCACCCCAATTCTGCAACAAACCAGATCCTTGCCCACTCGGTTTGAAAGAGAACCCAAAAACTCGGGACCCACACCGCTCCCGTTATCTCAAGCCATCACCAGAACACTCAGTCAGAGCCCAACAGCCATTAATGGCTGATGGCCGCCATCAGGACCCGCTGTTGTCCGCCCCTGGCAGTAAGAGCCTGCAGGAAAGGACATATCTTCTCAGTGATAATCTACAGAAATATAGTAGTTTATGCTATACGAGTTGAAGCATCGGTTGAATCCAGTAAAACCGTCAGGGGGTAAAGTGCTTGACACGGAAACGCACTGCAGATTCGCTTCCTCCACTCAGTAATCCAAGTAAGCAAAGGAGCGCGAATGATCGCAGTCCAGGCATTGGTCAAGGAGTTTCCCAAGAAGGACGGAACTACGTTCCGGGCGGTGGATGATGTCAGTTTTGAGGCCGCCCACGGCGAGATCGTGTGTCTCTTGGGCGTGAATGGAGCGGGGAAAACCACCACGATGCGGATCCTCTCCACGGTGTTCAAACCCCAGTCCGGCAAAGCGTCGATCGAAGGTTTCGACGTGCTGACGCAGGGCGACCAGGTACGCCGCAATCTGGGCTTCCTCTCAGGCGATACGGGACTCTACGCGCGCCTCACTCCGCGGGAGTTCATCCTTTATTTCGGCCGCTTGTACGGAGTGGAGGACAGCGTTATCAAACGCAGGATCGAAGAGATGTGCGCTCTCCTGGACATGCGGGAGTTTCTGGACAAAAAGATGGAGTTCCTCTCCACAGGCATGAAACAGAAAGTCTCCATCGTCCGCTCGATCATTCACGACCCGCCAGTGATGATCTTCGACGAACCGACTGCCGGACTGGACATTCTCACCGCGCGCAACATCATCGCCTTCATCCGGGACTGCAAACAGCGTGGCAAATGCGTCCTCTTCTCCACCCACATCATGCGCGAGGCGGAGCGCCTGGCCGACCGGGTCATCATGATCCACCAGGGCAGGATCCTCACGCAGGGGTCACTGCCGGCCCTGCGCGGTGAATCCGGACTTACCGATCTGGACGACATTTTCGTATATTACGTCAATCAGGCCAGCGCCGACGCAAAGGTGGAAGCACATGAGTTTTAAGAAAGCCCTCATCGTTTATCGCAAGGAACTGCTGGAACTGCTGCGCGACCGGCGCACCCTTTTTGCCACGGTGGTTCTGCCCGTGATCATGTACCCCCTGCTGTTCATGGGATTTTCCGCCATCATGAGCCGGCAAGCCGGAGTGCTGGAAAAACGCGGCGCGACCGTGGCCTGGGTGGACAGCCTGAGCCTCCGCAACGCCGATTCCGCTGCCATCAGCAAAACCATCCAGGACAAGCTTGCCAAGATCGATTACTTCACCGTGGTGCCGGCTCCCCAGGCCCTGAATCAACTATACGCCGAGGAAGAGATCCAGGCGATCGTAACCCTTTCCGATTCCCTGGGCGAGCAAGGCCTGCCCACCTATAAGCTACAGGTCCAATACGACGCGTCCGGAGAGAGGGAACAGCTTATCTACGGCAAGATCGAGAAAGCCCTCCTGGCCGCCGAAAAAACGGAGATCAACCGACGCCTGGCGACCCTGAACGTGAATCCCGAGCTGATCAAACCGCTGGTCATCATCCCTCGCGACACCTCCACGGCGGAGAAGAAGATGGGCTCCTTCCTGGGCATGTTTCTGCCTTACATCATGATCCTTACCTTGGTTGCCGGAGCGGCGACGATCGCGGCGGACCTGGTGGCGGGGGAAAAGGAACGCCGGACCCTGGAAACCCTGCTGGTGTCGTCGGCTTCGCGCAGCGAGATCGTGTGGGGCAAGTATCTCACCATCTTTACCATGGCGATGGTGAACGTGACGATCAACCTGGTCAGCCTCAGCTTCTCACTGCGCTTCCTGATGTCGCAATCCGGACTGGAAACCCAGGGACTGCAACTTCCCATCAGCGCCTTCCTGATTCTGCTGCTGGCGATGGTACCGCTGGCGAGCCTGTTCGCCGCGCTGCTGCTTTCGATCTCCACTTTCTCGCGCAATATGAAGGAAGCCCGCACCTACGAGCAGCCGATCATGATGGTTTCCATGCTGCTGGGGATGATCAGCTTCGTGCCTTCCATCGAGATCAACAACCTGCTGGCGCTGGTTCCGGTGGTGAACATCTCGCTGCTCTTCAAGGCCGTGATGATCAACGAATACGCATTTTCGCACCTGCTGCTCACGATCGGATCCACGCTGGTGCTGGACGCGATCGCGATCTGGACGACCGTGAAGCTGTTCAACACCGAATCCGTGCTCTTCCGCAGCGAAGACGACAGCAACGTGAAGATCTCGCGGGCGAACAAGCGCAGCTTCTTCAATCCCTTCTACGGCCTGGTATATTTCGCGGTTGCCGTGCTGGCCTTGTTTTATCTGGGCGGAAAATGGCAGGCGGCTAATCTGGTGAAGGGCTTGCAGATGACCGAATTGCTGCTCATTTTGCTGCCTGTGCTGATCGTGCTGCAGCTGTTGAAACTGAAGCCGAAGGAAACGCTGCGCTTAAAGTTGCCAAAGTTGCGGGAATTGGCGCTGGTGCCCTTCATCGCCGTTTCGGCGGCGGTGCTGGTGACGCTCGCGGCGCAGCTGATCAATGCCGTCTTTCCCTTCCCGCCGGAATACATGGAGGCGATGTCCAAAATCTTCCAGCAGGATGTGTCGCTCGGCCTGATGTTCCTCGTGATCGCTGTCCTGCCCGGCATTTGCGAGGAAGTGCTGTTCCGCGGTTTCCTGATCCGCTTTTTCGAGAACAAAGCCCGGAACGCCGTGATCATCAGCGCCCTGCTCTTCGCCATCTTTCATCTGGATCCCTTCCGGTTTCTGCCGGTGTTTCTGCTCGGGCTGCTGCTGGGCTACTTAACCGTCCGCTCCGGCAGCATCATCAACAGCATGCTTTCCCACACGATCAACAACGGCCTGGCCTTGCTGGTGGTCACTTACGCCAGCCAGCCCTGGTTGAAACCTCTGTTACAAGACGGGGAAAACTTCAAACTGTGGATCGGCTTGCTGGCTTTGCCCGTGCTTGCCGCCTCGCTGTGGATGTTTCATAAGGTTACCGCCCCCAAGGAGTTGAACTGATGTGCGGAATAGTTGGCTACATTGGCTCCCGCAACGCCCTGCCCATCGCGGTGGAAGCGCTGAAGCGCCTGGAATACCGGGGTTACGATAGCTCCGGCTGTGCCCTCATCCATGCTGGCCAGCTGCAGATATACAAGAAAACGGGCAAGATCGTGGAACTGGAGCGTTCCTTGCCCGAGCCGAACCTTTGCTCCGGAACCGTCGCCATCGCCCACACCCGATGGGCCACCCACGGCGAGCCCAACGAACTGAACGCCCATCCCCAGGTCGATTGCACTGGCAGCATCGCCATCGTGCACAACGGCATCATCGAGAATTTTAAGCTGCTCAAGCAGCAGCTGGAGAAGCTGGGCCACAAGTTTGTCAGTGACACCGATACCGAAGTTCTGGCGCATCTGATCGAGCAGTTCCAAACCACGGAACCCAGCCTGGAAGACGCAGTCCGCGAGGCGATGCAGAAGGTCGAGGGCACCTATGGCCTGGTGGTGCTTTCCCAAAACGATCCGGATAAACTGATCGCGGTCCGCAAGGGCTCTCCGCTCATCATCGGCATCGGCGATCACGAACATTTCCTGGCCAGCGACGTGAGCGCCATCGTGATCCACACCAAGCAGGTTATCTATCTGCAGGACGACGAGATCTGCGTGGTCCGCAGGGACAATTTCGAGATCACGAACATGCAGCGGGAA
>CAYSAT010000097.1:0-6659 GCA_964429035.1 uncultured Candidatus Cloacimonadota bacterium | reverse complement strand
GACACCCAGGACAAGATCCGCAACTACATCATCAGCATGTATGGCACCAATCCCCTGCGCCATGTATTGCTAGCCGGGGACACCGACGTGATACCCCACCGCGGGTTTTACGTGAACATGGGCACAGGCAGCGAAGTCGATGCCGACATCCCCGCGGACATGTATTACTCCTGCCTTGACGGCACCTGGAACAACGACAACGACAACTATTGGGGCGAGACCTACGAAACCGACCTCGCGCCGGAACTTTCCATCGGCCGGGTTTGCTACAATTCGGATGCCGAGATTGCCAACTTCATCAATAAAACCACCATGTACCTGAACCAGCCTGTGGTGAGCGAAGCCACCAGCGCGCTGTTCCTCGGCGAATGGCTGTGGGACGGCCCTACCTGGGGCGGCGACTACATGGACGAAATGATCGGCGGCAGCAGCGCGCATGGCTATACAACCGTGGGCGTGCCCACCAGCTGGAACATCAGCACGCTTTACGACCGCACCTTCGGTTACGCCGAAGCTTGGGACGGCAATGACCTGCGTCCCATGCTCAGCCAGGGGCCGACCCTGGTGAACCATTTGGGACACTCCAACACCACTTACACCATGCGCCTGAGCAACAACCAGGTGTCCTCTACATCGATCACCAACAACGGCACCAACCACAATTTCTCCATCGTCTTTACCCAGGGCTGCTACTCCGGCTCCTTCGACAACCGGGAGACCAACGCCGGCTCCTACACCAGCGATTGCATCGCGGAAAAATTCACCAGCATCAGCACCGCTGCGGTCGCCATGCTCGCGCATTCCCGCTACGGTTGGGGCATGCAGGGTTCGACCGACGGCGCATCGCAATACATCCACCGCCAGTATATCGACGCCATCTTCGGCGAGGACATCCACGAACTGGGATTTTCCCTGGTGGACAGCAAGATAGACAACATCCCCTACATCCAAAACACGGCCGTGATGTATTGGGTGGACTACGAAACGAATCTGTTGGGCGATCCCGGCTTGATGGTGTGGGGCTCCACGCCTCAGCAGATGATGGTCCAGCTACCCGCATACTGGACGGTCGGATTGAACAACTACCAGATCCAGACCGACGCCCCCTACGCGAAATTGCGCTTGAAAAGCGGCGACGACATCATTTATGAAGCACAGGCTTCTTCCTCCGGGCTGATCAACATCAACTTGATGAACACGCTCACACCGGGCACTTACGACCTCTACATCGTGGCGCCGGACTTCTTTGTCCACCACGAGGCGGTCACCGTCCAAGCCAGCAACATGCCCTACATCGTCGCCACCCAGGTTTCCTACGATGATGCCGACGCCCTGTATCACACGGGCGAAACAGTGAACATGAACGTGACGCTCAAAAACGTGGGTTTGGTGGACCAGCAAGCTGCAGGAACGGCCACCCTGGTAAGCAACTCCCCGAACATCGTGGTGCTCTCCGGCACCTACAATTTCAACGCCCTCGCGACCGCCGATTCCATCACGATCAACGGCTTCTTCAGCTTCCGCATCCAGGGCAACTATCCCGACCACAACCTCGCCTTCATGAATATCAACACCACTTTCGACACGCACACGGCATCCACGCCGGTCGCCCTGCAGCTCAACGCTCCGGATCTCAGCATCGAAACTTATTCGTTCGTCAACGACAATCCGCTGGTGATGCCAGGTGACACGCCGGCGCTGAACCTGATCGTGAACAACGACGGTTCCGGCAACGCCTACAATCCCCTGCTGATCCTGTTCAGCGAAGATACGGACGTGATCCTTTCGAACTTCGAAGTGGTGTTAGCTCCTATCGGCCACAACAGCTTCACCGCCTACGAGAACGTGTTCACGGTCCAGATCGCGCCCACAGCCGCCATGGGCGGTTCTGTGGAGATCGGCTACATCCTCGGCGCGGAAAACGGAGATCTTCTGCAAGGCAGTTTTGTGTTGTATATCGGCGTGCAGAACTACACTTTCGAATCCGACATGAATGGCTGGGCCAGCTCCGCGCCCACCGCCAACTTCGTCAACCAGTGGCATCGCAGCAGCGCGCGCAACTTCACCGGTAACGGAACCTGGTCCATGAAGTTTGGCGGCAACGGAACCGCGGACTATGCCAGCAGCGCGTTCGGCGCTTTGGAAAGCCCGGAAATCATGCTGGGCACCAACGCGGAACTGATCTTCCACCACTGGATGGAAGCTGAAACGCACTCCAACCCTCAATACGCCTGGGACGGCGGCCTGGTGCAGATATCTGTGAACAATGGACCCTGGGAACAGATCTCCCCCATCGGAGGTTATCCCTTCCGGATCTACAACAACCCCGCTTCACCCTACGCCGCCAACACGCTGGTGTATTCGGGATCCTTCGATTGGACGCAGGCAACCTTCGACCTTTCCAACTACGTCGGCAGCGCCAGGTTCCGCTTCTTGTTCGGCTCGGACGGTTCGGTGACCGGCGAAGGCTGGTATCTGGACGATCTGCATGTGGAAGGCGAATATGTATCCGATGGCGAGATCGTAGAGCAAGTGCTGCGTTTCGATTTGCACGAAGCCTATCCCAACCCCTTCAATCCCACCACCACGCTGAGTTTCGACTTGCCGGAAAGCGCTTTGGTGCGCCTGGATATCTACAACGTCAAGGGACAACTGGTGCGCAGCCTAGTCCGCGAAGATCTTCCCAAAGGCACGCACAGCGTGATCTGGAATGGCTTGGACAACTCCAACCGGCCTGTTTCCAGCGGAGTCTATTTCTACAAGTTGAACGCGGGAACGAAGACCCTGACGCGCAAGATGATGCTGATGAAGTAAAGTAAAAAAAACCAACGCGATAAAATAACGCCGGTCCGCTTGGGGCCGGCGTTTTGCATTCTCTGTGAATGTGGGGATCAGTGGACTATGCGCGTTCCCGTTTTACCTTCAAAGGCTTCCACGATGTGTTCGATGGAAGTGATCAAGACCTCTGTGCCCCCGCGTTCCAGGAAATCGATCGCGGCTTTGATCTTGGGGCCCATGCTTCCGGCTGGAAACTGCTTTTCCTCATAATAGCGCTTAGCCTCGGCAACCGTGAGTTGGTCGAGGTCGCGCTGGCTTGGTTTGCCGTAATCCACCGCCACTTTGTCCACTCCGGTGAGGATGACGAATAGGTCCGCCTCGATGTTCAAGGCCAGCAGAGCGCTGGCGAAATCCTTGTCGATCACGGCGTCCACGCCTTCGTAAGAACCGTCGTCCTCTATATAAATGGGGATACCGCCTCCGCCTACGGCGATCACGATCTCGCCGCGCTGGACCAGTTCCCTGATCGTTTCGGCGGGGATGATCTGCTGCGGCAAAGGCGAAGGTACCACGCGGCGAAAGCCTTTGCCGGCGTCCTCTTTGAGGGTCCAGCCCAGTGTGTTCTTCAGCTCATCGGCTTGCTGCTGGGTGTAATAGGTGCTGCCCACGAATTTGGTGGGATTGAGCATGCTGGGGTCGTTTTTATCAACGACCACCTGTGAGATGATCGTGATCACCTGCTTTTGAATACCGCTCTGAAGCAGCCTGTTTTGCAAGCTCTGCTCGATCATGTAGCCCATGGTGCCTTCCGTGGCGGCGTTTAGCACACCCAGGGGAAGCGGCGCCAGGCCTACTTTCTCGCCTTCTTCCTGTTGCCGGAGCAGATTACCCACTTGCGGACCGTTGCCATGAGTGATGGCCAAATGGTAACCTTGGCGGATCAGTTCCACGATCCCGCTGAGGGATTCGCGGGTGTTGGCGAACTGCTGGGAGATAGTTCCTTTCTCGCCTGCCTTGATGATGGCGTTGCCACCCAGGGCAAGCACTGCGGTCTTGGTCATAACTTCCTCATCATAATTGAAAATGGCATGGGGCAGATTACGCATCCGCCCCATATCAGTTTGTATACTTACTTTTGGTTTAGTAGTTCTTCAGAACGTCCGCGATGGTGGGTGTGCCGATCTCTTGCAAGTCGTAGCTCACCTGGCAGGCTGGATGTTTGATCTTGATCAAACGGCGGAGGTCGATCGGAGTGGCGATCACCACGGCGTCGCAATCCGTGTCGTTGATGGTCTTTTCCAGATCCTTGATCTGCTGGTCGCTGTAACCCATGGCGGGAAGCAGGATGCCGATCTCGGGATAGTTCTCGAAGGTTTCGGTGATCTCGCCGACAGCCCATTCACGTGGATCCACAAGGTCGGCGCAGCCGTATTTCTCAGCCGCGATCACACCGGCGCCGTAGGTCATTTCGCCGTGGGTGAGCGTGGGGCCGTCTTCCACCACCAGCACGTTCTTGCCGGTGATCATTTCCGGATGGTCGACCGTCAGAGGCGAAGCCGCGTCGATGATCTGGGCTTTCGGATTGATCTGGCGGATATTGGCGCGCACTTCGTTGATGTCGTCAAGGTCGGCGCTGTCGATCTTGTTGATCACGACCACATCGGCCAGGTAGAGATTGGTTTCGCCGGGATGGTAGTTGACTTCGTCGCCGGGGCGGTGCGGATCGACCACCACGATGTTCAGCTGCTTGTCGGAGCAGTAGAAGGGGATGTCGTTGTTGCCGCCGTCCCAAACGATCACGTCGGCTTCTTTTTCCGCTGCGCGGACGATGGCCTCATAATCCACACCGGCATAGATCACGCTGTTCATGCGAATATGCGGCTCGTATTCCTCCATCTCTTCGATGGTGCAATTGTGAAATTCCAGGTCTTTGAGCTCGGCGAAGCGCTGGACTTTTTGCTTCACAAGGTCGCCGTAGGGCATCGGATGGCGGATGGAAACCACTTTCAGGCCTTTGGCTTTGAGGGCTTTGATGACCGCGCGGGTGGTCTGGGATTTGCCGCAGCCTGTGCGGACGGCGCAGACGGTCACCAACGGCTTGGTGGTCTTGACCATGGTATTGCGTGCTCCCATGAGCATGAAATCCGCTCCGCAAGCGTTCACCAGCGAGGCCTTGTGCATCACGTTCTCATGGGGTTGGTCGCTATAGGCGAACACCACAAGATCCGCGTTCAGACGCTCGATGAGGTCTTTCAATTCGGCTTCGGGATGAATCTCAATGCCGTTGGGATACAGGCTTCCTGCCAATTCTGCGGGATACTTCTTGTCGTCGATTCCAGGTATCTGGGTGGCGGTGAAAGCCACAACTTCATAGTCCTGATTGTCTCTGAAAAAAACGTTGAAGTTGTGGAAGTCCCGGCCCGCGGCACCCATGATGATCACTCTGCGTTTCATTGGTCTTCTCCTTGTTGTACGTTGATTTATACTCTGCCGGGCAGATTTTAGGCACTGCCTTATACGTCAAGAAAAAAAACTGCCGGACGCATCCTCGCCGCGAAGATATCACTTGACGAAATATTGACGCTGCGGCGCTTGGTTCACTGATAGATACGCTACCAAGGAGTTCGATATAATGCGCAGGCCGTGCCTGATCATCCTGACCATGCTGTTCCTGGCCGTTGCGGTTGCTGCCGCGGCGAAGGACACCGCGCAGTATTTCCGGCTCCTGGAAGCAGAGAATTATGCGCTGGACATGCTCTATTCTTCAGATTTGGAGAGGGTTTACGTCCAGGTGGAATTCAGCGTGGACAGAGCGTCGCTCGATCCCGAAGCACGCTATGGATTGTTTCTGGATAGCGGCGCGATCATCCAGTCCATAATGGTCGGCGGCCTGGATCAAACCAGCTACGAGGTCAGCAACCTGAAGCCGGCCCTGTTCAAGCCTAAACTGAACCAGCCGGAGCTGTTGCTGGAAAACAGCCCCAACGGATTCCTGGGCATCAATCTGCCGGCTTTGCCGCAACTGCCGCCGATTGTCCAGGTCAAACTCTGGTATTATCTGCCGGTGCCGCCCGTAACGGAACAGAAAAACCAAAGCCTGGCTACCGGCCTGGACGCCAAACGTTATTGGTATCCACGCAATGTTCATCATGACGCCAGGGTCGATCTGAAACTGACCACAGTCAAGTTTTTTACCCTACAGATTGAGGACGTTGCCGCACCCCGTGTGGATGGCGAATTTGGCCGTATCCACGAAATCTCGTTTTCCGACAAGGCGAAAAAGCCCGTCTCTTTTCGCCTGATCCGCGATAGAAGCTAAATTAGCTCAGTTGGTAGAGCAGCTGATTCGTAATCAGCAGGTCGGGGGTTCGAGTCCCCCATTTAGCTCCAGATTGAAAAGGTGGCTTGTCCGCAAGGTGCAAGCCGCCTTATTTTTTTCGGCTCTCTTTCAAACCGAGTGGGTAAGCCCCGGAGGGTGCGATAGATCATAGCGGTGGGTGCGAGCGACGCAGGAGCGAAGCCCCCCGTCCACGTGCCCCCGACGTTTTTAAGGAGCCCCGGAGGGTGCGACACAATGGATACCAGGCAAGAATTAGAATGATGCTCTTTCCAGTTAGCGCTGGTCCTTTCCATTTCTGTTATGTTCTGCGGAAGTTTATGCCGAAGGTCTGTCGCACCCTCCGGGGCTCAACTGTGTTGTTGGTACTACATTCCGGGGGGCATCGCTCACCACCCCACAAACTCGCTGCGCTCCTTTGCGGGGACCCCAGTTCGCTCGCACCCACCGCTATGATCTATCGCACCCTCCGGGGCTTACAATCTCAGAATGTACGAGAGCCAAAGGGCATGCCTTACCCACTTAGTGAATGGGTGCCTGTTTT
>CAYSAT010000096.1:0-6737 GCA_964429035.1 uncultured Candidatus Cloacimonadota bacterium | reverse complement strand
CAGGATGGTGAAACTGCTGGTCTTGCCCGCCTTGTGTTTCAAGATCCGGTCCGACCACTGCGCGGAAACCGGCTCCAAGGCGCCATGCTCCACTATTACAGTGCCTTCGGGATTCAGCAGGCCGCGCTCGAAGATCAGGCCCAGGGTGGGATTCACGAGGTTTTTGGCGTAGGGCGGATCGAGGAAGATCAGGTCCCAAGCGTCCTCGGCGTCTTTCAGAAAGGCGTCCACGCGTTTGCGCCACACATGGCAAAGTTCGCCGCAGCCCAGTTTGGCGATGTTTTGCAGCAGCGCGGCGATGGCCGGATTGGCGAACTCCACGAAATCCGCCCAGATCGCTCCCCGGGAAAGCGCTTCCAAGCCCCAGGAACCCGTTCCGGCAAAGAGGTCGAGCACTTTCTTGCCCTCGTAATCCTGATACATGCTGAAGACTGCTTCGCGGTTGAAAGCGGTGGTGGGCCTGGTGCCGCGCCCATTTACGCTGAAGAGGTTGCGGCCCTTGTAATTGCCGGTGATGATGCGCATGGCGCGGCTTAGCGTTTGAGTTTTTTAGGCCGGCCTGGAGCGAATTTGAGGGGGATGGTCATTTGCACGGGCTGGCCTTCGAAATCGGGGCAATTGATGATGGTGACGTGGAAGGGCTGTTTGCATTTGCGGACACAGCGCAGGCAGAGCCTGTTGTATTTGGGTATGATTCTGCGCGGCATCAGGAACTGGCTTTGCTGCTCTGCATCTCCAGGATGATCGCCACAAGGTCGCTGAGATGGACGTCGTCCAGGCTCTGGTCTTTGCCAAAGCGCCCCAAAACGGCCACGAGCAGGTCGCGAATGGTGAATTCGCGGGAGCCGGGAACCGCGTCCATGAGGCGCAGTTGGGCTTGCTGTTCGATTTCCTGGAGCATGGTGGCCATGGCGTCCACGTCGCCCTCTTCCTGCAGCAGGACGTCCTCGTCTTCATCGATGTAGATTTCGGCGGCCAGGGAGCCTTCGCTTAGTTTTTCCCGGGCTGCCGCCATATTCTCGAAGCCCTGATGGTTCAGGATCTTGAGGTAGGCGAGTTCTTCGGGGGTGAAGAGTTTCTCGATGCGGGGGTCATAGCGGTTGCCGGGATCGCTCAGAATGCGCAGCTGCAAGGCTTCGATGTGTTCCCGAATCGCCGGGGACGCGTCGTTTTGGCTGATCAATTCGTAGGCGGCCAGAGCCTCGAAGAACTGGTTCTGTTCCTCGAAAAGTTTGGCCAAGGTAATTGTCGGCGCCCAGCTGCGTCCTGAACTTTTCATTTTATCTCCCTGTTTAGATCATCTAAGCCCATTTAATCAAAGCGCCAGATTGTGTCAACAAAAACCTGCGGGAATCTGGCGGGATCAGAGGCTGAGGCGGTGCCGGATTTTCTCCAGGGTTTTGGCGCCGATGCCTTTTACCCGGGTGATGTCTCCGATGTCCGCAAAAGGGCCGTTTTGGGCGCGGTAAGCGATGATCGCCCGGGCTTTGACTTCACCTATTCCCGGTAAGGTGCAAAGTTCTTCCAGACCGGCTGTATTGAGGTTGACGACGTTGGTGAGGGCGGTTTTGGAGACTGGCTCCTCTTTGGGCTTGGGAACTGGTGTTGCCTGGAGCGGAAGGGCCAGGGGTTCCGCCGGCACGGATACTTCCGCGCTGTGGATCAGAGCCTGGTCGGAGGGCGCGATAGGCAGCAGCAGGGGCAGCATTTTGGCCAGGGTTTTCTCGCCGATCCCCTTTATTTCCAGAAGGTCGCGGACACTGGTGAATTGGCGCTGGGCCCGGAAATCCAGGATGTCCTGGGCGCGTTTTTCGCCAATGTTGGGCAGCAACAGCAGTTCTTCTTTGGAGGCCGATCGGATGTCGATCTGCACCTGCTGGTCTTGCTTTACCGCGGCAACCAGCATTTGCGGCTGGGCCGGATCAGTTCCGGAAAGAGCCGGAATGCCGGTTTTCCCCACCAGCAGGCCCAAAAGCCCCAGCACGCCCACGAATAGCAGCGCCCGCTGTTCGATTCCGGTCAGGAAGTCCTTGGGAAAGCGGAGCACGGCGGTTCCTACTGGCGGAGGTCCTCCACCCAGAAGTCCAGAAGCTCGGGCAATTCAGCGGAGTAGCCGCTGTGCTCATAGGCGATGTTGCCGCCTGGGCCGATCACGCAGACGTAGGGAATGCCGTCGAAGCCATAGGCCTTGGGCAGCTCGTTGTTGCCGAACAGCAGGGTCATGGCGTAGCCTTTGTCTTGCATGAAGGCGCGCACCTTATCCGCTTCGGAAGGGCTTTCCCAGGTGTTGATGGAGAACACTTCCACGTTCGCGGAGTTTTGGCTCCGCGTCCAGGCATCCAAGAGGGGCATGGTTTTCAGGCAGGGATTGCACCAGGTGGCCCAGAAATCCAGGACCACGATCTTGCCGCGCAAGTCTTCCAAACGCACCAGCTTGCCGTCTTTATCCGGCAGTTCCCACAAGGGCGCAGCTTTGTCCACTTTGGAGGCCAGAGCGGCGGTCCGGCGTTCATTCCGGCCTTGTTCCCAGTTTGTGCCGGCGTTGTCCAGCACTTCCTTCCAGCGTGGCAGCGCGCGCAAGGCTTCATAGAGCGGGTCTTCGAGCACCTGCTGATACTCCAGCACTTCGCTGGCCAGAGCGCCTTCCAGCAGGTTCAGCGCGGTATCGTAGTTCTTGAGGCCGATCTGCATTTCGATGCGCGTGGGCAGGGTTTCGTCCATCACCAGAAGGTCGGGATTGGCCTCGAAATACTTGTTCATCCGGCTCCAATCCTTGATCAGGGAAAGCGTGCTGAGGTAGTTGTACTGGTAGATTACAAGGCTGTCGGCGCTGGCAACGTCGCCGCTGGAGATGGCGCCGGAGAGCATGCGGGGAAAGAGGATTTCGAAGGGGCGCGGATTGCGGTTTTCCTCCACGAATTCCATGATGGTCTCGAAGTTGGATTCGATCGCCTTGGGATCGAGCAGCTTCACCAGGTAGCCTTCCGCCCGGTCGATTTTCCGCTGGCTGTTGTAGTGGTGGAAGAGGGCCAGGTTCAGATATTCGTCGTTGGGAAAGCGTTTGCTGCCTTTCTCGAGGATGGCGAGGTCGGCCTTCAGGTTGTCGCTGAGGTCCTGGCGTTCGGCTTCTCCGGCCTCGGAATCCGACATCAGGGCGGAGTAACTGGTGCTGAAGATCCGGTAGCCCCAGTAGAAATCCGGAGCGGAGGCGGTCAACTGGCGGGAGCCTTGCAATTGCTGCAAGGTTTCATCCAGCACCCGCAGCCACAGATAGTGGTATTCCGGATTTTTGGGCTGGTCCGCGTGCAAGGCGGCGAAATGCTCGCGGCACGCGGGTTTGTCGATGCGCATCCAATAGTTTTGCAGCACGCGCAGGTCGTCCAGTTCGCTCAGTTTGCCCAGGTATTCGCGGATCACGGGCAGGGCTTCTTCCGCGGAAGGAGCAGCCTGGACCTTGGCTTCGAATTCCGTGGCCAAGGCAGACACGGCGAAGGCCATGGCGTTCAGCCCCAGCAAGGCCAAAAGCAGGAGGGCGGGCTTGAGCATCCTCATTTCAGGTGCAGCATCCGGCGCAGCGTTCCGGGCTCGTTTTCCAGGCGATAGAGGTAGATGCCCGCGGGCAAGCTTTCCGGAACCTGCCATTGGACGCTGTTGGCGCCCTGGTTCACGCTGGGCAGGATTACTTCAGACACTTTCTGCCCTTTCAGGTTAAAGATCTGCAGAGTGGCGCTGCCGCCGGATTTTTCCGAGGAGAGGCTGAAGGTGGTGGAACCGCGGAAAGGATTGGGATAGTTGGCGCCCAGGCTCAATCCGGGCTGCAGCAGGGCGTCGTCGTTGGCCACATCGCTGCTGCGGGCAGAGAAGGGCACGATGACGGGGTTGTGGTTGTTGGAATTGACCAGGAAATGGAAATCCGCGGTGCCTGAAGAGCCGATCCAGAGGTTCAGATGGAAGCCCTTGACCTCGCCAGCTGCCATGGAAAGAGGCAGGGGGCTGCTGCCGGGATAGCAGTTGCCAATTTCATCGCAGAAGTTGAAGCCCCAATCTGCAGGAGCGTTGTCCACCACGATCTGGATGGTCTTGTCGTCAGCCGCGCCCATATTGAAGAACCACAGGGTCTCGGAGGTGAGCGACGCGTTGACGTTGCCGACCAGGCTGTCGCCCTCCCAATCGAAACTGCAGCGCAGGCTGTGGGTGGGATTGGGCAGCGAGGAAACGCTTTGCAGGATCTGGGATGTGTCCAGCTGCACACAGGCCATCATCCACAGGTTGTTCAGGTTCCAGGCCGGATGCAGGGTGAAGGTGTTGGTGAAGGTCACGGGATCGCCGGCCACAGGCAAACTGATGCTCTGGGTGAGCACCTGGCGGGTTACGTTGGTCGCCGCGTCCACGTTGTCCTCCACGAGGAACCAGACCAGGTCCTGGTCGGTGATGTTGACCGTGGGATCCAGCAGGGTCACCGCAACGGAAGCGGCGCCAGTGGCGCTGTTGAAATTGGTTACCTGCATCTTCAAGGGGGAAGGCAGAAACAGGAAATTGTCCAGCAGGGACATATAGCTGTCCACGCTGCCTCCGCCTACGACGCTCATGCTGCCGTTGAACACCACGGTGGGCACGGTGGTCACGTTGTAGCTCAGGAAGCGTTGATCGGTGGAAGGGTTGGTGAGGTCGCCGGAAGCGTGGTAGAGGCGGCTGGTGAGGAAGAGGTTGCGGCTGGTGTTGTCCAGTACGCCGTTGAGGCTGGTGTTGTTGTAATCGCAGGCGGCGTTGTTATGCACCAGGCAGTTTTCCGCCAGGGTTGTCAGGGGGTAGAAAGTAGGCTCCGCAAACAAGGCCAGGGCAAGCAGCGCCAGAATGATCAAGGCTATTCTTTTCATGTATGTACTCCTCTTAAAATCTCGTGTTCAGTTCCAGGCGCACTCCCGAAAAAGGCGCCATATAGCGGCAGACTCCGTTACGGCAAACCTTGCCGCCCGCTTCGGATCCGGCAAAGAAGATCAGTTCGCTGTCTGCCAGAAGCGGATACTTAAGTTCCAGATTCGTCCAATAGCGGCTATCTGTCAAGGAAGAAAAATCCTCCCACCAACTCTGCGCTCCCAAAGACAGGCCCAATTTGCCTAGCGTGATGTCCGCCTGCAGTTTGGGCTCGTAGTGGCTGCTTTCTGGCGCGATGCGCTGCTTGGATACGGTCTTGAATTCGCCGGAGAGCACCACGGGCTTGCTCCAGGCGGGAAAACTTACGTTGAAGGCGGGATAGGTCTCTTTTTGCCAGTATTGCAGGGTGTCGTCCACTTTTTCCACATGGCTGTAGGAAAGCGTGGCCGCCACTTCGCCCTGGATCCAATCCAAACCCGCATAAGCGTCGTTCATCTTCAGATGCTTGTCCGCGCTCCAGGCTTCGGCGTAATCCAGCATCACGCTCAGGTTGCGCAGCGCCAGGAAGTTCACCCAGGCCTGGAAGCCCTGCTCATCCACACCGGAACCCTGATTGTCGGCGAGCGTCTCGTTGTGGTGGTTGGCCAGGGGCAGATCCTGCAGGCGGTACTGGAACTTCGAGTAGTCCTTGAACGCGCCGCCAAACTGCACGGGGCTCAGGCTCACGGCCAGGGTGGCGTAGAGCGCGTTTCCGGATATCGCTGGCAGTCCGGTGTCCGGTCTTTGATGGTCGCGCAGGTAATATTCGCCGGCGGCTTCGAAAACTCCGCTGAGGAACTTCAATCTGCCGCCGTAAACGTTGTTCGTGTCCCAACCTCCGAAAGCGTTGCCAACGCGCATTTGCAGGGCTGTGAGGCCCGGCGTGAACAGTGCGGGCAGGGGGTAGGCCGCGTCCATGCCGTAAGCCAGGTCGTAGGAATCGTTGTTGCGGTCCGCGTTCAGGATCGCGCCGTAGAGCGCCTTCACCTGCAGATCGTCGTCGTAGCCGAATTTGAAGCCCGCCACGCGGTTGTCCGTGTCAAACTCCAGATCCTGGAAACTGCGGAAGGCGATCCCGCTGCCAAAGGTCTCTTCGATCGTCCCGGCATGCAGCAAATAGGCGTCTTTGGCGTAGGAGACGTAGAGTTCCTTCCAGCCCAAATCCAGCCTTTCCGGAGCCAGTTCTTCCAGCAGGTCGCTCTGGCTGGTGCTGTATTTGGGCAGTTCGGCGATGAATTTCATCCCGAAACTGAAATTGCGGTAACTGAGGCCAAAGGCGAAAGAGTCCCGGAAATAGACGTGCAGCGAGTCCGGAACGGTGCGGTAGATGAATTTCGCCTCGTTGAGCCCATTCACGGCGAGGGTGCTTTGCGCGCCCAAAACCGCCGCCAGGGAAAGCAACAAGGCCAGCAGGATTATTCTTCGCATCCGCAATCCTCCGGGTTGGCCCTGCCGGGACAATCCTCACCGCAGCCACCCGTCTGGCAGCCGTCGGTTTTCTCTTCTTCGAGCCCCAAGAGACTGCGGATCTGCAGTTCATATTCCGCCTCATTTCCGGGCTCGTAACCCAGGTGCGACCACACGATCTCGCCAGTTTTATCCAGCAGGAAGGTGTGCGGCGGATTCACCACGTTCAGTTTCTTGGCCAGAACCTTGTCCGCGTCGAACAGCGTTACGAACTGGAAGCCCTTGCTTTTCAGGAAGGCCTTGGCTTTCGTCTGCATCTTCGGGGCGTCGATGGAGACCAGCACCACGGTGAGGCTGTCATACTTGAGCGCCAGGTCGTTCAGGGCGGGCATGCTCAGTTTGCAGGGCTGGCAATA
>CAYSAT010000095.1:0-7094 GCA_964429035.1 uncultured Candidatus Cloacimonadota bacterium | reverse complement strand
GCTTCACCTACGTGCTTACAGATGACGCGGACGACGTGCAGATCAAGGTTTACACAGTATCTGGCAGGCTGGTGAAAACATTCTCCAACCTACCCACTGGCGTAGGTTATCACGAGTATCCGCGAACGCTTTACGGCTGGGACTGCAAAGACGAGTTCGATTTCTTCCTGGCCAATGGAGTATATTTCTACAAACTCATTGCCACCCAAGGCAGTAAAAAAATCGTCAAAACCATGAAAATGGCCATTATCAAATAGGGGATAAGATGAAGAAGCTAATACTGACCTCAATCGCCGCCCTTCTGCTGTTGCTGCCTTTGGCTGCCGGACGCTTTGCCGGGGACTTCATGATGATTGGCGCCGGAACCCGGTCTCTGGGAATGGGTGGAGCCTTTTCCTCCCTGGCTGACGATGGTTCCGCGATCTATTGGAATTCCGCGGGGATTGCCCAGATCACCAAAAAAGAGATTTCGGCCATGCATGCTTTCCTCTACAATGGCTTGGCTTCCTACGACAACGTCAGTTACTGCCAGCCGCTGCCCAATGGTGTGACGATCGGACTTAATCTCACCCGCCTGACCGTCTCGGACATCCCTGTCTTTGACGAATCTTACCTGATCGGGACCAATGTGGATCAGCGCATCAACAACAGCGACTACCAGCTTTCTGGTGATCCGGACGGTACATTTCGCAGCACGGATGACCTCTATCAATTTGCCTTTGCCAAACACCAGCATTTTGATCTCAACATGGGTTGGATGTTTTTTGCGGTGCCCCTCGACACTTATGTGGGAGGAAACGTCAAGTTCATCAGACGCAACATCATGGACAACAAGGGCGACGGCATCGGCCTGGACTTCGGATTCAAGGTCAAGACCGACATGGGTGTTCTGTTCGATTGGGAGGAACTGGGCAAGCTGGATTTCGGGATCAATTTCCAGGATATCTCTGGCACTGATATCGGCTGGGACACCCAATCGGAACACGTGGATCAAGTCCTGTTCAACACCAAACTGGGCATAGCCGTCAGCCAGCCGGTTCCCTTTCTGGATTCCGAACTGGTACTTGCCTACGATTATGACTATGTCTATGACGGTACCAGCCATTATGGAGCACAGTGGTCCTACAAGGATCTGGGAAGCCTCAGGGCTGGCTATTACTCGAAGAACCTGACCTTTGGAGCCACCGTGAATGTCTATGGTGTGGGTATTGATTACGCGCTGGTCACAAACCCCGTCGGCATCACCAACCGGGTGGGCTTGAGAGTCAATTTCTAAAGGAGATGATGATGCACAGGATTATCCTCTTGGGGCTTATAATAGCCACGTTGCTTGTATCGGCTTGCTCTGGACAGGATGAGAACGACAAAGACAAGGTTCCTCCCATCCCGCCTGTCCTGACCCCGCATCTAGGCGATACCGGCGACCAGCCGGTTGTCTACCAGGGGCAACCGATCCAGATTAATGACGAGAACAACGGCATCGACACCGTTCCGGACGGAGATTGGATCAGGGTTTCCTGGAATCCCTTCCTGGATAACGACCTTAGCCACGTGAAGGTCTACCGCTACGACGAGTTTGACCCCGAGCCTATCCAGATTGACTCCATCCCGTCCTCTGCCACCTATTATCTGGATACCGATACGCAGTTGACTGAACGGGTTTGGTATTCCTATTTCATTGATCTGGTGGATTCCTCAGGAAATGTTTCCAGATCCGATACGATATCCTATGGATTGCTCAGCAAGAGCATTCCTCTGACTCCTGAAAACAACGCAACGATTTCACCGGTCGGAGCCGAATTCAAGTGGAACCGCAGTGGCTTCGCCTCGAAGTTCCGCTTGATAGTGTTCGATGAAAACTACAATTATGTATGGCATCACGATCTTATGGTGGCCTTGGAAATCGACCCCTTGACCGTAACATTGCCAGTTAACCTGGCCACGCAGTATTCCGGGCAAAGCCTCAGGTGGAGGATCGATTCCTTTGACTGGGATGAAGGGATGCAGATGTATCTGGGATCGGAATCCGCGGAAAGAGTTGTCCACATCCAGTAATCAGGATGCTCGTATCTGCCCATGTTTGATATGATTGCGCAGAAGTTGGCCCAATTGCCGCCAGCCCTGGAACGCGCCCCTCTTTATCGCCTCCTTATGACTTCCCACGTAACCAAAGGGAGGTCCGGGAAAGGTGATGAACAAGACCACGAACCAGACCCCATGGTGTGCCCTGGAATGGAATATGCGAAGCTCCCGGGAATGCAATGTACTATGTAACTAACTTGTTCGCAAGGCAATAAAGATTTGTCTTGACGTAATTCGAGAGTCTTAAAAAATTACTAAAACACGAAGAAATGAGGCGATGGTGAAGAAGATACTGCTATCTTTGTTAATGCTCTGCATGGCCCTGCTGGTATTTGGGCAGGCAAGCCCGACGGTTACAACCTCGAGTAGCATCTCAGCTTACTCCTACGAAGGCAACAGAAGCGGCGTGGAAAAGCTAAAAATGAACGTCTACATCCTTGGCAGGGTTGCCAAGCCGGGATTATACCTTGTCCCTGATGACACGGACTTTCTGACCCTGCTGGCTTTGGCCGGCGGACCCAGCGAAGACGCCAAACTGACCAAGATCCGGGTCGTCCGGCCCGCCAATACCTCGGTGGATAACTATTCCGAGTCGAAAATCATCTGGATCAACCTGAAGAAGTATATGGAAACCGCCGACCACAGATATCTCGCCACCAACACCCAAACGGCCAGGGAAATCGATGAGGAAACGGGGATTGAGACCGAGAACATGATCTATGACCTGCGTTTGCAACCCGGAGACACCATTGTCGTCTCAGGCACAATCTTCTACGCTTTCAGCAAGGTGGCCGACTTCCTTTCCAAGGCTGCCATCGCCCTGAGCGTGTACAATCTTGTAACCAATATCAAATAGGTGGAGTGAGATGGAACAACCAACCCAAAATATGCAGCCCCTGCAGCCTGATGAAATAAAACTGTCCGATTACCTGCGCATAATCCTGCAATACAGGTATCTGATCGTTCTGGTGTTTGTACTGGTATTAGCAGCCACAATCATCTACACATACAGGCAACCGCGTATCTATTCAGCCTCCGCCAGAGTCCTGCTGGAAAACCAGAACACCGGAGCCGACATCCTGGCCTTAACCAACCAGGGCAGCGGCAAGAACTACATCAACAACCAGATCGAACAGATCAAGAGCAAATCGATCTTAACTGCGGCCTGGGAAGTGATGAAGAAAAATCCCGATTGGGAAGCCTATCCCATCAGCACTTCAGAGTATCCGGCCGGCAGATTGGGCGCGGTAAAGGTAGAAGGCAAACGCGACACTGACATCCTGAACCTGTCTTTCGAGTCCACCAATCAAGGCGAGGCCATGGCTGCGGTCAACGCCATCGCGGATGCCGTCCAGCAACAAAACACACAGATCGCCAGGTTGGAATTCACCACCATCCGTGAGTTTCTGGGCGAACAACTGGACCTGATCTCCCGCCGCCTGCAAATCTCGGAAGATGACCTGCGCGCTTTCAAGAACGAGAACAAGCTGGTCGAGCTCTCAGAAACAACTAGGCAGTGGATCGAACAATCCGGCGATATCGAATCCCAATACGAAGCAGCGCTCACCGATCAGGCAGTCAAAGCCAGAACCCTGAACCTCTACCAGCGGCAGCTGCAAGACCAGGATTCCCTGCTTACCCAGGTGGAAAACGTCCTCCAGGCACCATATATAGAAGAATTGCGCAAACAGATCACCAACACCCAGGCCATGATCGCGCGTTTGCGCACCAACGAGAACTACCAGGAAAACCATCCGCAAATGAAACTGCTGCAGGATGAGCTGGCCAAAACCAAAGCCACCCTGGATACTGAGATCCGCAAGTTCATCAACGTCTCCCTCAGCAGAGACCCGCTCTCCACGCGCAACGAACTGATCACGAAGATAGTTCAGGCCAGCGTGGAACTGGAAATGGCGCGGACCCTGGTCAATGGATTGGAACAGACCAAAAACATCTACGACGACAGGATCATCACCCTGCCGGACAAAGAGTTGGAACTGGCGCGACTGATGCGCAGCATGACCCTGGACGAAAAGATATATGGCATCATGATGGAGAAGTACGAGGACGCCCGTATTGCTGAACAGGCCAAGATCGGTAACGTCAGAATCCTGGATTACGCCGAAAAACCAGGCGCTCCCATCAAACCCAGGGTGTCCATGAACATGCTGGTAGGCATCATCCTGGGCCTCGGTTTGGGTATCGCGGCAGCGTTTTTGGTGCACTCGCTGGATACCAAGCTGCGCACCCTGGAAGACATGGAGAACTACGTCCGGCTTCCGATCTTCGGTACGATCCCCCTGATCCAGGAATCCGAATCCCGCATCATGGAGTTCAACAACCTGATCGAGCAAGCCGAAGGCGAGAACAAGGAACAGCTCAGCAAGTCCCTGCACTACGTTATGATGCAGTTGGTTTCGCACTACGCCCCCAAATCGCCCATTGCCGAGTCCTACCGCACCCTGCGTACCAATATCCTGGCCAAGAAGCCCGTCGGCAGCACCACCTTGCTGGTTACCTCCTCCGGTCCCAAAGAAGGTAAGTCCACTACCGTTGTGAACATCGCCATCACGCTTTCCCAAATGAACAGCAAGGTCCTGTTGATTGACATGGACATGCGCCGTCCCATGATCCACAACAAGTTCGGCGTGGAGAAGGAAAACGGCCTCAGCGATTACCTGATCGATCCGGACGTCTCGCTGGAACAGGTCGCCAAGCAGACTGGAATTCCCAACTTGGATGTTATCACCAGCGGTTTTGTGCCTCCCAACCCTTCGGAGTTGATTTCTTCGTCCCGCACCGATAAACTGATCGAAGATGTAAAATCCAAATACGACTTCATCCTCTTCGACACTCCGCCCATCATTGCTGTCACCGACGCCCTGATCCTCACCAAGAAGGTTGACCTGACGCTCATCGTGGTCCGCTGCGGCTTCACCGAGAAAGGCATCGTCAAGCGCACCAAAGAGTTGATGGAAAACATCAACGCCACCATCGACGGGATCATCGTCAACGGCATCTACGTCCAGAAATACTACAGCAAACAGAACTACTACTACTATTATTACTACTATTACTACTACTACGGGGAAGACATACCGAACAAGCAGAAAAAGAATGCAGCTCGCTTCCTACGCAAAAATAAACCTGTATCTTGAAATCCTGGCAGAACTGCCGGATAACTACCATCAGATTGAGACATTGCTTTGCAGTGTCTCAGTTTGTGATACCCTCAAATATGCTTTGACAAAAAAGCGGCACGTAAAAATGTGGTCTAACTTGCCTGAAATGGTGTCCGGGGATAATCTGGTCCTTCAAGTGGCGAATTACCTGCATAGGGAATTCCAGCCTGATCAAGGCGTTGAAATCCATCTGGAGAAGCATATTCCCCTGGCAGCTGGTTTGGGCGGTGGCAGCAGTAACGCCGCCAATGTCATCAGAGCCCTGAATTCCCTGTGGAATTTGCAGTTAACCCTTGCGGAAATGGAAGAGATCGCCGCCGGTTTTGGCAGTGATATCCCTTACTTTTTGCAGGGAGGTACTGCCTGGGCGACCAACCGGGGTGAGAAGATCACTCCCTGCGCTGATTTAGACATCCGGAACATACTGCTGGTCAATCCCAATGTCAGGATTTCCAGCGCCGAGGCCTATCGCCTGGCCCCTGTTCCCGCTTGCTCAGACCGGCACGGCTTCCAGCAGGCCAATTGGCAGAAATGCTGTTTCAACCGCTTGGAGTCTGCCGTTTGTGCGCAGTATCCCGTGGTGGACAAGGTACTGGAGCGGCTGCGCAGCGCTGGCGCGGATCTTGCAATGATGAGCGGAAGCGGATCAACATGCTTCGGAATGTTCCCGTCCGCAGACCAAGCGCAGAAATGCAAGAAGTCCTTTGACCAGGCTGGTCATTGGACGCAGATAGTAAGGACTATCAAAAGGAAAGAGTATCAGGATGTATTCCAAACTTAAGTTGATCGCAGGAAATGCCAACCGCAATCTGGCGGAGGAAGTGGCGCGCTATACAGGTGTCCCCCTGGCGGATATCGATCTATTTAAGTTTTCCAACGATGAGTCCTTTGTGAAGATCAACGACAATGTCCGCGGCGCTGATGTATTCATCATTCAACCGACCAGCCGGCCCGTCAACGACAACCTGATGGACCTGCTGATCATGATCGACGCCCTGAAACGCGCCTCGGCCCAAAGGATCAACTGCGTCATCCCTTACTACGCTTATGCCCGCTCGGACAAGAAAGACCAGCCCCGCGTACCCATCACCGCCAAACTGGTCGCGGACCTGCTAACAGTGGCAGGCGCCGATAGAGTCATTACTGTAGACCTGCACGCGGAACAGATCCAGGGCTTTTTCAACATCCCGGTCGACCACTTGTTTTCGATCCCCACTTTTGCCCGCTTCTTCAGCAGCATGGATATCGATGATGTGGTGGTGGTTTCGCCTGATTCCGGCGGCGCCAATCGAGCCCGGGCTTTGGCCAAACGCCTGAACTGCGGTTTTGCCATCGGGGATAAACGGCGCAGCGGCAACGACGACCAGACGGAACTCCTGAACATAATCGGCGATGTGTGCGGTAAATCGACCATCCTGTTTGACGATATCATCGACACCGGCGGCAGCTTGATCAAGGTGGCCAAAGTCTTGAAAGAGCACGACGTGAAAAGGATCTACGCCGCCTGCACCCATGGTGTGCTATCCGGAGCCGCGGTACGCAACATCGATGCCTCGCCGATCGAAAAACTCTTTGTCACCAATACCATACCCCTATCCGAAGAAGCGCAGAACTGCCCCAAAATAGTGCAGCTCTCCATAGCCGAAATGCTCGCCATAGCGATAAAGAAAGTACATATAGAAGAATCTCTCAGCATCTTGTTTAGATAGGCTGGAGATGGAGGAATGAATGATATTTAATATCGATGCCCAAAAAAGAAACACTACCAAACACAGCGAACTAACCGCGTTACGCAACTCCGGGATGATCCCCGCGGTGTTATACGGCAAA
>CAYSAT010000094.1:0-7145 GCA_964429035.1 uncultured Candidatus Cloacimonadota bacterium | reverse complement strand
AGTGCATCATCACCGACATCAAAGAGCCCGAACCGCCTGCCCCGATGCCCAATCCTGGCATGGGTGGAATGTACTGAAGAACTCCGAAACCCATACAAATACAAAGCCCTTCCTGCCTGGAAGGGCTTTTTTTTAGAGCAAAAAGCAGAGAGCGAAGAGTAGAGAGTAAAGAGCAAGGATGTTGGCGAGTCCCGGAATGGTGTCAGTCATCCCGGGCTTTAGGGGTCCTCGCCAGACAGCTTGTTGGCTGGTGGAGTGAGTTATCTGGGATCCAGTCTTTTTTTTCACTGCTCTCTTTCAAATCGAGTGGGTGATTTCGGATCCATGCCCGTTGAATAGTCCGTAGGACTATTCAAAGGGGATAGATACGGGCTTAACAACTCAGAAGCACTAGATCCTGATGGGTTACCTTAATCACTTGGTTTGAAAGAGAGCCTTTTTGCCGCATCCGTCTTCTTCGGAACCCGTTATCACTGCGGGGTTACTGCGCGCTCACTGCGCGCTTGGCCCGTAATGAGCGCGCATTGACAGCGTGATGATAACCGGAGCCAGGCCGGAATTCCGGGGAAGACAATTGCGGATCTTCTCAAAAGGATTGGATACTGATCCAGGATGTGGCAGAATTGTGGGTGGGGACGTTCCGTCGCCACAGAAGGTGAAAGCCTCGAACGCAGGCTGTGCCCTGGAAGGGCGACAGATGATAGCCTGGGGTGGAGCGACCGGGGTCCTCGGCGTCATGCGCAGCATGGCGCCGAGGACCCCGGTCGCTCCACCCCAGGCTATCATCTGTCACGCCTCCGGCGTTCAGATCGTTGATAAACCTGCTTTAGCGGGTGCAGGACGGTAGGCGGGTGATTTATCGCCCGTGCTCGTAGATGAACCCAGCATTTTCACCAAACCCATTTCAATGGGTGCAGGACTTCAATACCGGGTAACCCTCTTCACAATGGAATCCTGGCCAGGAACACTCAATCTCAGCAGGTAGATCCCCGTGGGCAAATCCCTGTCCGCAGCATCCTTGCCGTTCCAGGCAAAACTATACGCGCCGGCAGAACGGACTCCACTGGCCAGGGTCCTGACTCTCTGCCCTTTCAGGTTGTAAACCGCCAATACGGAAGGCGCAGATTCCTTCATTAGGAAAGATATCTCCGCAGAGCCGGAAAAAGGATTGGGACGGCATTCCAACCGGGAAATGGCAGCCGGGGCGTATTCATCGGCAGAGGCGGTGTTGGAATAGACGTTTTCCCACTTATAGGAATCCTGCCAACCCTCGGCGAAGTGGATCTGGTAGAGCACCAGGGTGGGGTTGCCATAGGCGTCGTTGGTGTAGGTGTAGCATTTGCTGTCGTGCCAGCCGAGGCTATCGGAAGGGGCTTGTTCCATGATCCCGGTCAGGTAGCCGTTGGCGTCGTAGCTGTGGACATTGCGGAATTGGTCGTACCACTCGTAGTGGGTGCCCATCCAGCCCCAACCCTGATAATGCTCCAGCGCTAAACTGCCGTCGGCATTGTAGGAATAGAGTATCCGATATTGGTTTGTGTAACCCGGTTCGCCACTGGCTGCAACGATGTTTTTTTCCACCAACTGGCCGGACGCATTATAGATATAATCCCGGATTTCGTAATCTGTAAAGGTCCCCTCCAGGGAATCGTAACTATAGAGATGCTCGTTGGCCAGCCGGCCTTGCTCGTAGCTGTTCACCTGCTGCCAACTCAGATACCAGGAGTTTCCGGAGCCTTCGTAAACCATCACCTGGTCCAGGTTTCCGGCGCTGTCGTAAGTGTTGCTTTCCTTGTGCAGGTTGCTCCAGACGCCGTCGTTGATATCATAGTAAACGGTCTCCAGAAGCTGCCCCTGGGCATTGTAAACGTAATCCCGGGTGTAGCGAAGCTCCCAAACCCCTTCAAAACTGAGATGGCGGCCGATCAGGTCAACCTGTCCCTGCGTGTTGTAGCCGAAATGTTCCAGGGTGTAGGGCTGCCAGCCGTTATAGAAGTGGTATCTGGTGCTTTGGGTGCGTTGCCAGCTGCTGCGTGAACCTGGAAAAGACCCTTCGTTTTGAGGTTCCTGCCCGGGGAATCTTGCGTCCCCTGCAGCGATCCAGGCCGTATCCAGAGCGGACAAGGCGATTGCAGCGAAAGCGATGATCAGAAACAATACTCTGCGTTTCATATGCGGTTTCCTCCCCGCGTTTACCTTTGCATAAATTATTCCAATCAGGACGGCATTCGGACCGGAGGTAAAACTCAATGCGCCTCGAACCAATTAGCGCCCCAGGCGATGTCGGTCCGCAGGCTCACCACTTCGCGGTACTGCTGGGGCATGGCGTTTTCCATGGCGGCGCGGACCAGTATTTCCGCTTCCGGCAGAAAGTCTTTCCGCACCTCGAACACCAGTTCGTCGTGCACTTGCAGGATCATGCGGATGCGGTCGTCGGACTGGATCTGCCGGTGGATGTCGATCATGGCGATCTTGATGAGGTCGGCGGCGGTTCCCTGGATGGGCATGTTCACCGCCACTCTTTCGGCTTCGGCGCGCAAACCCTGGTTCGCGTTGGTGATGTTCTTCAGGTAGAGTTTGCGGCCGAACAGGGTCTGGCAAAAGCGTTGGAGCCGGGCTTCGGCCTTGCTGTCGCTGATGTAGGCGTTGATGGAGGGAAAGCGCTCGAAGTAGTAGCGGATCATTTCTTTGGCATCGGCGACCGGAATGCCCAGTTCCCGGCTGAGTTTCTTTTGCCCCATGCCATAGAGCAGGCCGAAGTTGATGACCTTGGCGCGGCGCCGTTCCTCGCTGGTAACGGCTGACAGGTCTTTGCCGGTGATGAGCGCGGCGGTCTGCCGATGGATGTCCAGGCCCTGCCGGAAAGCCTCGAGCAGCACGGAATCGCGCGACATCAGAGCCAGCAGGCGCAGCTCGATCTGGGAATAATCCGCCGACATGACCGCCCAATCCGGATCTCCGGACACGAAGGCCTTGCGGATGGAACGGCCGAGTTCGGTGCGGATGGGAATGTTCTGCAGGTTGGGATTGGACGAGGAGAGCCGGCCCGTTGAGGTCACGGTCTGGTTGAACGAGGAATGGATGCGCCCGGTGCCTGGATTAATCAGTTTGGGCAGGGCGCCCACATAGGTGGATTCCAGCTTGGTGAGCATGCGGTACTGGATCAGTTTGTCCGCGATCTCGTAATCCCCCGCCAGTTCTTCCAGCACGCTGTTATCGGTGGACCAGCCGCTCTTGGTTTTCTTGCCGGCGGGGATCTTCTTTTCTTCGAAGAGCAGTTTCGCCAGCTGCTGCGTGGAATTGAGGTTGAACTGGTAGCCCGCGTAGGCATAGATGTCCTCGGTGAGGGCTTTCAGTTCCAGGTTGATGTTGCGCGAGATCTCGTTCAATTGCGCGGTGTCGATGCGCACGCCGTTCTCCTCCATCCTTTGCAGCACGGGGATCAGCGGAATTTCCACGCGTTCGTAGAGTTCTGCTAGCCCGGTTGCCTCGAGGCGCTGGCGATAGATGGGATGCAGTTGGAACGCCGCCCAGGCGTCTTCCGCGGAATATGCGCAGGCGGCATTGACGTCCACGAGGTCGAAGCTGGTGTTGTTCTTTTTATCCAGCAGCGAGGAAATGGGGATCATGGTGTGCTGGAGTTCGGCGGCCGCGCAAGCATCCAGGGAATACTGGTTGGTGCCGGGATCCAGGATATAGGCCGCGAGCATGGTGTCCCAGATGGGGTTTTCCACTTTCCAGCCATGCCGATGCAGCACGATGAGGTCATACTTGAGGTTGTGGCCCAGGATGGGTTTGCCTTTTAGAGCCTCTTGCAGCGCGGCCAGGGTCTTGTCCAGAGGCAGGTTGTCGTGCATTTTGTGCCCCAGAGGCAGATACCAGGCCTCGCTATCCTCCACGCACAGGGAAATGCCCACGAGTGCTGCCTGCATGGGATCCAGGGAGTCCGTCTCCGTGTCCAGGCTTACTTTTTCCGCGGCAGACACAACTCGCAGCAAGTCCGGCAAGTTCTGCGCGTCAACCAGCCGGGCAGCGAATTTCGGCTGGCGGGGCTGTGTTTCCGGGACCGGAGTATCTTCGGCAAAGATATCCGCCTGAACCAGTTCCGCAGTTTCGGAAGCTGGCGGCGCGGACTCTGCGGCTTGCGGATAGCGGTTTTCGATGTGGCGCTTGAGGGTCCGCAACTCGTAGCGGTTGAGGAATTCCAGGGCTCCGGCCAGGTCTTTGGGCTTAAAACTCAGCTGTTCAGCAGCGGGAAAGGGAATGGGGACGTCGCGCACGATCTGCGCCAATTGCCGCGAGAGAAAGGCGTTTTCCCGTTCCTGCGCCAGTTTGCCGCGCAGTTTTTCCGGCACTTCGTCCAGTTGGGCATAGATCTCGTCCAGGCCGCGAAACTGCTTGAACAGCGTCTCCGCGCCTTTCGGTCCGATCCCTTTCACGCCCGGAATGTTGTCGCTGCTGTCGCCAACTATGGCCAGATAATCCACGAACTGCTCGGGATAGACGCCGTATTTGGCGAATACCGCGTCGCGGTCCAAAGTGGCGTCCTTGCCGGGATCGAAGACCACCGCGCGCTCTTCCACCAATTGCGAATAATCCTTGTCCCCGGTCACGTAAACGATGTCGAATTCCGCCTTGAAATGCTCGCCCAGCGTGGCCAGAACGTCGTCCGCCTCATAGCCGTCCAGGGAAATTTCCGGCAGGCCGATCAAATGGAAGAACCGGTGCACAGGCTCTATCTGCGCTACCAAATCGTCGGGCATGGGAGGACGGTTGGCCTTGTAGGCTTCGCTCAATTCGTGGCGGAATGTGGGCGCCTTGCGGTCGAAACTGATCAGCACGTATTCCGCCTGTTTCAGGTCCAGGATGTGGAGGAAGGAGTTGATCACGCCGAAGATGGCGCTCGTGTTTTCGCCCCGGGAATTGATCAGGGGGTTCTTGATAAAGGCGTAGTGCGAGCGGTAAAGCAGCGCGGTGCCGTCGATCAGGTAGAGGGTTTTACGCATCGTCTCACTCCTGTCTGGATGGGGCAATATTTCACGTCTGCAGGAATATCCGCGGCTGGGATATTGTCAATGTTTTTCGCTGCTGCCGCAGCTTCAGGGCCTGGCCCGGATGATCTTTTCCGCCTCGTCCTTGTCCGAACTGTAGGTGAAGCACGCCAGGATCTTGTATTTGTTGCGTTTATCCACGCAGCGGGGAAACATTGCGCGCAGGGCGTCCAACTTATCGTCCGACCAGGTCAGTTGGTCCAGCACTGCGACGATCTGGCTGGCGCTGAAGTAGTTATCCTCCGCCACCAGGTTTATCAGATGCAGCGCGTCATCGCCAAAGAAGGCGTCTTTGACGTCCTCCTCAAACTGCTCGAAGTCGCGGGGATGCATGGGACGTGGGAAAGCGCCGTGTCCATGCGCAGGCTGTGAGGGCTGGCTCAGTTGCCAGATCCTGGCGCGCAGTTCGGCCAGCAGGTCTAGCGCGGCATCCTGTTCATCTTCAGGCAGTTGCGGCACAAACCTGCCTTCCCACACCTGGAGCAATTGCCCGATTCCAGGCTGGGGAAAGCCGTAGTCCGGATAGCCCGGCGCGTAATCTTCGTCAAGATAAGAACCATGGGAGCCGCTTTGGGCAACGAGGGCGGAAAGTGCCGCCAACAGCATGAGGGTCAGCATTATCAGGCGTGGCATGTGAACTCCTTTTTGGGTCCGCTTTACTGTAGAAACTACCTCGCCGGGTCTGTATTCCTGCACGGAATCCTGGCAGCGTGGAAAACACCCGGAACACCGGGATTTTGTTTCCAAATCTCTACCCAGCAACACTTTCCGGCGGCGCTCCGGCAGAGTAATAGATTTGGACGAAATATGGTGGCTCTCTTCCAATCCGAGCCGGTAAGCCCGGAGGGCGTAGGATGGTAGGCGGGTGATTTATCGCCCGTGCCAAACAAGGGGCCATGTAACAAAAAACCGGTTTCAACCGGTGCAGGACTTCACAGATGAGGACCTTGAGAGTGTGACAAAGGCCGGATGAATAATACCCTGAAGCCCTGCACTCATTCAAATGAGTTGACTACAAAATGGGGTGGAGTTTGGTTTATTCTACACGGGCGATGAATCGCCCGCCTACCGTCCTGCACCCGCTGAAGCGGGTTTGCCACCGGGCTAGGTTCACTGGGTTGCCCACTCTGTTTGAAAGAGAGCCAATTTGGTATAGATGTGGACTGGAGCAGGCGCCCGCATACTCGGTTCCAGCTGGGAAGGCCAGGCTGTCCAATACTTCCTGGCAGTGATTCCGCGCGCTTGATAAGGCCGCCCGTCCCTGCTTTTCTGGTTTTCCCTGCCCAACTCCAAAAAAAACTGGACAAAAAACACCCATCCATCAAGCTGCCGAGCACAAGTTTCCAGCCTCCTGGCGCCGCTCGATACCGCTTGCACCGCTTGATGGCGGATTCCCTGGGTATCCCGGCCCGGCAACAGATAATTGATAAGAGAGAAAGGTGGCAACCATGCAACGATGTCTATTTCTGATAATCATCACCGGCGCGCTATGCCTTGCCCAGGCGGCGATTTCGCCCCAAGCCGCCGCAGCTAATCCGGCCCGCGAACCCAACGACCTGGCGGCGGTTTCCCTCTCCGGCAGCACTACGCCCAGGATAGGGGATCAAACCCTTTACACGCTTACGATTGCCAACCCCGGCACCAGTCTGCAGAGCAACTATCAGGTCCAGTTGTACAGAGGCGCGGGAATCCAGGTTTTCAATTGGCCGGGACCCGACATCCAGCCTGGCCAGACCATTCCGTTCCCCATGCCCTGGATACCCGAAACCGTAGGCCCGGAAACGCTTTACGCCCGCGTTGCCCTTGCCGGCGACCAAAATCCCGCCAACGACCAGACTCCCAACCTGGAGGTGGTGGTCCAGGCTGTGCATGGCATCGGACCCGGCGACCAACTGGCCAACGTGCCGCTGAACATGTATTACCGCACCAGTTTGTTCGAGACCATCTATTATGGCCACGAAATGAACTGCGCCGGCCAGATCACCGCCATCTGCTTCAATAACAACTTTTCCACTCCGCTGCTCGATATTCCTACCCAAATCTGGTTGGGAGAGACCACTTTGAACGATCTGACCGGAGGCTGGATCCCCTCTT
>CAYSAT010000093.1:0-7299 GCA_964429035.1 uncultured Candidatus Cloacimonadota bacterium | reverse complement strand
GTCAATCACTTGTCTATCACTAGTCAATCACTTCTCAATTATTAACGCTTGATTGACTAGTGATAGACAAGTGATTGACTGCAAGCCTCCAGGGCGCAGCAATCAACATCATGGCGGACAGCAATTTACGGGCAGCGTGGGAAATCCGGTGGAAAGCAGGGCCAGGCGGAATCCGCAGCCACATTTTCCACACCGGAACAGCGATGTAACTTTTTTGTGGACAAAGAAGCTCAGCCTTAATAAATGGTTATTTTCAAATCCAAACATCTAAAGGTGCGCTCAGGAACGTTATTATGAACAGCGACTCGGACAGTCCGCTACGCCGGATCAGGAACATCGGCATCATGGCCCACATCGATGCCGGGAAGACCACGACCACGGAGCGGATCCTGTATTACACGGGATTTTTGCACAAGATGGGCGAGGTGCACGACGGCAACACTTTCACTGATTGGATGGAGCAGGAACGCGAACGCGGCATCACCATCACTTCCGCCACCGTGACCTGCGATTGGAAAGGCAAGCAGATAAACATCATCGACACGCCCGGCCATGTGGATTTCACCGCCGAGGTGGAACGCAGCCTGCGCGTCCTCGATGGCGCTGTGGGCGTGTTTTGCGGAGTGGCGGGGGTCGAGCCGCAATCCGAAACCGTGTGGCACCAGGCCGACCGCTACAACATTCCCCGCATCGCCTACATCAACAAACTGGACCGCAGCGGCGCGGATTACGAGCAGGCGATCCAGATGATCCACGAACGCCTGACCCCGCTTGCCAAACCGGTGAACATTCCCATCGGCCGCGAAGAGAATTTCAGCGGCGTGATCGACCTCATCACGCTGCAGGCCTGGACCTTCGACCCCGACACCCAGGGCATCGAAACCCATCTGGCCGAGATTCCCCCCGATATGCTGCAAACCGCCCTGGCCAAACGCGAAGAACTTCTGGACAGCATTTCCGAGTTTGACGACGAACTGCTGGCCGCCTTTCTGGATGGGGAAGATCTGGATCCCGAACTCATCCGGCGCGCCATCCGCAAAGGCACCATTTGCGGAAGTTTCGTGCCCGTGTTGTGCGGTTCCTCGCTGAAGAACAAGGGTGTGCAACTGCTTCTGGACGCCATTTGCGACTTTCTGCCCTCGCCCCTCGACGTTCCTCCCAGCCTGGGTTTCGACCCCGATTCCGAGGCGGAGATCGAGGTCCATCCTGATCCCAAGGGACCCTTTGTGGGCATGGCGTTCAAGGTGCAAAGCGACAAATATGTGGGCAAACTGGTTTATGTGCGCGTGTATTCCGGGACCCTGAAAAAAGGCGCCACTTTCACCATTCAGAACAGCGGCAAACGCGAACGCGTAGCCCGCATCCTGCACATGATGAGCAACCGCAAGCATGACCTGAACGAACTGCATGCCGGCGACATCGGCGCTTTCGTGGGCTGCAAGTTTCTTTCCACCGGCGACACCCTCACCGACGGCTCCATCGGCATCCTGCTGGGCAAAATGCACTTTCCGGACAGCGTGATCTCGATCGCCATCGAACCCAAGACCAAGGCCGACCAGGAAACCCTGAACGACGCCCTGGCCAGGCTCGAGGAAGAAGACCCCACCTTCCGCGTGCGCATCGACAAGGACACCGGCCAGACCCTGATTTCCGGAATGGGCGAACTGCACCTGGAGATCATCGTGGACCGCCTGCGCCGCGAATTTGGCGTGGGGGCAAACGTTGGCAACCCGCAGGTTTCCTACAAGGAAACGATCACGGGCAGCGTGCTCTGCTCCGAAACCTTCATCCGCGACATGAACGGCAAGGGCAACTACGCGCAGGTGAAATTCCGCCTGTCTCCGCTCAAGGATGGTGAAACCGAGGCCAGGAACCGCTTCGTCAACCTCGTCAATCCCGAGAAGATCCCTGCCGTATTCCACAAAGCGATCGAGGAAGCCGCGCTCAACGCCCTCAACGACGGGCCGCTGATCAGCGGAAACGTCGAACGGGTCCAGATCGAACTGCTGGACGGCGATTTCAACCCCGTGGACTCCAACGAACTGGCCTACCGCATCGCCACTTCCATGGCCATCGGCAAAGGATTGCGCGAAGCGGCGCCCGTCATCATGGAACCGATCATGCTGCTCAACGTCCTCAGTCCGGACGACTTTGTGGGCGACATCATCGCCGATATCAACGCCAAACGCGGCCACATTTCGGTGCTGCGCAGGCACAACGAGTATCAGCAGGAAATCGTGGCGGACGTTCCTCTGGCGGAACTTTTCGGCTATGCCACGCGGATCCGTTCGCTCAGCCAGGGACGGGCCATTTACACTCTGGAATTCCGCGAGTACGGCATCGCGCCGGCTCAAGTGCAAAGCGCCGTTTTAAAACGCATCCGCGGTTATGCGCAATAATTCCTTGACAGATGGCAAGTGCTGCGCAGACTGCCTTTTAACAAAACCAAGGAGCGTAACATGACTATTGATCTGAAGATCGAAGGCGATCGCGCGTTCATGAAGATCGAGGGATTTCTGAACAGCGACAACGCCAATATCCTGCACGACAAACTCACGGAGGTCTTGCAGTCCGAAGCCCGGTTCCTGGAACTGGACCTCTATGCCTGCAAGAACATCAGCAGCATCGGCATCGGCAAACTGCTCATGTTTTACAAGGATTTCATCGGCAAAGGCGGAGACATCGAAGTCGTCCGCAGTTCCAGCACCATCTACGAACTCTTTGCCATGCTCAAACTCAACCAACTCTTCCCGGTCAATCTGGAATGAGCGCCCAGCCGCAGCCAAACCAGTCAAGCAAGTTCATTAGCAACACCGATCTGATGCAGGTCACCTGCATCATCAACCCCCTCAGATTGGCCAGGATCAGCCTGCCTTCCTCGCCCAATCCGCTACTGCACGAGAATCTGGACCTGCCCGCCGATCTGCTCACCGATCTGGTGGCCTGCACGGATGAAATGCTCCACAACGCCTTTATCCACGGCACTTTGGGGCTCACGCCCGAAGAACGCAAACTGGATGGCCAGCCGTTTCAGGAACTCGTGCGGCAAAAACTGTCCCAGCCGCAGATCGCCGCGCGCCGCATCCGTTATGAACTGGTCATCGACAACGTGGCAGGTTTTGTGCGCGTCAGCGTGGAAGACGATGGCGACGGTTTCGACCATGCCGGCTGGATGCAAGACCTGCAGCAGGAGAAGCACCCGACGCTGGATTACAACGGCCGCGGACTCTCCATGCTGGCTTATCTGAGCGACCGGCTGGAATTCACACAGGGTGGGCGCAGAGTTCAGATCACTTTCAGCATGAATAACGGCGGCCAAACTGAGTAAGACCGCCCCAACTTTGGTTTCCGCAATCCCGGAACTGGCAGCTTTGGACAGGCATGACCTGGATTTTCTGCTCTCGGATATTCTGCACTGCCCGGTGTTGGAACTGCCTTTACGGCGCGACAGCGTTCTGAGCCCGGAGCAGTCAGCGCTCTGGCAGGAATATGTGGACCGCCTCAAGCGTCAGGAACCGCCCCAATACATCCTCGGAAAAGCCTGGTTTTACGGCCTCGAACTGGAGGTCAACACCGCGGTTCTGATCCCGCGTCCGGAAACCGAAGGCCTGATGGAACGGGCCCTGGGCTTGTTGCGGCCTGGCAGCAAGGTGCTGGAGATCGGCACCGGCAGCGGAGCCATCGCCATCGCGCTCAAACAGAGCATGCCTTCCGTAGAAATCACCGCCACCGATAGCAGCGAAGCCGCGCTGAGCGTGGCCAGGCGCAACGCCGCACGGCACGACTGCGCCATTGAGTTTATCCGGGCGGACCTCTTTCCGCCGCAGCGAGATAGTTTCGGCCTCATCGTCAGCAATCCTCCCTACATCAGCCCTGCGGAATACAACGCCTTGGAAGCGCGGGTGCGTGCTTGGGAGCCGTCCCAGGCCTTGCTCGCCGCCGAAGACGGACTTTGTTTTTACCGCCGCATTTTGGAGCGCGCGGCAGCCTGTCTGATTCCCCAAGGCTTGGTCTGTTTCGAGCACGGCGCCACGCAACGCCAGGGAATCCTCGCTGTGGCCGCAGCCCATGGTTTCGCCTGCGTGGAAGCCGGAACGGACCTGGCGGGACGCGAACGCTACCTGACCCTGCGCCATCCAGATTAACCCAGAAAGGAATTTAAGGACACCCCATGGATCGCTTTATCATCGAAGGAAACCGCCACTTAGGCGGCAGCATCGCCGTCAGCGGAGCCAAAAACGCCATCCTGCCAGTGATGGCAGCCTGCCTGCTGGCGCCCGGAAAATCCGTGCTGCGCAACGTTCCCAACCTCATCGACCTGAAAACCATGGCGCACCTGCTGCGCGTTTTGGGCGCGCATGTGGACTACGACCGCGGCATGATGTCCATCGATTCCGCCAGCATCTGCTACAACGAAGCGCCCTACGAACTGGTGAGCCAGATGCGCGCTTCCATCTACGTGCTGGGGCCGCTGCTGGCCAGATTGGGCGAAGCGCGGGTCTCTTTTCCCGGAGGCTGCGCGATCGGCACGCGTCCCGTGGACCTGCATCTGAAGGCCATGGAAGCCCTCGGCGCCACGATAAATATCGAGCACGGCTACATCCATGCCTGGGCGGAAAAACTCACGGGAGCCGAGATCCACTTCGCCAAATCCAGCGTCGGCGCCACCATCAACGCTCTGATGGCCGCTGTTTTGGCGGAAGGAACCACCCATATGTTCAACGCCGCCATGGAACCTGAGGTGGATTCCACGATCGACATGCTGAACAAGATGGGCGCGCGGATCGCCGGTAAAGGCAGCACCAGCCTCACCATCGAAGGCGTGGAAAACCTCTTCCCGGTGGAGATGCGCATGATCCCGGACCGCATCGAAGCCGGAACATTTCTGATCGCCGCGGCTTTGGGAACGGCGCCCGTGACCGTTACGGACTGCCTGCCGGAGCATCTGGCCATATTGCTGGAAAAGTTGCGCGCAGCGGGCTGCCAGCTCGACGTCCAGGACTCCGCCATCACCGTCACGCCGCCCCGCAAGATCCTGCCCGTGGACGTTTTGACCCTGCCCTATCCAGGCTTTCCCACCGATCTGCAAGCCCAGTTCACGGTGCTCATGTCGCTCGCCGTAGGAGTCAGTTTCGTGGAGGACACGATCTTTCCGGACCGCTTTCTGTATGTGGCGGAACTCAACCGCCTGCAAGCCAATATCCGCATGGAGCGCAACGTCGCCTGTGTGAAAGGCGTGGCCAGCCTGAGCGGAGCGGAGGTCATGGCCAACGACCTGCGGGCCAGCGCCGCCCTGGTTTTGGCGGGCATGGTGGCGGAAGGGACGACCGTGATCTCGCGCATCTACCACATCGACCGCGGCTACGACCGCATCGAAGAAAAACTGAACGGCATCGGAGCCCGGATCACGCGTGAACGAGCCTGACGCGATCCTGGTGACCGGAGGCGCGGGCTTCATCGGCTCGCATCTGTGCGAAGCCTTGCTGGGCCGTGGTTACCGCGTGCTGTGCCTGGACAATTTTTCGCCTTTCTACCCTCCTGAAACCAAGCGCCGCAATATCAGCGCCTGCCTGGCCAATCCCGCGTTCACGCTGCTCGAGGCGGATATCACCGAATCCGCCTGGGAAAACGCCCTGGGCGAAATCCAGCCGCAGGCCGTGATCCATCTGGCAGCCTTGGCCGGAGTGCGTTCGTCCATCCAGGATCCGGTTCTCTGCGCCCGGGTCAACATCATGGGAACCCTGAACCTGCTGCAGTTTTGCGCGCGCCGCAAGGTCGCCAAGTTCCTTTTCGCCTCTTCATCGTCGGTCTATGGCAACAATCCCCACGTGCCTTTTTCCGAAAACGATCCGGTCGATCACCCCATTTCGCCCTACGCCGCCACGAAGAAAGCGGGGGAATTGCTATGCTA
Organism: uncultured Candidatus Cloacimonadota bacterium; assembly: GCA_964429035.1. Classification (GTDB taxonomy): domain Bacteria; phylum Cloacimonadota; class Cloacimonadia; order Cloacimonadales; family Cloacimonadaceae; genus Syntrophosphaera. The sequence continues at coordinate 1,388 of CAYSAT010000093.1, read as the reverse complement.
CGCCTGGCACAACCTGCACGGCATCGACACGCTCTGCTTGCGCTTCTTCACGGTTTACGGACCACGCCAGCGCCCCGACCTCGCCATCCACAAATTCGCCGCCCTGCTCTCGCGCAACGAGGCCCTGCCGGTGTTTGGCGAAGGTTCCAGCAGCCGCGATTACACCTATATCGGCGACATCATCGCCGGCGTGCTCTCTGCCCTGGATTATGCGCGCAAACGCCAATGCTACGAGATCATCAACCTGGGCAACGACCGCGGCGTGACGCTGAACGCCATGATCTCCGCGCTGGCGAAGATTAGCGGCATCACGCCGAGCCTGGATCCGCAACCGATGCAGTCGGGCGACGTACTGCGCACCCGCGCCGACATCTCCAAAGCCCGGATCATGCTGGATTTCGCGCCGAAAACCGGTTTCGAAGAGGGCATGCGGCTGTTTTGGGATTGGTTTAAAGCGGAAAATTCGCTGTAACGCGGCATTCAGATTCTGTTTCTGGGATGTGGGGCGACCTTCCGGTCTCGCGCTTTACCGTCCACGGCCTTCCCCTTATCACTGCGGGGTAATTGCGCGGTCATTGCGGGCAAAGCGCGCAGTGAGCGCGCAATGACCCCGCAATGGTCACGGGAGAGACGTGGGTCACGCGGATAATTGACGCCTGCTAATAATGGGTGAGGGATAATGTGTTTGGCTCAAGTTTTGTTATGATGGATAAACCGGATCAGTGCTTGTACGCTATCATATCGCAGGTGAATTTGTGATCCACCTGAAAATCCCGTAGGGATGCTATTTTAGATAGAAACGCTGGTTATGGTTGCCGGCGTGAGTCCCGGAAAGACGGCATCTCAGATACGTAATTATTGTGGTCTGGTGTTATCCAAATTCCTGATATGCCTTCCCTCCGGGACTCTGGAGATATGGTTAGAACGTGTTGTGCTATCTGAAATGTCGTCCCGATGGGACTTTTACAGACCGTACAATCACTTTGCAGGGCCTCCGTTGCTGGGATGAAAAAAGGCTCTCTTTCAAACCGAGTGGGTAAGTATCTGGTTTGTTGCAGAATTGGGGTGGGGACGTCCCGTCGCCACAGAGTCCGCAGGACTCTTTAGAAGCCGGCTCCGCCGACTCTGTCGACCAGGAGGTCGACAGCCCAATTCATGAGATCGGGTTAGGCGGGTATGGTTTACCCACTTAGTTTGAAAGAGAGCCTGAAAAAACAATCCAACCCACCCTGATTGAACATGATCAATATGTTGGATTGATGAGGGATCTAGCCGGTATTACTTCCCGATGCAGAATCCGGAGAAGATGCGTTCCAGCAGGTCGTCCGTGGTGACGATGCCGAGGATCTCTTCCAGGGCTGTGCTGGCGGCATGCAGGTCGAAGGCGG
>CAYSAT010000092.1:0-8216 GCA_964429035.1 uncultured Candidatus Cloacimonadota bacterium | reverse complement strand
CAAGGATAAACCCAAATCCAGGCCCCCCCAAAAACAGGCCTTTGTCAGCAGTCTGCGCCCTTCCAGGGCTTGGAACAGCGATAAAACCTCATCTCTCCTGGGCTCGAACCGCTCTTAACATTCTGCACTATCGCGGTTTCGGACACTTTTCACAACGGCTTCAGATTATCCTAAACTATTTCACCAGAACCCGGATCCCTTCAGAATGGGCTCCGAACTCCGGCGCGTACATGCATTGGATGGAGGTGACGCCGTTGGAGAAATCGCCCGCGTTGAAGACCCTGAGCGGGTATTCGAACACGTAGCTTCCCTTGCGCAGGTATTCGATGAAGAAGTTGGTGGCGGCATCCCCGGTGGCTTCGTAATAGCCCAGGCCGTCCTGCCACTTGTATCTGGAGAGCACGTTGATGGGCTCGAAGCCTGCGCTGCGCATGTCTTTCAGGTGCACGTATTCCATGTCCCTGTCCGAGCGCAGTTCGATGCGCACGACCACTTTGTCGCCTACGGCCAGCTGGGACTTGTCGCTGACGGGCTCCAGCACTTTGCCGGTATCGGTGATCCGCTCGACGAAGAGCTTCTTGTTCAGGCGCAATGGGGTCTCGGCCGGGGTGATATTGTCCAGGTCCTCGAAGTATTGCCAGTAGAGAGCGCCCCAGGACGATACGTCGTTGGGGTTGGTGACGCTGATATTGGCCATTTGGGGTGTGATCTCGCCGCCTGACCACGAGGTTTTGAAATAGCCCGTTCCAGCCTCAACCTGGACTCCATCCAAATTCATCGGATCGATGGTTTTCCCAGCCAGGGTGATCTGGGCAAGTTGGTCGGTATTAAGCCACTCGGTTCCAGAAATGAGCAGCGCGTAGCAGGCTTCCGCCGTGGCTTTGGTCGTTTTCCAGTTCGTGGTCTGCTTGTTTTTCAGCAGCCAGGTGCGCATTTCGTCGATGGACAGCGTGTCGGCGGCGATGTCGTGGAAGGCTTCGATCAGCAGGGATTGAGTTTCGATCGGCGCCTGATACCAGAACCAGCCCCAGTCGTCATTTTTCCACCACATGCCCAGTTCTTCACTGTGCAGGGCTTTTTCTTTCAGGGAAGCGATGATCTTGCCGGGCGTGACCCGTTTTTCGCTGCGGTGCAGGGCGAGGGCGATCAAGCCCTGTCCGTACAGGTCTTTATCCAGCCAGTATTTATCCGCCTGGCCCTGGAAATACTGCACCGCCGCGCTCACGTCTTCAGCTATCTCGAGATCCGGGAAATAGGACCGCGCGTAGAGGTAATGCATCTCCATGTAGCCCAGATGGTCGTCCTCCAGATGCCCGTATTTCTTGATCTGCTCGTAGTCCCTGAGGATCTCACGGTCGATGTAGGCGACGGCGGACTCCACCATGCCCCAAACCCTGGCGTCGCTGCGGATGGACGTGACGCCCAGATGGTCCAGATGGCCAAAGCCTTCCACGATATATTGCGTGACCCACCAGGAATCGCGCATACCCGGAAACCAAGGCCAGGCTCCGCTCGGATTCTGGTTCTTTTGCAATTGGGTGAGGGCCGCGTTGAATTGGTCCGCCATGTTGTTGAGGTCGAAGAGCAGGCCGATGCGTTGTTTGGCCTGGCCTTCGTCCTTGGCGTCCAGCACCCAGGGCGTTTCCTGCAGCAGCACCGCTTTCAGTTCCTGGTTCTCTTCCAGATTGGAAAGCAGGGCGGCGGAATTGGGCGTGTCGCGCCAGGACTCGAACACGCGTTTGATGCGGGGATTGGCATTGGCGATATGCGAGGCCAGGCTGTTGGCGTAGAAGCGCGAGAAGATCTGCTCATTGCAGTCGTAGGGATACTCCATCATGTAGGGCAAGGCCTGAACGGCGTACCAGGCGGGATTGGAAGTGTATTCCAAGGTCAGTTTGTGGTGGCTGAGCGTGCTGGAATTACCGCTGTCGCGCAGTTTGGCAAAGGTAAAGGACTTGGTGGAATGTCCGCGCACAGGAAGCGGCAGGCTTTCGGTGACCAACATGCGGTTGCTGAGGATGGGCAGGGTGTTTTCCTCGCCATCCGAGAAATCGCCAGCCCTGGCCACCACTCTATAGGTAACTGCGCCGATGCCGTAAGGAACCTCCAATACCCAGCTCAGGCTGGTGCTTTCCCCTTTCTTTACAGAGAAGGGCTGCTGGGCTTTCTTCAGGCCAAAGTCCTTATCTACAGTCTCCATGGTGATGGCGTCGAAGAGGAAGATCTGGCAGTTGCCGGATTGATTGGTCTCGTCCAATGATGTGATCTTGGCGGTGAAGGTGATCTTATCGCCTTCGCGGAAAAAGCGTGGGGCGTTAGGCAGCACCATCAGAGGCTTTTGCGTGACGGTGGAGTTTTCCGTAGTGCCGATCTGGAAGTCTTTGGTAAGAGCCAAAGCGCGGAACTTCCATCTGGTAAGCGCTTCCGGAACTGTGAAGACGATGCTCACTTCCCCATTTTCATCTGTGCGCAGTTCCGGATAAAAGAAGGCCGTCTCGGCAAAGTTGGCGCGCGCCTGCACCCCGGAAAGGTCTTCCGGTTGGGCTTGCAGTTCTCCACCCAGGTTGTTAACACCAGCTTGCAGGGATATGATGTCCGCTGTATCGCTCATAGCAGATCCGGGTAGTGAATTCATTTCGATCTGCCGTGAACTGCCCGCCGACTCTTTCGCCATCATCACTGGCAAGGCCATAGCATCGCTCATTAGATACCTGCCGCCGTAGTATCCTGAATAGTAGCCATACCAGTTGAAGGCATCAAAACGCCTCTCCGGATAATAGCCAGCATAACCCGGAACGTCGATCTGATAAAGGCTGGCGATGGGCGCAAAGTTGTAATTGAGCCAGCCTCGCGACCTGGGCACTTTGCCATAAACACTGGCAGACCATTGGTTGGAGCGGAAGGCGTCCAAAGAGGCGTCATACATCGAGGCCAGAATTTCCGCGGTTACCTTGCCGCCGGTGTGGTCCTTCAGTTTTAGGCGCCATTCCTCGTTTTGCCCGGGCAGCAGTTTGTCTCGGAAAGTCATGTATTCGAAGGTGAGTTGTTTGTTGGTCCAGGGTACGGTGATTTCCTGGCTGTGGGTGTAGAGGCGGCCGTCGCGGATGAAGGTGAAATGGACGTAGAAACTGCCGCGGTCCGATTCTTTCACCGGCAGTTCAAACAGGCGCTGCTTGTTGTCCAGAACGAAGCGCAGGCTGTCCACTATGGCGCGGTCTTTTTCCACCTCATAGAGCACCGGAACGTCGCCGTAGCCGCTGCCGATGAGTATTTGGGCTGTTTCACCGGGCTCGCAAACGGTCTTGACCGGCACGAACCAATCCGCCAGAGGATAGGGCAGTTGTTTCGCCGCGGAATCGTAAACCGTGAAGTAGCGCGTGGCCTTAATCTCCTGCTGTTGGTAGTTGGCGACGGCTTCGAGAGCGTATACGCCGGGTTTCCAGCGCGCGAAATCCTTGATCAACAGGGAATCAGCCTCCGGAGTATCAAAACTGCCCTTCCAGACGGATTCCAGCACCTTCCAAGAGGTGATCTTGTCCTCATTGGCATAGGCATCGTGAGGAAATTGGCTCAAGAAGTCATCCCGCTCCAGATAGTTGTGGTCCGGGGCGTTCCACAGCCTCTGTTTCTGAACGTGGTTGGGTGTTTCCAGGCGTGAAATGGTCACGGTGCCCTGTGCGGGGACAGGCTTTCCGCTCAGGTTGGTGGTCTGAATGGGGATGGCCAGTTGCTTTCCCTGCAAGTCTATTTTTTCCGCCAGAATAGGATTGAGGAGCAGATCCTTCTCTCCGATGTTGAGGTCCAGCTTACCGCTGCGCGTTTCGCCGCTGATGTCGGTAACGTCGGCGCTGAGGGTAAAAGTGAAATAGGGATTGTACCAGGGCAGGGCGCTTTCGTCAGCGGTGGCTAAAAAGGTCAGGCTGAATTTTCCGCTCGCATCAGTTTGCGCGGTTCCGTGCGCGATCTCCTTTTGCGGAGTGGAAGGGCTGGGACCCCACCACCAGAACCAGAAGGGATACTTCGGCTGCCGGGTGATCCTGTAAGCCACGCTGGCGCTGTCGATGGGAAAGCCCGCATAGGACAAGGCGGTGCCTTTCACGGTTACATACTGATTCAATCTGAAGGTCTCCACAGGCGCCTCCAGCTGCACTTCGAAGCGCGGCCTTTTGTATTCCTCCACGCTGAAACTCACCGAGCCTTGCACCTTGCTTCTGGAATATGAGTTCTCCGACTGACCCTGCACTGTTATGTAACCGGCGGATATAGTCATGTTGCCCGTCAGAACGCCCTTGGGCGCCGTAAAGGTGGTGTTGAAGGTGGCGTATTCGTTTGTCCGCACTTTCTGCGTGGCCACGGTTTGCCCGTTCACATCCCTGAAAGTGATGTCCAGATCGGCATTGGGCTTCAGTTCGTAGTACTTCTCACTGTCGGTAGCATAGAGCACGCCTTTCAGGTAGATGGTCTGGCCGGGCCTGTAGATCGAGCGGTCCGTGAACATCAGGCAGATGTTCTGGGTGTATTTTCCACTACCCGAACCGTAGTTGTAATAGTTGAAGATCTGCAGGGTGTCGGATCCGCTGGTGATCTGGTATCTGCGGCTGTCGTAGCTATCCTCGGCAGGAATCCTGACCTTGCCCTCGCTGTTCGTCTTACCAGACCAGTTCAGTACGTATCTGCTTTTCCTGGCTTCCCGGTCATAAACGCTTTTGTAGGCGTTGACCGTGGCTCCGAAGATGGGTAGGCCGGTCTTGCGGTTGGCAACCAGAAATACTCCAGATTGCCCTTGCGGTGTGATGTAGGATATTTGGGTGCTGCTGAAGAGGCTGAAACCCAGGCAAGCCCGCGCCGCATAATCCCCATCCTCTTCATTGGCGGCGATGAGGATATAATTGCCCAAGGGCAGGCTGGTTATAGGCAATTCGTAGGAATGAAGCCGGAAATCGCCTTCGTTGGCCACCTGGTAGGTTCTGCTCCAGGCCGGGCTTTTCTTCAGTAGCGCCCGCACTTTTTTAAAGTCGTCGCGCCACCAGTTTTCCTCGCTGTCATAGTTTTCGTTTTTCTCGATATTGGCCTGGGGAATCCGATAGATGCTAAGTTTGATCCGGGAGAGGTTTTTCACGCCCAACAGCGCTTTAATGGGAGTTTGTGGCAGCGCGTACTGCTCCGTTGTCAGCGCCAGTTCGGGCTGAGTGATGCCGCTGGCCAACACCTGGCAGGAAATGGCGCCATAACTTCCGGGATAAGCCTTGATCGCGCTCTGGCAGATTTCCAGGGCGTTTTTGTAATCCCAGCGGTGCTCTTCCGCAAGATCCGGCTTGTAGAGGTCCCCCTGGCTTTTAGTGAGCGTCGCCAGTTTGAAGGTGGCATAGGCTGAGGCGGGAAAGGCTGCGTACTTGGTCTGAACCAGGCGCAGCGCGGCTTCGTAGTCCTTCTCCGGATTTGCATAAGAGCAGTTGTTATAAACGAACTCCAACCGGTCCAGATCAACTTCGATCAGCGCGGAGGGCTCTGCGTCGTTCAGGTGGAAGCGGATCAGATCCTGGTACAGCAGGGCGGCTTGATACTTCAGGGAGAGGGTATCCGGGGAATTGATCTGCATCCTGGCAAAACTCGCCGCGGGTGAAAAGTATTGGGTGTCCGTAATCTGGAATTCCTCGAAAGGCTGGGTCAATCCGGACTCGTCGTTTACGTAGAAATCCAGCGCGAGGTGCGCCAAAAAGTCGTACAGCGTGGGCCTCAGCAAGCGTTCATCGCTACCTCCGGCATTGAGCATGGCGGGATAATCGGCTATTTTGTAGGTTTGCAAGTCCAGTGGCCGTTCCAAAGACAGCCGGTATTCCTTGATGCTCTCTTTGGAAATCGTGGCCAGGTCCCAGGTGGCGATGTCGTCCTGCTGGAATTGCACGGTTTCGCTGCGCCGGCTGAATCTCCAGCGGTTGCTCTGGTAATAATTCCAGTACAATTGCGCCAGCATACTGTGCAGGATGGCGGAAGCAGGGAACGGAGCCCTGTCCAGCTGGCTGCGCACCTTGTCGATGGCTAGCTGGTCGGAAAACTCCTCCACATCCTGCAGGATGGCCAGTTGATAGACCAGCGCCCTGGCCTGCTGGTCGGCCTTGTTTTCCCGGACTGCGGCCGCGTAAAGGGAGTCCACCTTGCCCGCCATGGATTTCGGCAGGCCGTCCCGCTGCAGTTTATCGATCTCTTTCCAGGCGGAATCGTAGTTGAAGGGCTTGCTGGAAACGGCGCTCAGGCAGCTGCCGATCAGGCAGGCCAGAATGATGGACACAAGGGTGGGATGCATATCTTCTCCTCTGCGCGAATTTGGTTTCTTCGCCTCAATTTATACCCGGAACCAGCGAAAACACTCTGAATCATTTGCATCTGTTTCCCGCAAATTCGTCAAGATGTTTATCGGGCGCTGCATTCACCTGCCTAAAAGTCGCCTTTAAAACTGTTCCCAGACCCCTGTTCCCCTTTGCCCCTTTCGTCTGTTCAGCTGTTTCTCTCTTTCCCTTGCGCCTCCGTCCCTCTGTTTGGGCACATCTTGGTAATCCTCTTTTTCCTCACAATCTGCGTTCTCTTTTTAGCTTTCCATTTCCCGCAGATTTCCCGGCTGAACTGGCAGATCTCGCGGAATACATGAATCTCACGCTTCTCAACACCAGATTCACTCCTGCCGCACCCGCCGTCATTGCGCGCTAATTGCGCGGTCATTACGGGCAAAACGCGCAATGAGCGCGCAATTACCGCGTAATGACCGCGGGAGCGATCCCAGAAAAACATTGACCGTTTTATCCAGCCCTGAAATAATGGCGCGCAGAGGTGTATATGAACGACGACATTATCGACAGCCGGGAAATCCCCCTCGAAGAGCAGGAAAAGGCTCTGGACCGCATTGTGGAGATCGAAAAGTCCAAACTGCAATTCTACGAGAAACTGCGCCAGAAAGCGCAAGGCTGGACCAAAGCCAAGACCGGCAAAATGGGCAACAAACTGGGCGAATACCTGTTTCTGCTGCCGGATTTCTTCATCCTGGTTTGCCGCATGGCGGTGGACAAACGCGTGCCCACCAAGACCAAACTGATTTTGGGCGGGATCATCGCCTACGTGATGCTGCCGCTGGACATAATCCCGGATTTCATCCCCATTCTGGGTTCGGTGGACGACCTGGTGCTGGTGGTGATGGGGTTGAACATGCTGCTCAACCAAACGAACCAGAAGGTGCTGGAAGACAATTGGAGCGGCGAGGGCGACGTGCTGGACCTGATGCAAAGGATCACCGCGACCGCCGAGAAATTCCTGGACAAGAGCGTGCTCCAACGCATCAAAAAGTGGCTGCATATCAAGCATTGAATGCTTAAACTGCTGATCGCTTCGCGCAATCCAGACAAAATCGCGGAACTTCGCGACCTGCTGGCCGGGTTGGAGGTTCAAATCTTATCCCTGCTGGATTTTCCCGCTTTGCCGGAAACCCTCGAAGACCGGGACACCCTGGCGGGAAATGCCGGCAAGAAAGCCCTGGAAGCCGCTCAGGCAACTGGATTGACCTGCCTTGCCGACGATACGGGATTGTTCATCGACGCCCTGGAGGGCGCTCCAGGAGTGCGCGCAGCGCGTTTCGCCGGCGAGCCCTGCAGTTACCAGGACAACCGCGACAAGGCCCTGCGCCTGCTGCAAGGCGTCCAAAACAGGCAGGCGGAATTCCGCACCTGCGTGGTGTTGGCCGCTCCGGATGGGATAATCTCGATTCAGGAAGGGCGGATGCCGGGATCCATTACTACAACTGAACGCGGAAGCAACGGCTTCGGCTACGATTCCATTTTCGCGCCTGAGGGTTCAATGCAAACCTACGCCGAACTTACCGACGCGGAGAAGAACCTGATTTCCCACCGGGGCAGAGCTTTGCGGCTGATGCTGCCCGTGATCCAGGATTTAATTTCACTTGCATAAAGAGGTAAAACTATGATCAAACCACATATCTTCCGTCAATACGACATCCGGGGCATTGTCGGAGAAGAGATCGACGCCGAGTCCTACTACCTGATCGGCAAAGGCTTTGGCACCTATCTGCGCCAGAAAGGGCTAAAAACCATAGCCTTGGGCGGCGACGCCCGGCTCTCCACTCCGGAAATGTTGGCTTCCTTTGCCAAAGGCGCTCTGGAAACGGGCTGCGACATTCTGGACGTGGGCAGCGTGGCCACTCCGGTGCTCTA
>CAYSAT010000091.1:0-8524 GCA_964429035.1 uncultured Candidatus Cloacimonadota bacterium | reverse complement strand
ATCTGGTTGGGAGAGACCACTTTGAACGATCTGACCGGAGGCTGGATCCCCTCTTCGCAGCTTACCCAGGTCTTCAGCGGCGACGTGGATTATCCCTACGGGGAAAACGAGATCGTGATCACGCTCAGCACTCCCTATCAATACAACGGCGGCAATCTGGTGATGCTGGCTTACCGTCCCTGGGACAACGATTATTACAGCTCCATGGACCGCTTTTACGCCCAGACGGTGGGCAACAACCGCTCCCTGGCCGTCTATAACGACAACACCAACATAAATCCGGACAATCCGCCCACTACAGGAGTTACGGGGCAATTTCCGTACACGGTCTTCCACTTCAACAATAGCGGTTTGGGCGGTCTGAAAGGCACGGTGATGGCGGGAGCCAGTCCGCTGAACGGAGCTACGGTTTCCATTGCCGGCACGCAATTGCAAGGCGTGACCTTCGACGGAGGCGGCTACAGGTTTTCCTTCCTGCCCCAAGGCACTTACCAGGTGAGCGCTTCCAAGACGGGCTATACGACGGTGACGCATACGGTTGTTGTGACCGAGCATCAGCTTACCCTGCAGGATTTTACCATCAGTCCAATAACCCAGGTAACCGTTTCGGGACGGGTGCTGGGCAGCAACGCACCCAACGGTTTGGCCAACGCGACAGTGGCCTTCACGGGCTATGCCAACTACACCGCCGGCACCGATGCCAACGGCTACTTCAGCATCCCGGGCGTCTATTCCGGACAGACCTATACCTACAACATTTCGGCTCCGGGTTACCAGCCTCAGGAGGGTACGATCAACGTCGGCGCCAGCGATCAGGACATGGGGACTGTGTTCTTGACCGAGATCGCTTATCCGCCTCAGAATGTGTGGGCGGAAGTAACTCCGGGCGGAAACATGGTGGATCTATTGTGGTCGCCTCCGAACGCCGCGCAGGAAGGCTGGATCCATTACGACAACGGAGAGAATTTCAATGCTTTCGGGACTGCCGGCTCGCTCAGTTTCGACGTCGCCATCCGGTTTCCGCCGGATTCGCTTTCCGCTTATGCCGGCACCTTCCTGCAGGCGGTGAAGATCTGGCCTGCCATGGGCGGAAATTTCAAGGTGCGCGTGTGGACAGGCGGCAGCAGCACGGAGCCGGGCACCATGGTCGTGGATCAGCCGATCATTCCGGTACTAAACGCGTGGAACACGATCCAACTGGATTTCCCGGTGTGGGTTTCCGCCACGGAAGAACTGTGGTTCGGCTTTTTGTGCGACGTCACGGGCGTCAATCCTGCTTATGCCGGAGTGGATGCGGGCCCGGCTGTGAACGGATTCGGCAACATGATCCACTGGCAGGGAAACTGGACCACGCTGCTGGCGGTGAATGCCTACTGCGACTTTAATTGGAACATCCAGGGCTACGTTGGAGTGATTCCGCCTCCCGCCATTACCGACCTGGAATCCCGCCACACCTTGCTGGCAGTTTCGGGCAAAGCATCCGCTCCGACAATCTCTGATAGCAGGGATGCGTACCGCACAACCGCCTATAAAGTCTGGCGCTTCCTGCAAGGCCAGGCCAACAACGAAGCCGCTTGGACCATGCTGACTCCCAGTCCCATCTTCGAGACAACGTTTCTGGACACGGGCTGGTACGCCTTGCCCGACGGAACCTATTATTGGGCGGTGAAAGCCATCTATATCAACGGCTACCAATCCGAGCCCGCGTTCTCCAATCCCCTCGAAAAGGTTACCCAGGTGGGAACTATCGCGGGGACCGTGCGCACAATGTATAGCGTTCCGATCTCTGGAGCCACCATCACTTGCGGCGATGTGAGCGCCACAACGAACGCCAGCGGAGCTTACAGTTTGCTAGTGCCTGCGGGGATTTGGGACGTCACGGTAAGCCATCCAAGTTACGTCACGGAGACCGAGGTCAACGTGCTTGTAGTAACGGGGCAGACGACGACGGTGGATTTTTATCTCTTGGGAGTCGGAAACGATGACCAGTCCGCGGTTCCGCCTCCAGACACCGCGCTGCTGGGCGCTTTTCCCAACCCCTTCACTCCCCAGACCTCCGTCCGCTACAGCATCCGGGAATCCGTGCCAGTGCGTTTGGGAATCTATAACCTGAAGGGCCAGCTGGTGCGCGAACTGGTGGACGGGGTCACGGAAACTGGTTATCACGCTGCGGTTTGGGATGGGCGCGATGATGCGGGCAGGCCTGCTTCCAGCGGCATTTATCTGTGCCGCATGCAAGCCGGCGCCTATAGCCGCAATATCAGGCTGGTGCTGATGAAATGAGCCGGAACGAGCGGAAATCCGACCTTGCTTAAACGAGCCGGGCTTTTCGCCCTCAGCCTTTGCCTGGCCGTGATTCTAAGCGCGCAGACCGAGGTGGTCGAGAGTTTCGATACGCCGCCCTATGGTTGGATTCCGCAGGGCGGAGCGTCTGTGAGCGCGCTGAACTTCTTCATCCCCCCTTATTCGGTCTATATGGGGAACACCACAAGTTCCGCGCTGGTTTCCGCGCAGCCCATTCTGCTTTCGCCAAACGGCAGCACGCTGGTGTTCTGGCTATTCCGGCCACATCAAGCAGAGGGCAGGATTTCCGTGCAGTATCAAGTGGGGGACGCCTGGCTGGACCTGTGGCAGCCCTCAATCGACCAAGCTTTCGGGCTGTGGGGGAAATACGCGGTACCAGCGGCTCCAGTAGAGGGCTTTTATCCGGTCCGCTTAAGGCTCATCTCCGCCAGCAGAAACTTCGCTTTCTACTTCGACCACATCGCTTACACCCCTCAGCCGGCCTATCCTTTGGAACTCCTTACCTATACTGTGTCGGAAAACGCCAACAAAAAAGCGCGGCTGGTGTGGGTGACCCAAAACGAGAACAGCATGGCGGGATTCAACATCTGGCGCGGAACCACCAGCGATCTGGCCAAAGCCAGGCTGCTCGAGGCTTTCATTCCTGCCACCAATACTCCGCAGCAGCAGACATATTCCTACAACGACAATTCCCTGTGGGAAAGCGGGACCTACTACTATTGGTTGGAAAGCCGGGACTACAGGGACTTTAACGACTTCTTCGGCCCCGCATCCATCCTCATCGACCTGGATGGGGAAGAGCCGCCGCCGGTGCTTCCCGTCACTGGAATCAGCAGCGTCTTTCCCAATCCCTTCAACGCGGAAGCCAACATCCAGTACTATCTGGAAGAAGCCGGCAATGCCACTCTGGACGTGATAAACCTGCGCGGGCAAAGGGTTGCCGGGCTTTTCGCAGGGCATCGCGAACCTGGCCACTACACCACCCATTGGGACGGCCAGGACAGCCGCGGAAGCTACGCCAGTTCGGGGATCTACATCATCCGTCTGAGCGTTGGCGGCGCGCAATACAGCCGCAAGGCCATGTTGCTGAAGTGAAGCCTATTTAACGCAGCGCTTTGAGGTTTTCCGGGAGGCGGGTTTCTGCCCCAGAACCAAGGGACGGGCTATGTAGCTGGTGTGCAGGTATTTTTTGGCCTTCTCGGAATTGGGCTGGCCCAGGAACTCCTGGTAGATCTTTTGGATCGAGGGATTGTTGTGGGATTCCCGATGCTGCAGTTCCGCGTCCTCTTTGTAGAGGCCTTTGGCGCGTTGCACACGGATGCGGTTCGTGGAGGGATAGGGCTGTCCGCCTCCGCCCACACATCCACCGCGGCAAGCCATCACTTCCACGAAGTGGTAGGGCGGCTGCTTGCCGGCTTTCTTGGCGGATCGGATCTCTTCCATCAGGGTGTTCACGTTGCCGAGCCCGGAAGCCACGCCGATGCGGACCTCGGTGCCCAAAATCTCCAGTTTGCCGCGTTTGATGCCCAATCCGCCGCGCACAAATTCGATGTTCGGGTTCGGAAGTTCCTTGCCGGTGGCCAGAAAGTAGGCGGTGCGCAAGGCGGCTTCCATCACACCACCGGTGGCTCCAAAGATCGTTCCGGCGCCGGTGTATTCGCCTAGGGGGCTGTCCGCGGCGCTGTCGTGCAGATGCGCCAGATCGATGCCGCGGGTTTTCAGCATGCGGGCCAGTTCACGCGTCGTGATGGTGAGGTCCACGTCCTTGCAGCCGGAAGCGTACATGTCTTCCATGCGTTCGATCTCGTATTTCTTGGCGGTGCAGGGCATCACGGAGACCAGGAATATCCTGGCCGGATCGATGTTCATCTGCTTGGCCCAGTAGGTCTTCACCATCGTTCCCACCATCTGGTGCGGCGATTTGGCGGAAGAGAAATGCGGGATCAGGTCGGCATGGAACTTCTCCAGATAATCCACCCAGGAGGGACAACAGGTGGTGATCAGCGGGAATTCCTCGGGATGGTTTTGGAAGATGTGGACAAACTCGCTGGCCTCTTCCATGATGGTGAGGTCGGCGCCGAAGTTGGTGTCGAACACGTATTTAAAGCCCAATTCACGCAGCGCGGTGTACATCTTGCCCGCCACGTTGTGTCCGGGTCGCAGGCCGAATTCCTCGCCCAGAGCGACACGCACTGCCGGCGCTTCCTGCGCCACCAGCACCAGGTCCGGATTATCCAACGCGGCCCAAAGCGCGTCCGAATCGTCGTTTTCGTATATCGCCGCCACTGGGCAATGCGCCGAGCACTGTCCGCATTTCACGCATTCGCTGTCTTCCAAAGGGCGCGCGAAAGTGGGGCCCACAAAGGTGTTGAAGCCCCGCTCCGAGTTTTCCAGCGCGTGGACGTCCTGGATCTCGTTGCACACATAGACGCAGCGTCCGCACTGCACGCAATAGGAAGGATCGAGGGTGACGGACGGGGAGGATTCGTCGCGGCCTTTGTAGGGACGCGGGATCTGGTTCAGATGCATGTGGCGGATGGCCAGTTCCTGAGCCAGCGCCTGCAGTTCGCAGCGCCCGTTCTTGATGCATTCCGGGCAGTTGTTGGGGTGGTTGGAAAGGATCAGTTCCAAAGCCTCGCGCCGCAGTTCCAGCAGTTTGCGTCCGGTGGTCTTGATCTGCATGCCTTCTTCGCAGGGCGTGGTGCAGGAGCGCAGGGGCCTGCCGTTGATCTCCACGATGCAGACCCCGCAATTGCCAAAAGCGGGCAGGTCTTCATGATAGCAGAGGTGGGGAACCTTGTAACCGGCTTTGGTGCAGGCGTGCAGTACCTTGGTATCCTTGGAAACCTGGACCGGCTTGCCGTTGATGTGGACGGTGATCATATCTTCTCCTCGGAAAAAACGAAATTTCTTTATGGATGCAAAGCAGGCGGGAGGCGGAATTGTGTCAAGCAGAGAGTGCGCGGATCTGTGGAAAGCCCACGGGAAGGGGCTTGGGGGGTGGAGCGCTCTGCGGGGATGCTAATTGGGCAAAAAAAAGCTTGACAAAAACACAGGTAATTTAATTATCTGCCCTACAGACCCTACATAGAATGCCCTCCGAGTCCGTGGGGACGCCGCCCGGCGCTCCCCACGGTTTTTTTTATGCGGATTTTGGATGGCGGGGCATTGCTGCAGCGCTGTTCTCCATAGCTTGGGGTGGGAATGCAAGCCTGGCTAGCTGGGCCGGCTCTGATTTCTTCCTGCCAATGCTCTGCTTTCTGTCCGCTTTTCTAGCGGTTGGTTCATGTAGGATTTTTTTATGTAGCATCGGAATGCTACACTACTTCCTGGGGGGTTGCAGTCAATCACTTGTCTATCACTAGTCAATCACTTCTCAATTGTTGACTAGTGATTGACTAGTGATTGACAAGTGATTGACTGTTAGGGGCGGGGGCAAAACGCGCCAGGCCCACGAATCTGCTTGAAACAAAGGCAGCAACACCCCCTTTCCGCTTGACAGGATCATCCCTGAAAAGAGGGTGTGAACTGGCAGTATCCAGAGCGATATGGCATAGAGCTTCGGTAGCGGAAGCCTTAACGGATCACAAGGAGCAGCGATGACAGCGAGCGCAGATAAACTACAACGGACGCTGGATCAGGCGGTTGACGGGAAAAAGGTCTTCGGGGCCACTTTCCGCTTGAAACACAAAGACTTCCAGTGGCGCGGAGCCAGCGGCAACTTGAAGGCTGACAGCCCCTATTTCACCGCCAGCACCACCAAGCTGTTCACTACGGCGCTGGTGATGCGCCTCAGGCAGCAAAACAAGCTGGATCTGGAAGATAGGCTGACGCAGTACTTCAGCCCCGCCATCCTGAACGGGCTGCATGTCCATAAGGGTAGGGACTATTCCCAAGAAATCACCATCCGCAACCTGCTGGCCCACACTTCCGGTATTCCGGATTACTTCCAGGGCAGGGTCAAACGGGGCGCCAGCCTGCATGGGGAACTGATTCAGGGCAAGGACAGGCATTGGACCTTTGAGCAGGCCATTGAACTTAGCAAGGGGATGCGGCCCCGCTTCGCGCCCAACACAAGGGGCAAAGCGCTCTATTCGAACACCAACTTCCAGCTTCTGGGCAAGATCGTCGAGCAACTTTACGGCAGGGACTTTGCTGCCTGCATCAAGGAACAGATCACGGGACCGCTTGGCCTGGACGGAACCTATATGTTTCTCGATGCGGCAGATACCAATCCGCAGCACATGTATTGCAAGGACAGGGAACTCCGCATTCCCCTGGCCATGACATCTTTCAGCGCAGATGGCGGCATCGTGACCATTACTGCCGACATGCTGAAATTCATCGAGGCTTTCTTCGCGGGAGCATTTTTTCCGGCCGACTACCTGGCGGAGATGAAGGCCTGGAATCCGATCTTCTTCCCTTTACGTGCCGGAGTCGGAATCCACCTGTTCAAACTGCCCAGGGTCTTGAATCTCATAGTCAAACTGCCCGAGCTGTATGGCCATTCCGGTTTCTCCGGCGCCATGGCCTACTGCAACCCGGAAACAGGGCTCTACATCGCCGGCACGGTCAACCAGGCAGCATATCCCTCCACGGCGTTCCAACTGGCAGCCAGGCTCATCAGGAATCTGGCCTAGGCATATTTCGCCCGCGCTTGCTTTGCGCGCTACCGTTCTTTTCTACAGGCGCCGATATCAGCCCAAAGGCCGGAAAACTATGCTAATCCTGGCTGTACCAGTTGATGTTACGGATGATGTACATAGCCGCTGAGAGCAGCACGAACAGGCTGACGCTGCCTACCAGAAGCGCGCTATCCTGCAGTTGGAGAAGCAGATAGAGGAAGGCGTAGAGGAAAGAGAGCAAGATTCCCACCTGAACGGCGAACTTGCGGGATTTGAGGATGCTGAGGCAAAACAGGCTGATCTGCAGGATCGCCGCCACTGCCGCTATCAAATACGCCCAGGCAAAGGCAAGGTGTTCCGAAATCGAAAGCAGGAGCAGGTAAAACACCAGCAAGGCGCAGCCCACCATCAAGTATTGGATGGGGTGGATCCTTTGCCGGGTCTTGATTTCGGCCAGCCAGAAGGTCATGAAGGTCAGCAGCAGGAACATCACGGAGTATTTCAAAGCCCGGGTGGTCTGCTGGTAGGAATCCGCCGTGATCAGGAAATCCACTCCCAGCTGGGAAAGCTGGGGCAGGGGTTCGGTGCTGGTCCAGGCTTTTTTGACGCCGGAGCTCAGTTTGTTGGTGCGCCAGGCGGCATCGAAACCGTCGTCGGTAACTACGCGGATCTCCGGCAGCGTGTCCCCAATGAAGCTGGGCGCGAGCCAGTTGCCGGTAAGATACACATCTTCCTGCAAGGCCGAGGCGGTGAAACTGAGTCGCTGCGTGCCGGTAAGGTGCATCTGGATATCCAGCGCCAGGTCCTTGCCCTGGATGGATTCCGGGGCTCGGGCAGCCAGTTGGAAGGCGGTGTCCTGCACTTCTTCCGGGGCGAATTTGGGTCTTTCCGGAATGCCTTGGGGTTTAGCTGCGGGCGGAACTCCCGAAACGGTAAGGACGCCTTCCGAACGGTTGAAGAGCAGGGCCTGGCCGTTCATATCCGCCTGCAGGCTTCTCATACCGCGCTGGTCGCTCAAGTCGAAGGAAACCAGGGCCTCATTCCAGCGCAGGGGCAGGTTTTGGTAGAGGGGGTCAGGGCTTCCGGCAGCCAGGAACACCGCCTGTAAACGCAAGCCCGACTTGTAGCCGGAAACCTCGTAGATGCCGCGTTTGTGCGCTTCGCCCTGCACTTTCCCGTCGATTCTGAGGCTGTCTGGCGCTAGATGCAGATACCTGGTGGCGGATACGCTGATCTCTTTGCCGTATTGGTCTTTGGATTTCTCCAGCACCTCGTAGGGCACGCTGATAAAGGGCCCGCTCACCAGTTGCGCTCCGCCCCTTTTTCCGGCGATCTCGGCCACCACGCTGTCTTTGCGCTGGTTCCTTTCACGGACCAGCGACATGATCCAAGCCGCCGGAAGCATCAGGACCAGGACCATGAAACCGATCAGCAGCAGCTTCCAGAGCTGCAGGCTGCTCTTCGTAGTTGCCTGCCGGACAATCTGTTCAGGGTTCATCGGGGACCTCCATAAGTGGGTTGAAATCCATCTTGGCGTATTTTTGAACCAGAGGGAAGAAGGTGGCCTGGTGTCAATGAAAATGATGCCAGGATCG
>CAYSAT010000090.1:0-8528 GCA_964429035.1 uncultured Candidatus Cloacimonadota bacterium | reverse complement strand
GAATATATGCAACACTTTTCTTTTAGGGTCGGGAGACTACTGCATTAATTGGGTTGAAAGAGAGCCTCTTCTTCAGACATCTTTCCCATCGAGTCCGAAAAACCTGATCTATGCCTATGACCCAGCCCGGATGGCGTAGGACGGCAGGTTTGATATCAATCTAACAAAACACCGCGTCCTCAGGCCAGGCGATTCCAACCGCTGTTTACTCGCCCAATACATCCCCAATAAACTTGGGATTGTCTTGGGCGATTTATCATCCGGACTGAAGCCCCGGCGCGAGCTCGGAGGGTGATTTCGCCCTGGCACAATTGTGAAAGCACATCGATGACCGGCGGCTGGATGTTTACATCGGTCTCGCGTACAATCCATTTGAGCAAAAAAAGAACGGCTGCCCATGCGAAGCAGCCGTTTCTGTTCATAGTGGTTTTGGGTCTTACTTTAGTTCGATCACCAGTACTTTCTGCTTGCGGAAGAGGTCTTGATCCACCACGGTGAGGGTGTACTGGTCGCCGGCTTTCGCCACGCTGTAGGAGGCCGCGACGTGGTTGGAGAGGATGGCATAGCCCTTCTTGGTAACGGGGAAGTTCAGGGTGGTGGTGTCGAGGAGGTTGAACTCGGTGAATTTGGTGAGATCGACGTCCTTGACGGTGGACACCTTGCCGATGCCGAGAATGCCGCCCTTGCGGTCGATGACGCCGCTATCCAGCAATTGCTTGCGGGTGCCCACCACATAATACATGCGGTTGGCTTCGATGGACTGGTTGGTGATCACGGTTTCCTTGTCTTTGATGAGGGCTTCGCGCAGGCTGATCTCGGCCTGGGAGAGCTGGCGTTCGGTTTCCAGCGTGGAAGAGAGATTGGAGAGGCGGCCCTCCAGTTCTTTGACGATCTTCTCCTTATCGGCGACCGAGGCCTTGAGTTTGTTCACGATGCTTTGGATGCCGGCGAGCTGGCCGCTGCTGGAGGCAAGCCTGCCTTCCAGGTCCTTGATTTGTTTTTTGTACTCCTCGATCTTGGTGCGGGCATTGGAAAGGGAACTGATGATACTGGCGCGCCGCTCTTCTGGAGTTCCTTCAGGGAGTTCGCTGTCCGTTCCGATGGTTCCCAAAAGATCCCTGTCGATCGCATCAAGGCTGCTTTGGATTTCGCTGAGGGTGGTGGTGGATTCGTCATATAACTTCTGCAGTTCTTCCTTGCTTTTCTCCAATCCTTTGGTGCGGTTTGAGGCGTTCATAAATAAAACGCCCAGGACTATGGCGAGGATCGCGAGGATAACCGGTATGATCCAGGATGTAGCTTTCATGCTTGACTCCTTATGGGCTTGGATTTAACTGACCCCGATTTTAGATTGGCGACTTTGCTGTCAAGCAAAAAGCGTGGGATGATGAAATATTCGATATTACAGGCATGGACGGAGGAATCCGGTGGAACCGGACTGAAAGTGGAAAGCGTGCGTTCCACCGGAGACTTGGTGCGCGTGAGGTTCAGTTCCAAACGCGACCTGATCCTGGTGGCGGGAAGCCGCGACGCCTATCCTTTCTGGACGCAGGATTGGGAGGCCGGACCGGAAGAAGAATTCCTGTGGCCGCAACTCACCCACGCGGTCCTGGACTCCATCGAGATCGCCGAAAACGACCGCGTGATCCGCTTCAGCTTCGACCAAACGGATATCTATCAAGAGCGGCGAAGGTATCTGATCATTGCGGAATTCACACCGCCCAAACCCAACGTCATCCTCGCCGTCCAGGATGACCAATTGACCGTGATCGACGCCCTGCGCAAGTATTCCTACGCGGATAACCCCGCCCGCCAGATACTGCCCCGGCTGCCCTATCAAGCGGCCCAAACGACATTTCAGGCTGTTCGCTCAGAACTTGCCCTGCCCCTCATACTGGAAACGGGCAAGGCCGGTGGGACGATCGAGTGCGACAGCTTCAACACCTACCTGCAAAACCACTATCAGCACGTGATCCTGGCCTCTGTGGAGGAGGAACGGATCCGCAATTCGCGGACGCTTTGGGAACGTGAACTCAAGAAAACCAGGCAGAAGCTCAAGAAACAGCAAGCCGAACTGCGAGACGCCGATAAAACCGAGTATTGGCGCGTCTGCGCAGAGACCCTGAAACAGCATCTGACCGAGATCGCCAGAGGGCAAACGTCCCTGACAGCAGTGAACTATTACGATCCGGAACTGGCGGACATCGCGATACCCCTTCTCGCGGACAAATCAGCGCAACAAAACCTGCAATTCTACCTCAAGAAGTACCAGAAAGCCAAGCGTGGCGGAGAGATCATCCGCCAGAACATCGCGCAGACCGAGGCGGCCGTCGGAAATCTGGAAAACATCCTGGCGCGGCTGGAGCGGGGCGAATTTGTTGAACTGCCAGGCGTGAAAGGCGTGGCGAACCTGGGCCGGAAACTGGAGCTGCTGGATAAACTCCTGAAACTGAGGCTGAACGAGGATTTTGAGATCGTGATCGGACGCAAGGCCAGGGAAAACGACTTCATCACCACCCAACTGGGCAGGCCGCACGATTGGTGGTTCCATACCCGCATCTACCACGGTTCCCACATCCTGCTGCGCTGCTTCCGCAAGACGGCTCCGGATGAAACTTTGATCGGCATCTGCTGCAGCCTGGCGGCCTGGTATAGCAAGGCACGCTTCTCTCAAAACGTCCCCGTTGATTACACCCAACTGCGCTTCGTGCGCAAGCCGCATAAGAGCGCTCCCGGTTTTGTGACCTACACCAGCCACCGCACCGTTTTCGCCGAACCCAAGGACCTGCGGACCGTGAGGGCGGAATTGCTGCCATGAAAGCCCGGGTGAGCGAACAGGGCGTGCTGTGCAAGATCAGCAAATACAGCGAAAGCAGCTTGATCCTGCAGGTGTTTGGACGCCAGCGGGGAATGCTCTCCGTGCTTGCCAAGGGCATTCGCAAGAAGCAGGAGCAGGATCTGCTCGCGGTCCTGTCCGAGTATGAATTCAACCTCTACGAACCGCTTTCGGGGGGCTTGTACCTGCTGGGCGATTTCTCCCTTTTGGCGGAGCACGATTTCTCGCAGTCGGCGCAAAAATGGGCTGCCGCTGAGTGCGCTGTGGAATTGTACTCCAAACTGATCATCCCCACCGAGGAAGCCCCCGTCTATTACAAATTGCTGCAAACCTGGCTGGAATACCTGCCCGGCGTGGAAGGCAGCGTGATGCTGGTTTGGTGGCGCTTTTTGCTGCGGGTGTTCACTCTGCTGGGAATACCCTTTTCCGCTACAGCCTGCGCCCTTTGCCAGCAAAGCCCGGATCTATATGCCGCCTATGAAAGGGGTTCCGCCCGCCTGGTCTGCTCCGCTTGCTGCGCATCCCTGCCCGAGCAGGACAGACTGGCCGCCCTCAGCCCTCTCAGCGCCAGGATCATCCAGCTTCTGCCCGAAATCGGCAACCACCTGGACACGCTCAAGCCCGATAGTGTTTCAACCAGGCAGATCAACCAGTTGTTTGAGGATTACTACCAGGCCCACTTCAACCGCGACCTGAAACTACGCAGCCTGCAGGTTCTGGCGCAATTTTCCGCCTGCTGAAACGGACGCCGGTCAGAACGGCTCGAAGTTGTTCTGCTCCCAGTAATAGAGCTCAGCGTCTTTCTGGATGCCCAGAAGTTCGTCGTAATGCCGGATCTCCCACTTCTCGAGCAGCCCGAAGAATGACTGCAGCGCTACGTTATCCGTGAGCAGAGAGCATTTGTGGTAGTGCTCGAAAGCGTCCTTTTCCAGCAGCAGGGCCGTGGAGATCGCGGAAAAGAGGTATTGGTCCTTCCCAATGCGCTGCACGAAACCGGCAGAGAACATGGGATGCAGATTTGGCTGCTGAAGCGCGGCCAGTTCTTCTTCCGGAGGACATTTGTCCTGGGCTATTTCCTGATAGTACTTGAGCAGATAGTTGTAATGCCGGCGCTCTTCCTCGCGGCGGGCGCTGAAAAATTCCCGAACCTCGGGGTCCTCTGAATGCGCCGCAGCGTTGGCGTAGAGCGTGACGCTGTCCATTTCGCCTTGCATGGCCTTTTTGATCGATCTTAGCAATTCTTCTTTCTGTGCCATTATTCATCCTGTATATGCGGTGATATTTATATTTGATAGTATAGTCCGGATGGCGCCAGACACCTCATACTTTTTTCGTTCTGCGGACACCTCTCCAATTTCCCCTTGTCAAATTCCGCCGCCCGCGCAACTTTGTCTCTGGCGAATAATGACTGATGGGGAGTAAGATTGAGTTTCCCAACCAAGATCCTGATATTAACTTTGATCCTGCTGATGGCGGCGGGCGCGCTGAGCGGCTCGTCGTTGGGGGAGCGGACCGCCGCCGCGCTCAGGGCGCGGGGTGTGAGCCCTGTAATGATAGTTTTATTGATTTCCATGGTGCCGCTGATCGAGCTGCGGGGCGCGATTCCCGTGGCGATGGCGGTTCTGGGCATGTCGTGGCAGGAAGCGGCGCTGATCTCGATCGCGGGTAACATGTTGCCCATTCCCTTCATCCTGCTGGGTTTGGATTGGTTTCTGGCCCTGGTCAGCAAATACCCCTGGGGCAAGAAATTCAGCCTGTGGCTGCAAAAGCGGACCGATAAAAGGGGCAAGGTGGTGGAACGCTACGAGGAATTGGGCCTGGCGATCTTTGTAGGCATACCCTTGCCCGGAACGGGAGCCTGGACCGGCGCGCTGCTGGCCAAGTTTTTCAACCTCCCTCTGGCGAAATCGCTGCTATGGATCTTCGTGGGCGTACTCCTGGCCGCCACGGCGGTCACCGCCATCACCGTTTTGGGAACCTCGCTCCTGGGGTGAAAAGCATGGCGCGGCGGGAATGGACGATCTTCTGGCTGGTGGGCGAAAACTCCGGCGACCTCCACGCCAGCCTGGTGATGCGCTGCCTCAACACGGCCCTGCCCGGCCTTCGCCACGTGGGCATCGGCGGCCCGAGGATGCA
Organism: uncultured Candidatus Cloacimonadota bacterium; assembly: GCA_964429035.1. GTDB lineage: Bacteria > Cloacimonadota > Cloacimonadia > Cloacimonadales > Cloacimonadaceae > Syntrophosphaera. The sequence continues at coordinate 3,556 of CAYSAT010000090.1, read as the reverse complement.
GGCGGAGGGCTTGCAGACCCTCTTCCCCTTCGCCCGCTTCAACGTGATGGGCTTTTCCGACGTGCTGAAAGACGCCCTGTTCTTCCTGAAGGTGGAACGCCAACTGAAACGCTTCTTTGAGCAAGAACAACCTGATCTGGCGATCCTGGTGGACTACCCCGGCCTGAATCTGCGCGTGGCGAACATTGCCGACAACCAGCGGATCCCCGTTCTCTACTACATCTGCCCGCAATTTTGGGCCTGGAAGCACAACCGGGTGTTCCAGCTGCGGGCCAGCGTTCGCCAGGTGGCTTGCATCCTGCCGTTCGAACAGGAAATGCTGGATATCCACAACGTTTCCGCCACCTACGTGGGCCATCCCATCGCCGAAGAAGTGTGCTTTGAACTGGATCGCGGGCAATTCGCCGCTTTTTACGGATTGGACCCCGCCAAACAATGGCTGGGCTTCCTGCCGGGCAGCCGGAACGGCGAGATCAGGCGCATGTTGCCTGTGATGCTGGAAGCCGCTTCCGGATTCGATCCCGGCAAGTATGAACTGCTGTTTTCCAAGGCGCTCACCATATCGCACCCGCTCTTCATGGAAATCCTGGCCGCCGCGGGCCTGAAACACGCGCGGATCATCGACGGCTACCGCTATGAGATGATGAGATACTGCCAGTTCCTGATCAGCACTTCAGGCACCGCAACGCTCGAAGCAGCCTACATCGGAACCCCGCTGCTCATCGGCTATAAAACCTCTCCCCTTTCTTATCTGATCGGCCGCCGACTGGTGCGCATCAAGCGCATCGGACTGCCCAACATCGTGCTGGATCAGGACCTTCTGCCGGAATTGATCCAGGGCGAATTTAACGCCGCCAACATCCAGAGCCAGGCGCAGAGCATTCTTACGGATCCAGCCCGGATGAACTTGATACGCCAGGAACTGCGCAAACTAAGGTCCATCCTGGGTGGAAAACAGACCAGCCTGGAGATGCTGAAACTGGTGCGGAGCCTGCTCAAGATCGATGCCTAAAGCCGCCTTCTGGCTGGAAAAGAAAGCCGCCGCCTGCTTCCTCCGGCTGCTCAGAAAGGCAGTGAAGATCCAGGCCAGCGGACAGCCGGAAAACTCTTACCGCTGCGTGTACGCGTTCTGGCACCGCAATCTGCTGATCCTCACGCTGCAGCGCATGAATTCCGGCGCGGCGGTGCTGGTTTCTTCCTCCCAGGACGGAGAACTGATCGCCGGCCCCCTGGCGGAACTGGGCTACATCCCCGTCCGCGGCTCCACCACGCGGGGAGGGGCGCAGGCGCTGAAAGAACTGGTCCGCCTGGGCCGCGAACGCTGCGTTGCCATCACGCCCGACGGCCCCAAGGGTCCGGTTGGCTCCATCCAGCCGGGGATCTTCCAGGTGGCGTTTCTGGCTGGGATCCCCATCGTTCCGATCGCCGCCGGCTGCGACAGCGAGTGGGTGTTCCACACCTGGGACCGTTTCCGCCTGCCCAAACCCTTTTCCCGTATCAAAGTGCTATACGGTCCGCCGCTCTGGGTGCGGGACAAGGATGATTTTGCCAGCGCCGAAGAGCGGCTCAGATCCGCGTTTTCCACCCTGGAGCAAGGCCTGCCGGGGGTGGGAATCCCGAATGAGATGAACAAGGAGCGATGATGTTTGAATTGGGTGCCCTGGACGGGGAACTGTCTTCACTGCTATCCGATGGGATGATCCAGCCGCTGATCAGGCAATTGACCACTTACCTCTATATTTCTGCGGGGCTTTCGCTGCTGTTGCTGATCGCCGCGATCTGGTTTTTCGGGGTGTATCTGCCCAGAAAGAGGAAGCAGGAACTGGCCGAAATGATCAACGCACAATTCACGCTGATGTCCAAGAAGATCGAGTCCATCTACGCTCTCAGGCTGGAAGAACTGGCCGCGGCGCTGGACAGGCAGAGCTCCGTCCTGGAAGAAGCCGCTGCCGCTCTGCGGGCAAGCAAGACCTAGCCAGCCCCCCCCCTCAGATAATGAAAAAGGGCAGCCAAATCGCTTCCGCGAGATGACTGCCCATGTGCTATCCGAGGGTAAAATTCTCAGATCTTAGGGGCGCGGATGGCCGCCGTGTCCGCCATCTGGAGGCGGCAGGGGATTGTTTCCGCCGTGGCCTCCGTTCCCGCCGTGGCTGCCGCTTCCGCCGTGGCTGCCGCTGTTTCCGCCCTGCCCGCCATGATTTCCGCTGGGAGGATTGTAAGGCGGATGGTGATGGTCGGGTCCGTTGTTGCCGTGCCAGGGCCGTGGCGGAGGGGAGTAGAAGTTGAACCAGTAGTTCCTGTGGCGCGGCCTGGGATTAGGCGGGTAATAGTAGTTCGAAGACGATTTGTAGCGCTTTTGCAAAGCGAAATGGAAGACCGTGGGATTGTTCAAAGCGCTGTGTTGGCTGTAGGCGTTGTAGGGTACAAAGATCTCCTGGTAGAAGGGGAGATAGCCTTTTTTGGAAATGGTGAGCGAAAAGACCCGGCCGGGAATGCCATTGCTGTATTCCATGTATTCGTCCTGGAAAATTGGAAAGACCTGGCTGGGCGTGGTGCCTAAGTTTTGGTTTGAGCCGGTAAGGGTAATGACGGCGCCACTGGGCTGAGTGACTATCTTGAACGCGCCGAACATGTACTGCGCGCTGAGCAAGCCGACCATCAGGGTCATGCTTAACAGGGCTATCGCTTTCAGTTTCATGTCATCCTCCTTGTTGAATGAATGATTCTACAATCAATACCACGTTGCCGGGGAATCCTGCAAATTAAATAAGCGGGGTGGATGGGTGGGTTATGCGTGAGATGTTAGACGTTAGACGTGAAAGGGTGGAAGGGTGGAAGGGTGGAACACCGAGGCAGGTAGTGTCGCTTGCCAAAGCGACAACCCGTACCGGCGGTCGCCGAACCGCCGCCATTGGGAAGCCTGATTCATTGGGAAGCCTGATTTATTGGGAAGCCTGATTCATTGGGAAGCCTGATTCATTGGGAAGCCGGGGTCATTGGGAAGCCGAATTCCAATTCGGCTAGACTGCGGAGCAGGCTGTGCAACCCCGGTACAGGCGGTCGCCGAACCGCCTACAAACACGGCGCTTCGGCGAGCGCCGGTACATAACGGATATTGGTTACCTGCGGCTACACCCGCCAGTCGTGGCGCTGTCATCCCGGACGCCAGGGTCCCACGGAGTGGGATGGCGAGCCGGGATCCAGTCTTTAGGATGTCGAGCAAGACCCAATCTGCGATCATAGACAATGTAGGTGATAAAAGACTGGATCCCGGGTCAAGCCCGGGATCACAACCCTCTTGCCCTTCATTCGTGTAATTCGTGTAATTCGTGGACCATCCCATCTCTGCTCTTTGCTCTCCCCTCTTTCTCCGCTCTGCCTCTGCTGTGCCGCCGCTGGGGATCAGGATGGGGTCAGCGGGGTTAAAGCAGCAAGCGGCCCCCGTAGCGTAGGATTCCGATCCTACGTTGATGTAGCATGGGAAGGGTGCACTACGGGACAGATGTAGCATCGGAATGCTACACTACGTGCTTGATGTAGCATCGGAATGCTACAC
>CAYSAT010000089.1:0-8984 GCA_964429035.1 uncultured Candidatus Cloacimonadota bacterium | reverse complement strand
GCATCGGAATGCTACACTACGTGCTTGTTGTAGCATCGGAATGCTACACTACGTCAGAGGTTTTCGATGTTCTTCAGCGGTTTGCCGGCCGTGGCGGGCGTGATCCCTTCCATGGTCAGATATCCGTTCAGGGGCGTACCGGTGGGCTGGTGCGCTTCATCCTCGCGATAGAACTGGACGGGGATCCGGATGGGGACTCCATCCTGTTCGGAAACTGGTTTCCCCTCGGCGTCGCGCTTAAAAGGATGTTTGTAGAGCCAGGCCAGGCCGATGGCGGCGTTGCCTTCCGGGGCGGTCACATTCTTGCGCGTGGAGCCGATGGCGAGGCGTTTTTCCAGGTCCAGGTTCGGCGAGTTGATGCTGGAAGTGACGCTGCCCAGGCGCTGTCCGTCTTTGTAAACACCGCGGTGGGAGGCGATCCCTTCCGCGATGAACATGATCAGCGCTTTCTGCGGATGGACGGAAAACACGGTCTCGAGCGCCGCTTTGCCCAGGAAATCCGGCTTCGCCATATCCACGGCGGCGTCGAAGAGCGGGGCGTTGATGGGCGTGTGGCGCGGATCGTATTCGCTGCCCATCAGGGGAAGCCCGAAAGGTCCGGCGGAGATCCGGTTTTCGTCGCGTCCGCCCAATCCGACCAACATTCCGCCCAGTTCCAAGGCCAGGCCCACGATCCGCTGGAAGTCCTCCGCGGCGTTGGCGACGGGCAGGTAGAGTTCCCAGCCCCAGCGGTTGGTGTAGCCGGTCCGGCTGATGAGGTAGTGTCCGCCGTCGCGGTCAAATTCGTTGAAACTGAAGTAATTCATGTTCTTTTCAGGCTGGAAGCGGTTTTTCAGGACGGCCTCGCCGAAGATGGACTTGATGAGTTTGTAGGAAAGCGGACCCTGGATGTCCACCTTGACCAGGGTATCGGAGATATCCAGCGCGGAGACGTCTTCCCCGGGCAGGGCCTGGCTCATGATGCGGTCGATGTCGGCGATGAGTTCGTTGCCTTCCAGGCTGGCGGTGATATCGTGCCCGGCGTTGATCACGGCGATGAATTCCTCATCGGCGAGGCGCATCAGGATCATGTCGTCCTGGACGCCGCCGCGGTCGTTGAGCAGAAGGGTGTATTTGCAGGAACCGACCTTCATTTCGCTCATTCTGCCGGCCAGGGCGCGGTCGAGCAGAGCAGCAGCGTCTTTGCCCCAAAAGCGGATTTGGGCCATGTGGTCGATGTTGTAGATGGCGAGGGTGTTCACCGCCGCGGCCTCATCCAGAACGGATGTGAGGTAGTTCACGGCCATGTCGTATTCGCCGAAATTGCTGCGTTTGATGGCTTGCAGGGGCAGGCCCTTGTGCTTGGCCAACAGGGGCAGATACCAGTTTTCCTCGAGGTCGTAGAGGAAGGTCCGGCGCGGGTTGGCGGGGAAATCGAAACCTAGTTTAGTCATGATGGCTCCTTGGATGTTTATTTTTGATCAAAGCAGATTATGCACGATGTCGCCGGCCAACAGCGTCAGCAGGGAGCGGGCTTCCAGCCAGTAGGTGTCCGGCAGGCACTCGAAATCTTCCAGAACGATGAGGTCGGCAAGTTTTCCCGGCGTGAGCGATCCGGTGCAGGTTTGAGCCCGGGAGGCTCCCGCCGCTCCCAGAGTGTAGGCGTGAAGGGCTTCCAGCGCGCTCAGCCGCTCTTCCGGACGCCAGGCGGGATGGGATGGATCCAGGCCTTGCCGGCGTGTAACGGCAGTGTAGATTCCGTGGAAAGGGTTGAGCGTTTCGATGGGGGCGTCGGAACCAAATCCGAACGGGATGTTCATTTTGTTGAGAGTGCCAAAGTTGTAGGCCTGGCCGCGCAAAGAGGGCCACAGAGATTCGATCATGGGGATGTCGTTGGCCAGATGCACCGGCTGGAGCGAGCAATAGGCGCGGCTGGCCAGGAGTTTGGGCAAGTCTTGGGGGCGGATCGATTGGAGATGCTCGATCCTTTGGAGGACGGCGGATTCCGGATGGCGCTGGCGGAGGGTGTGGAAGGCTTCGATCACGGCGCCCACGGCGAGGTTTCCAATGGCGTGGATCACGCAGCCGATCCCGTGTTGGTGGGCTTTTTCGGCGATCTCGAGCAGTTCTTCCGCGGAATGGCGCAGAATGCCTGTGTTGTTGGCAGAGCCTGGATAGGGGGCATCGATGGCGGCGGTTTGGGAACCCAGGGAGCCATCGGCGAAGATCTTCACTCCGCCCGTCTGGAACCACTCATTCCCCGCGTAGGAAACGCTTCCCTGTTCTATGTGGCGGTCCAATTCCTCCAGCGGGAAATGGCGGCAGATCCGCAGGGCGTGTTCCTCCTGGATCCAAGACCGCAAGAGCCCGGCTCCCAACTCCGATTCCATGCTGTGGAGGGTGGTGAGGCCGTAGTTGTAGAGGGTGGGCAGGGTCGACCGCAAAGCCGCTTGGAGCCTCTCTGGCGAGGGCTGGGTGATGTATTTCTCCAGCAGTTCGGAGGCCGTTTCGGTGACGATTCCGGTGGGAACGCCGTCCGGGCCGCGCAAGATCTTTCCGCCGGCGGGGTCTGGGGTGGAGGCTGTGAAACCGGCTTGGTCCAGCGCCAGGCTGTTGCACCAGCGGCTGTGATAGTCTTTACTGAAGAGGGCCACGGGCGTGTGGGGGAAATATCTGTCCAGGAAGTCCGATGTGATCTTCCCGGGTTCGTCGAGGCTGTTTTTATCCCAGCCGCCGCCCAGAATCCAGTCTGGAAGCACGGCCTGGCGGGCGATGAAGCGCTCGATCCTCTGTGCTATTTCCGCCAGGGTCCGGCAGCCGTTCAAATCGAGTTGGAAACTCTGTTTGGCGTATTCGGTGAAATGGGTGTGGGTATCCGTGAACGCAGGCAGCAGCGCACTTCCGCCCAGATCAATGACTTCGCAGTCCGCGCCGGCCACAGCGCGGCATTCCGCCCGGGACCCCAGGCAGGCGATCCTATCCCCGGCTACCAGCAGAGAGTCGGAAACGCTCTTCCCAGGTGGGTTTTGGGGATAGATCTTCGCGTTAGTGAAGAGATAGTTCATGGCACACGATGTCCATAGCCGGGGATAACTGCGCAAGCGGAACGGCGTAATTCAGGCGCAGCCAGCCTTTCGAGATTTCGCCAAAAGCGGAGCCCGGCACGCAGACCACTCCCTTCGAAGCAAGGCGGGAGCAGAACTCCAAATCGCCGCCCTCCACGCGGAGCATCAGATAGGGCGAGGCGTCAGGCGCCAGAACCCTGGCCCGATGGGGTTCCAAAGCGCTCAGAGCCAATTCCCGGCAAGCGCTTAGTTGAGCCCTGACCCCGTCCACCGCCGTCATCCCTTCAGGCGACAGGGCGAAGGCCGCCAGGTGTTGCGAAAGCCAATGGCTGCAGGTGGAAACATATTGGCGGGCCTTGGTGAGAGCGGGCGTCAATTCCGCCGGAGCCAGCGCCCACCCGAGCCGCCAGCCGCTCATGCAATGGGATTTGGAGAGTCCGCTTACCACCACAAGATTCTCCATCGCTCCATACAGCGAAGCGGGACGCGCGGAAAAATACAAGTCGCGGTAGATCTCGTCCACCACCAGCGCCACCCCGTAACGTTCGCACAGCGAGGCCAGACGCGTGATTTCAGACTCGGAAAAGACGTGTCCCGCGGGATTGCTGGGATGGCTGAAGACGAGCGCCTTGACCTTAGTGGCCAGTAACTGCTCCCAGAGCTCCCAATCCACACTTGATAAATTACTTTCAAAAGGCAAGCGGATAAGATTGCCTTCCAGCATCTTACAGATAGCGGGATAGGCGGAATAATCCGGATCGGGAACCGCCAGCGTGTCACCCGGATCGAGCAGCGCCAGCAGGCTTAGAAACACCGCCTCCTCTGCCCCATTGGTCACGCAAACCTGCTCAGGATTGGCGCCCGGATACATACTGGCAATGGCCTCGCGCAGTTCGGGAATCCCGGCGTTGGGCGTATAGATTGGAGTGGCGGCCTGGAGAAGTTCCAGCGCGTGTTGGCGCAGGATTTCCGGCAGCGGGAAGCCCAGTTCGCCCAAAGCGAGGTTGAGCGCGTCTGGCGGAGCGGCCTGGACGACCTGGCGGATCAGGGAAAGTTCGATCCCCCGCAGCCGCCGGGACTCAGTCAATGACGGCACGCAGGTCCTGCTCCAACTGCACCGAGCTGTCGGTTTTGGCGTCCCGGTACTTGATTATGATCGGACAATAGACCTGAAACCCTCTGTGTTTGGACATTTCCCGGCTGCCCGGCACCACCACGGCGCGAGGCGGAATGGTGAAGGAGCCGCCTGGGTCGCGCTGGAGGAATTCGCCGTGCACGGAATCGAAGATGGGCGTGGAAGCCGTGATGATGGTTCCAGAGGCGATCACGGCGCCGGCCTGGACCAGGATTCCTTCATAGATTCCCGTGTTTCCGCCCACGAAAACGTCGTCCTCGATGACCACGGGGCGCGAGCCGATGGGCTCCAGAACGCCGCCGATCATCGCTCCCGCGGAGAGATGTACGTTCTTTCCGATCTGCGCGCAAGAGCCCACCAAGGCGTGGGAATCGACCAGCGAGCCGCTATCCACCCAAGCGCCCACATTGATGAACGAGGGCGGCATGATGGCCACTCCGGGAGCGATGTGGCAGCCGACGCGGGCGGAAGTTCCTCCGGGCACGATGCGCAGCCCCTCTTCCAGCCTGAAAACCCGCTCGGGAAGTGTATCCTTGTCAAAAAAGTGTTTCTGCCCGCTCCAGGGCAAATCGACGACCACGCCCATCCGGAAGCCGATGAGGATGCCCATCTTGATCCATTGGTTCACCTTCCAGCCGGTTTCCATGGGTTCGCAAGCGCGAATCCGGCCGGCCTCCAGAGCCTGGATGAAACCGGCGAAAAGTTGCCTGTCCGCCGGGCTGTATTGGTCGGGTTTGGCTTGATAGAGGGCAGTGATGGCTTGTTCCATTAAAACTCCTTGCGGACCGCTTCGGTGAGGCTTTCCAAGGCCGCTGTCAAGAGCGGCCGGGGACAGCCGAAGTTCAGACGCATGTAGCCGGAACCCTCCGCTCCGAATTTGGTGCCCGGATCCAGCGCCAGACGGGCTTTTTCGACCAGCCAGCCCATCAGCGCGTCGTCCTCCATGCCCAGAGCGCGGAAATCGATCCAGGCCAGATAAGTGCTCTCGGGCGTGGCCAGTTTGAGCAGCGGCAGTTCGCGGCTCAGATACTCCGCCAGATAATCCCGGTTGTTCTGAAGATAGGCCAGCAGTTCCGCCAGCCAATCGTCCGCGTCGCGGTACGCCGCGATGACCGCCTCGATCCCGAAACTGTTTCCGATGTAGAGGTGCAAATTCTCGATCAGTTTGGCCAAAGGCTGGCGCAAGGCGGGGTTCTTCACGATGATCACGGCGCTGGAAAGGCCCGCCAGGTTGAAGGATTTGGCCGGCGAAACGCACACGATGGAGTTGTCGGCAAAGTCCTCCAAAGCGGCGATGGACGTCGCCTTGAGCCCGTCGTAAACGATGTCCGCGTGGATCTCGTCGCTGACGATCGGCACCTTGTGTTTCCGGCACAGCGAACCCAGGCGCAGCTGGTCTTCCTTGCTCCAGAGGCGTCCCACCGGATTATGGGGATTGCACAAGATGAAGAGTTTGGCCAGCCGCAGTTTCCTCTCCAGATCGTCAAAATCGATGCTGTAGCAACCGTTCCGGCAGAGCAGGGGATTGGTGAGCAACACGCGTCCGTGCGCCTTCACGGCGTCATGGAAGGGCCGGTAAACGGGAGTCTGGATCACCACGCCATCGCCAGGCTGGGTGAATTGCATGACCGCCAGATTCACCGCCGGCATGATCCCCGGGCTGTGCACGATCCAATCCGCTTCGATCTTGAGCCCGTAGCGCCGCTCCACCCAATTGCCCACCACCTCGTAGAAGACCGGCAGGCGCAGGTTGTAGCCGAAAACTCCGTGGTCGAGGCGTTTTTGCAGGGCCTCCCTGATCGCCGGAGCGATGGCGAAATCCATGTCCGCCACCCACAGCGAGAGCAGGTCGTCGCGCCCGTAGAGCATGGTCAGGGCGTCGTATTTGAAGCAGCCGCTGCCCCGGCGGTCGATCACCCGGTCAAAATCAAACTTCATCCGAGGGCTGTTCCAAGCGGGCGTTGAGGTCGCGCATCACTTTCACCATCTTGGCCAGATGCTCGTTCAGCGCGCATTGCGGCGCCAGATCGGCGATGTTGTACATGATTTCCAGCATGCGGGGAAAGGAGGCGGCGGTTTTCAGGATCCGCGCTTTGCCAGAGGCGTCATTGTAGCCCAGAAACACGTAATAGGTGACGATCTTGCGCAGTTCCAGGCTGGAGATCCGGGCGTAATCGATATGCAAAGCCGGACGCAAGGGATAGCGCAATTCCAGGCTCTGCCCGGTGAAGGTAACGGAGTTGAGCGAGCTCAGATGCCGGAACAGGGTATCCAGCGAGACGAACAGCACCACCAGAGGCAGGAACTTCACCCACCAGGGCGAATTCTGGCTCACTCCGGTAAACAGGAAATACAGGCACCAGCCCGATATCAGCGCGTGGGCGAGGATGGCCAGGACGCGCGGAAGCGGTTTGACCGAATAGCGCGCGGGCATCCGGCCCCGCACCGATCGGATGTTCAGCTGACGCTGCACTTATATTCCTTCCACAGGCGGTTTACGCTATCCAAAACGATCTCCCCGGCAGGCACCGCGTCGAACATGTTGTGGTGGTCCTGTTCTCCGTGGAAGTCGCTGCCCGCGGTCATGTACAGGCCGTTTTTGAGGCAGAGGTTTGTGTAGTTCTGGATTTCCTGCTGGGTGTGATCGGGATGCCAGACTTCCAGGCCGTCGATGCCCATGCCGATGAACTCTTCCAGATAGGATTCCTTTTCCAGTTTGCCGGGGTGGGCGATGAACGCTTTGCCGCCCGCGGAGTGGATGACCTTAAGGGCGTCGGGCACGGATACTTCGGGCTTGGGGACGTAGGCAGGCTTGAAATTGCCGATATACTTTTCGAAAGCCTCGTTCTTGGAATAGCAGTAGCCGCGTTTGACCAGGATCTGCGCGATGTGCGGACGCACGATCAGTTCCCGGCTGCCCGCCACGCTTACCACTTCGTCCAGGGTGATCTCCATCCCCAGGTCGTGCAACAGGCCGATCATCTTGATGGCCCGTTCCCGCCGTCCGATCAGGTACATTTCCGTCATTTCCACCAAAGCCGGCGCGTCCAGTTCGCAGCCCAGCGCCAGGATGTGCACGTCGTTTCCTTCGTGTTGCGAGCTGATCTCCAAACCTGTGATGATCCGCAGCGGGGAGATATTTGCCGGTAACTGGCGATAGGCGTCGCTGGTATCGTGATCGGTGATGGAAATCAAATCCAGTCCAATTTGCCGGGCACGCTGCACCAGTTGCGCAGGACTGATACCCCCATCTGACACGTTGGTATGCAGATGGAGATTTATGCGCTTGATTCGGGATATATCTTTTACTATCATAATTTAATTCACTTGACGCAAATCTGGCTGCTGCAAAATCGTCAATGATTTTTTTAAACCTTGCCGCCGCTGGATTCCAGATAGCGCGCGAATAATTACCCAGGAAATCTCAGATGTATTATGAACCGCTCAAAGACCGGATCGCCGCCCTGATCAAGAGTTATCCCGCTGCCAGGGCCGCATTCTACGGGATGCTGGACCTGCTGTTGCTGCGCCAGCGCTACGTGAAACGCTGCCTGCTCCGTTATGGAAAGGATTTTCCAAACTTGCGCTATTATGACGCCGGAGCGGGATTCTGCCAGTATTCCTGGTTCGTTCTGCGCAAGTTTCCAGCCTCCACCGTTCTGGCATCCGACCTCAAAGGCGGCTATCTGGACGACTTTAACGCCTGTTCCCGCACCAGGTTTCCCGGCCGCTTCACCTGGCAGGCAGCCGATCTGCAGCTCTACACGCCGCCTGGCACATACCATCTGATCTCCGCGATAGACATACTGGAGCACATTCCGGATGACGACGCCGTTATGGCAAATTTCCACGCCTGCCTGGAACCCGGAGGGGTAGTGGTCATATCCACTCCTTCCGATAGCGATGAAGCGGCCAGATTCACCTCCGAGCACGTCCGCCCCGGATACGACAAAGCAGCGCTGGAAAGCAAACTGCGGGTCCACGGCTTCGAGATTCAAGAGAGCAAATACAGCTACGGAAAGGCGGGCAGCCTGGCCTGGCGCTTGCTGCTCAAGCACCCCATGGCCCTCATCGAAAAGAGCAAACTGGCGGTCCTCTTGTTACCGCTGTATTATCTGCTCGCCCTGCCCCTCGCCCAGGTCCTGATGTGGCTGGATCTGCGCAGCGAAAACAGCACCGGCACGGGCATCATCATCGTAGCCCGCAAACCAGCGTAGATTCAAAGCATACAGGACACCCCGCCCTCAGGCCAGCCGGCGAAATCCGCTTTACACTCGCCCAATACACTCCCAATAATCTTCGGGATGCATTGGGCGAATTGCTAAACGGGATGAGGCTCAGACTCGAGGCTGGAAGGATATCTGTAACTCGCCCCCCGATGCTCAACTCTCAATTCACAGATTGAAGAAAAAACCGGCCGCCTCGCGACAGCCGGTTCATATCAGTCAGATTTGATTGAGATCTTTACATCATTCCCAATTCGCTCAGGACCTGGTTGATCATGCTTTTGGCGTCATCGGCCTGCATGTAGGAGAGCGGGAAACCGAACAGGTAGCTCCTGCTAGAGTTATTGATAACATGGCGCAGACCGATCGCTTTTCCGTTGTAGAGGTCGTATTGCGCTTGCGTGGGTCCGCCTGGGACAAAGCCCACCGGTTTGATCCCCATGCTGTAGATCGCGGAGGCTTGAACGGAGTAGGTGGGGAAATAGGTGATCGTCGCCAAGCCCTGGAAGTTATTGACCAGCGGGTTGAAACTGGCGCCGGGCTGGCCGGTGGTTCCATACTGCAGGTCGATATCCGGGA
>CAYSAT010000088.1:0-9264 GCA_964429035.1 uncultured Candidatus Cloacimonadota bacterium | reverse complement strand
TCACTTCTCAATTATTAACGCTTGATTGACTAGTGATAGACAAGTGATTGACTGCTAGAGGCGGGGGCCAGGCCAGGCGGCAACATCTGGGCAGGAGGGCAATCAATAGGTTTAATTGCATATAGCGCAATCAATAGCAGGGATCATGGAGAATCCGGAACACCGGTTTCAACCGGTCGGTCCACCAGATTTATCTGGTTTTGGGAGAAACCAGGCCAGGAAACGAGCAGCAACCAAACACGTATTGGAGCGCTCGAAAGCCGGATGAATCCGTTGGTCCGACCGGTTGAAACCGGCGTTACGCTTGAGTGGGAAACCCCTTGCTGTAGCCAATCCAGCGGGAGCGGAACTCAGGGCAGGGTGAGCAGGACCGAATCCAGAACCTGGCCGTCCAGATCGTAGGCGGTGCAGTTTAGCGAACGGCCCTGGCGGTCCAGGATGAGGTAATTGCGGGTGTTGGCGAACACCTTGCTGTAAGGATTGCAGGAAAATCCAGGCCGGATCAAGCCTCCGGCTCCCCCGCTGACGAAATAGGACACGCCGCGGTATTCCGAGCGTTCGTAATTATGGTCGTGCCCGGAAAAAACCGCCACGACGCCTGAATCGGCAAAGAGCGCGGGCAGCAGCAGTTGCAGGTCTTCGTCCCCGCCATGATAGCCTCCGCTGAAGATCGGGCGGTGCAGGATGACCAGCCGGGGCAGGCTCGGTCCCGAGTCAAGTTGTTGGCGCAGCCAGGCGTCCTGTTCAGAACCGGGTGTCAGGTCCAGATTGGAATCCAGCACCAGGAACAAGAGGCTGTCGTGCTCCACCGCGTAGTAACTGCTGCCTCCCACAGAAGGAAAATTGGCCAGCCAGAGTTCAAGCGAGCGGTCGTGATTGCCGCGGGCTGGATACAACGGGCAGACAGCGGTCAACGGGGCGGCCGTCTGGAAAAAAGCGTCGTAGTGGCTTTGCTTGCTGCCCTTGCTGGTGAGGTCGCCCAGATGGAAAGCGATTTGGGGGTTTTGCGCGGCAATGAGCGCGGCGACTTCCGCGTGCACGGAAGCGTTGCCCTGGGTATCGCCCAGCATGGCGATCCGGGCTCCCAGCGCCAGCCACAATCCTGCCAGCAGGAAGGCGCAGGCCAGGAAACGTTTTCGGACGGAGCGGGAAGGGATCATTTACGCAGGAGCAGGTGGTCGTCGCGGAATTTCTGCAGGTCTTCCCAAGCGGGCCGCTTCCAGTTGGGATTGCGCAAAAGCGCGGCGGGATGGTAGGAAACGTAGGTTTTGATGCCCTGAAACTCGTGGGTGGAGCCGCGCAGTTTTTCCAGGGACAGCGTGGTTTCCAGCAGGGTTTGCGCCGCCACGCGTCCCAACAAGAGGATCAGCCGGGGCTGGATGATGCCGATCTGTTCCAGCAGATAGGGCAGGCAGGCTGCGCGCTCGGCGGGCTCGGGATCACGGTTTCCGGGCGGGCGGCATTTGACGATGTTGCAGATATAGACTTCCGAGCGGGCGAGGTTGATCGCCTTGAGCATGTTTTCCAAGAGTTCGCCGGCGCGCCCCACAAAGGGCCTTCCGCTGAGGTTTTCCTGCTCGCCGGGTCCCTCGCCGATGAGCATCGCGGTGGCGTTGGGAGCGCCTTCGCCATAGACGAATTTAATGCGCCCGGAATGCAGCTGGCACTTGGTGCAGGTGGAGTAGGTAGTCTGAAGCGCGGCCAGCAGTTCGGCCCGCGGATCGGTGGGTTTATAGAGTTCCCGGATGCCCAGGTTTTGCAGCAGTTCCAGCTGTTGCCGCAAGGAACTGAGATTCATTGGGGGAGCTTATTCCTCGTCTTCTTCGATCTCGGCGTCGCCCAGGTCGAAATCCTCATCCTCGTCTTCTTCGTCGTCGTAGCGTTCCAGGTCGTCGTGAACCAGTTCCTCGATGTGTTCCTTGGTGTCGTCAAAGGTCTCTTCGCCCGTCTCACCGTCGATCTCGTCATCCGGGAAGGGCGTGTTCATCTGGGCCATGGCGAGGTTCGCTTCCTCGATCTCGGCGAAATAATCCGGCACTTCGTTGTCCGCCACGTGGTTCATGGAGATAATGGCGATCTTTTCCGGAAAGCGCTGGCGGACATAGGCCGGCAGCTGGCTGATCCGCTGCGATTCGAGCTTGGAGAGCAGGCAGAAGAGGTAGTTCATGTCGGTCTTTTCGAGGAAAGATTCGATTTTCTTATTGATCATTGTTTCGCTCCTGGTTCAGGAAGCCGGCAATGGGCTCCCAATAACGGCTGACGCGGTTTTCTTCGGCGCGGATGATGGCCAGGACATCCTGCACGGCGACGTCCAGGCGGTCGTTGACCACCAGGTAATCGTAGGCGGGGATGTACTGCAATTCGTCGCGGGCGATGTCCAGCCGCTTGTGGATTTCCTCCGGGGAATCGGTGGCGCGCTTGACCAGGCGGTCGCGCAAAACATCCATGGAGGGCGGAATGATGAAGATCTTGACGTAAGGAATGGCGGTGGCGCCGATCTGCGCTGCGCCCTGGACATCGATGTCCATGATCACGTGGCGGCCGGCCTGCAGACGGCTTTGGATGTAGCTGATGGAGGTCCCGTACCAGCGTCCGAAGACCTGGGCGGTTTCCAGAAAATCGCCGGACTGGCGCCGGCTAAGGAACTCCGGCTCGTCCACGAAGTGGTAGTGGGTCCCGTTTTCCTCTGCACCGCGGGGTTTGCGCGTGGTGTATGAGACGGAGTAGTCGATGTTGTCCCTCACGCGCAGCACTTCCTGCAGGATGGTGCTTTTTCCCCCTCCGGAAGGTGCCGAAAGGATGATGAGGAAATTGGGGTTTTTGGCTATCACGGATTAGAGATCAGGCTTCGATAAGTTTGGCGTATTCCTGAGGCGTGAGCAGGTTTTCCAGTTCGTCGGCCACGCTAAGGCGCACCCGGTAAAGCCAGCCGTCCTCATAGGGCGACCGGTTGATCAGGTCGGGAGATTCCTCCACTTCGGCGTTCTTTTCTTCCACTTTGCCGCTGACCGGACTGATCAGGTCTTCCGCGGATTTCACCGCTTCGATGGTGCCGCAAGGCTCGCTGGCGGAGACTTTTCCGCCTTCGTCGGGCAATTCCAGATAGACGATCTCGCCCAGTTCGTGTTGGGCAAAGTCGGTGATGCCGATGGTGGCGAGGTCATCCACAACGCGCACCCATTCGTGGCTTTCGGTGTATAGCAGGTTGTCGGGTACCAGCATGTAATCCTCCTTGATACAAGGTATATTGATATTTGGGCCAAGTCTTGGCAGGGCGGTTTTGTGTCAAGGATAAGTTCTGGACGCGGCCCGTAAACCCTTTACATGCCAAGGATAAGGGATGTGAGGGGATTGCCGTCGCGGTCCCAACTGAAACGGACGCCAAGGTTGAGGGCGAAGCTGTAACCGGCGAAGAGCTCGGCGATGAGTTCCACTCCGTAGGCTGAAAGCGTGTTGGCGGACTTGCCGTCTCCAGGCAGGGCATAATCGTAGAAGAGGCCGAGGTTCACGTCCTCGAGGTAGATGTTGGGGTTCCAGAGCCCGTTGCGGATCTTCAGGATGGGCGCGTACCAGCTGTTGCTGATCATCACGCCGCTTTTCTGCTCCCAGTCTTTGGTGTAGCCGCGTAGTGTGGGGAACACGGGCTCCGCTTCGGTGTCGATGTCTGGATCCCAGGCCGCGAACACGTTGCTGCGGAGTTCGGTGGAGAGCGGGGCTTTCAGGCGCAGATTGGCGCTGCCCTGCCAACCCAGGCGTTCGCGCTCCGAAGGCAGGAACTTCCTGGTCTCGTACAGCAGCACATTGCTGGTGGCAAGGCGCATTCCGCGCGCCGCGAAATTGAGGCCCAGGAAGGGATACCAGAGTTTGTAGCGGTAATTGCGGGTGGCGGAAAAACCAAAACCTGCCTGGGCGGAAGTGAGGCCGTAGTTCAGCTTTTGCAGGAAGGGGACGTATTGCTCCACCTGGAAGGATTTCTCGTCCAGATTGGTGTACTGGATGGTTTGCTTGACGGGGCTGAAGAAGTTGTTCTCTATTCCGAACTGCCAGCCCCAGTGCTTCTTGCCGATGTCGTAGAGCATGGTGGCGTTCCAGATGGGGAAGTCGCCCACTACGTCCGCTCCTGCCACTTGGGCTCCCACGATTAGTTCGTCCAGGGTGAGCAGGGTATCCGCCACATCGGTGGCTGTGGTGGCGGTGGAACTGGCGATGTAGGGCATGCGGTAGAGCCTGGGCCAGAGCGCGTGCAGGACGTTGTTGGCATAGGTGCCATGGGTGACGGTGTATTTGTTCAGGATCTTGGTGTTTTTCGAGCCGCTCAGCCTTTCGTAGGGCGGTTTGGCGGCCAGTGCGGAAGGCAGGGAAAAACCGCTGGAGCCCAGTTGGTCCTGGTAAACGTCGTAGCCGTCGCCGTTGATGGAGAGGAAATAGGTTTTGCCGCGGGAAGTGCGGATGGCGTTTTTGACCTCGGAAAAACCGGTGAATCGGGTGACCGAGCGGTTTTGCAGATCGTAGGTGTAGCAGCCGTTCTGGCCCCCGTAGGTGGCGTTGAAGACCAGGGTGTTGCCCTCGATGTAGGCCACCGATTCCAGGTTGGGAGTGTCGATCAGAGGCGTGAGTTGCAGGTTGCCGGTGTTGAGCAGGTAGATGCTGTTGTTTTGCCAGAACTTGCGGGCGGTTACGTAGATCTTGCCGCCGCTCTGGTCGATGCTGCCGATCAAGTGGTTCAGGCTGCCGAGCTGCTTCTTCTGGCCGGAATCCAGGCTGATCTCAAAGAGTTTCGTGCCCTGATGGGTTTCGTTGTCTTCCGCCACCAGGAAACGGTTGCCGTCCAGATGGCAAAAGGCGCGGATCGGACCGGAAAAGAGTTTGCGCCTGTCGCCGCCTTCCAGATTCGCTGACCAGACCTCGGTGACAACGCCCAGGCCGTCGGCATCGTTGTTGGCATAGCCGGGCTCGTATTCCGCCTTGGTGAAATAGATGCGGTCCTTGGTAAGTTGGTACCCGGCGGCGAAATCCGAGTTTTGCTCGATCAGGACCTGGTCTTGCGGCTTGCCGTCCAATTGGTCCAAGCGCATCAGTTTGTAACTGGAGAAGGTGCTGGAGGGCCCGGTCTTGCTGGTTTTCCGTTGCGTGAAATAGAGTGCGCCGGCGTGGTACTTGAGGTTTTCCTTGTTCCAGCCGTCATTCGTGAGGCGCTGTTTGGGCAGGGGCGCGGATTTGCTGGCGGCGTCAGCCTGCCATTCCGACCACAGGGTTGCCACGTCGTTGCCATAGGCGGTTCGATAGGCCTGGTCCAGGGACAGGGAGGACGAGATGGGGTTCAGGTAGGCGGCCAGGGAGGACGAGGTTTCTCCGTAGAGGACCGAGAACTTGTTTTCGCCGTATTTGTCCGCCAGATATTGGTGGAAACTGGAGCCGTAGACGTAGTAGTTGCCCAGGGGGTTGCTGTAGCTGTAGTAGCAGGCCTTGCCGGGGTTAGGCAGCCTGCCTTCCCGCGCCAGGGCTCCAATTATGGCGGGATAGGTGCCGGCGTTCAACCTGCCGGTTTGCTCGGAAAGTTGCGATTCCCCATACACCGTGATCCCCTCCGTCATCCACATCGGTTGATAGAGGTTGGGGTAGAGGATGTTGCCAAAGAGCGCGCGCAACAAGGCCGGCTCTCCGGAAGTGCGGGTCATCTGTGCCATGTGGATGAACTCGTGCACCCCCACCAGTTGCCACCAATCTTCGCCCAGGCCTAGTTCGTCGCTGGAAGGCGGATAGGCGTAAAGCCCCATTTTTGCGCCCACTGGGCTGGCATAGCCGTTGACCGTGTTGCCCATGTCCGAAAGCACCACTTTCACTTTTCCGGGCGAATTGCCGGTGAGTTTTTCCACATAGGGGCGGCTGTATTCCAGGGCCTGAAGCACGTTGCGGGCTTCGGTTTCCCAGCCCCTGCGGTAATACACTTCAAAGTTGGGAGTGGACACCGTGCCGTAGTTGGCCCAAGCGCCAAGAGCCAGCGGCATTACGAAGAATAGGGCGGCTGCCAGTGATTTGAACTTTTTCACGTCTTTCTCCACATAATCGTCTTTCGTCCATTGGTGGCAAAGGGCGGTCTGTTGTCAAGCAGAAAGTCCCCTCCGGGCATTCTGGCACGAACCAGGCTACCGATGCTTCACCATCCGGGCAACTATTTTCTTGACAGTTTGGACCGGGTGAGCGAATATCGCAATCAATTCTTTAAGATACGCGCACACAGGAGTACCGATGGAAACAAAGCAATTCATGCCGATTCTTATCATGTTGCTGGCGGCAATCTGCCTGCCGGCTGTTCCACGCCGCTATGTGCTGGTGGAAATCGGCGCCAGCACAGGCTGCTCACCCTGCCAGGGTGCTGCCCGCGGAGCCCACGACCTGCTTGTGAACGGACATCCGGCCGCCATCATCGAGAACTTCATCAGCGCCCCCTTCGGCAACATCTATTCCTCGGCCCGCAACACATTTTATGGGCTTACCGGCACTCCCACCGCCTGGTTCGACGGCTTGAACCAGCAGATCGGAGGAAGTTCGAGCACCTCCATGTATTCCATCTACCTGCCCAAAGTGAATTCCCGCCTGGCGATCCCGGCGCATTACACCATCAGCGCCAGCGGAACCGCCACAGGAAACCAGTACACTGCCTCTGTAGTGGTCGCCAAACCGGAAGCCGATACGAACACCAACGTGGTGCTGCACGCCGCCGTAACGGAATCGAGCATTCCCTACACCTGGTACAGCCAGACGGAAGTGAACAACACCAACCGCCTGATGATACCAGGATCCAGCGGAACTCCGGTCAGCCTGGCCACCGGCGCACAGACCACCATCCCCTTGAGTTTCACGCTCAACACCAACTACAACGCCCACAACTGCGAACTGGTTCTCTGGCTGCAAAACACGGTTTCCAAGGAAGTCCTGCAGTGCGAGAAATATCCCTTCGACTATCTCTACAAGGATTTCACCGCCACTCCCACCAGCGGAACGGCGCCCCTGCAGGTCCAATTCCAGAATTCCGCCACGGGGCTTGGACTGGCCGCGCAGTGGGATTTCGAGAACGACGGCGTGTACGATTTCACCGGCAACAATCCACAGCATACCTACGTTGAGCCCGGAACTTACGCGGTGAAATACAAACTCACCTTTGGCACGCTGGCGGATTCGCTGGTCAAAACCGACTACATAACAGTCGCGGCGCCGACTCTGCCCCTGGCTCCAGCGAATATCCAGTGCGTCAGAAACGGCCCGGACGTTCTCCTCAGTTGGGACCCCGTCACGCAGGACACCGCTGGCGAACCCTTGATCCCGGATTACTACGAGGTGCTTTACAGCCCCGATCCTGAAGCGGATGAGGCTGGCTGGACGCTGCTGGCCACCACGAACACTACCAGCGCCACGGACACGGGCAGCCTGGATTTGCAGCCGCGCCGTTTCTACCGGGTAAGAGCAGTTAAACTATGAACGCAGCGCTGAGCCTTTCCCGACCAACGCATGCAGGCTGAGCCACTGCGCAGGGTCCTGGCGGTCCACGACCTCTCCGGATTTGGCCACACTTCGCTGCTGGCCGTGATCCCGCTGCTGAACAAACTCGGCATCCGGGTCTGCGCGCTGCCCACCGCGCTGCTTTCCGCCAATACGGATTTTCCCGGTTATAGCTGGACTGACCTCAGCCCGCAAATGGAAGGCTTGATCCGGCACTGGCAGGAATTGGAACTGCGTTTCGACGCCATCGGAACGGGTTTTCTGGCTTCGGAACGGCAGGCGGAACTGGTGGCGGAGGCGATCCGCCGTTTACGCGGCGCCGGCACACTGGTGCTGGTGGATCCGGTGATGGGCGATAACGGGACTTTGTACAAATGCTTCGGCCCGGCCATGATTCCCGCCCTGCGTTCTTTGGCGGCCCTGGCCGACGTGGTGACGCCGAACTATACCGAGGCGGCATTGCTGGCTGGGGCGGATCCCAAGTCGCCGGCTGAAGAAGCCAGAATCCTGGATTGGTGCCGCGCCATCGGCGAACTGGGTCCGCGTCGCGTGATCGTGACCTCCGTTCCCGGAAGCGATCCGCAGCAGCTGGAAGTGTTGCATTTCAGCGCGGCGGAAAACTCGCTCACCCGCTTTCCCTTCCCTTCCGACGGCCAACCGCATCCTGGAGCCGGAGATTGTTTCTCCGCCTTGGTTTTGGGCGGCCTCGTCAATGGCTGCCAGCCTGGAATGGCGATCCAGGCAGCGGTGCGGATCATGAGCCGGGCCATCGGAACAGGCATTCCGCCTGCTTCAGACTGGCGCGAAGGCATCTGGCTGGAACAGGTGCTCAGCTGGGATCTGCATTCTTATTACCATCAGGATTGAAGCTCTCCCGCTATGAAAACCATCCTTCTGCTCAGCATTTCCAACATTTTCATGACCTTCGCCTGGTACGGGCACCTCAAGTACCGGAATTCCCCCCTGCTCACAGTGATCCTCATCTCCTGGGGCATCGCCTTTTTCGAATACTGCTTCCAGGTGCCGGCCAACCGGATCGGCTTCGGCAGCTTCAGCGCCTACCAGCTCAAGACGATCCAGGAAGTGATCACCCTCGTAGTGTTCAGCGTGTTTTCGGTTTTGTACCTGAAGGAGGAGTTCCGCTGGAACTACCTGGTGGGCTTTGTTCTGATCGTTGCCGCGGTGTTCTTCATCTTCAAGAAGTGGTGAGCCGCGTTAAGCATTTTGGAGTAGCAGGTAAGAGGTCTGGCTCCCGTTATCATTGCGCGGTAATTGCGCGCTTACTACGGGCAAAGCGCGCAATGAGCGCGCAATGACCCCGTGTTGATCAGGGGAGCGGTCTGCGGGTATCGGATCTATCCTCCAATTATTGAACTTAAGGCTCATGTTCAATTAGAGTGGGGGGATTGTTTCGTCATCACAGCAAAGGAGGCCGTGCAAAGTGATTATGCGGTCTGTAGAAAGTCCCATCGGGACGACATTTTAGCTAGCACAGCACGGTCGAAACATATCTCCAAAGTCCCCGAGGGACGGCATATCAGGAATCCGTATAATGATTGACCACAATGATATACGTATCTGATATGACGTCCCTCCGGGACTCACGCCGTCAACCAGAACCAACGTTTCTATCTAAAATGTCATCCCTCCGGGATTTTCAGGTGGGTGCCCACAAATTCACCTGCGGCATGATGGCGTAAAAGTGTAGAATAAACCCAAATAATGCAGTAGGAATCTCCCAGTCCGATTTTCTGAACTGATTCC
>CAYSAT010000087.1:0-9740 GCA_964429035.1 uncultured Candidatus Cloacimonadota bacterium | reverse complement strand
CTCCAGGAGGTGGACGCATGAAAGAATTTCAAAGACTGGTGGAGATCATAGCCCAGCTGCGTGATCCGCTTTCCGGATGCCCCTGGGACGTGAAGCAGACAGCGGAAAGCCTGATCCCGAACTTCATCGAGGAACTTTACGAAGCCGTGGAAGCCATCGAGGAAAGCGACAGCGATGCCCTGCGCGAAGAACTGGGCGACCTGCTGCTGCACGTGGTGTTTCAAGCCAGGATCGCCGAAGAGGAAGGGCAATTCAACATAGCGGCGGTTTTGGACCAGATCTCGGAAAAACTGGTGCGCCGCCATCCCCATGTGTTTGGCGACCAGATCCTGAACGACGCGGACGCCGTGAAGATGAACTGGGAACGCCTGAAGAAGAAGGAAAAGACCCACCGGATCAGTGTTTTGGAAGGCATTCCGCGCGCTTTGCCCGGCCTCATCTATGCCCAGCGCACCCAGGAAAAAGCCGCTTCGGTGGGCTTCGATTGGCCGGATATCGAGCCCATCATGGCCAAACTCGCCGAAGAAGAAGCCGAGTTCAACGAAGCCCTGGCCACCGGTGAAGCGGCCCTCATCCGCGAAGAACTGGGCGACATGCTGTTCACCCTGGTCAACCTCGCCCGCAAACTCCACATCGACGCTGAAGGCGCGCTCAAGGCCACCACGCGCAAATTCCGCCAACGCTTCCAATTCATCGAAGAACACTACCAACGCAACGGAGCCGATATCCATGAAGCAAGCCTCGAAGAACTTGACGCCGTCTGGGATCTCGCGAAAAAAGACCAATAACTTCAAATCCCTGCGCATCTACCTGGTCGCCGGATCCTTGCTGATCTTCGTCCTCTTTGCCTTCTACACCCAGTTCCTGATCCAGAACGCCAAACGCGAGCAGGAATACGTGCCCCGCATCTTTGCCCAGTACATTGCCTATACGGATGGCTATCTGCGCCAGGCGGAAAAGTTTACCCAGTTGCTGGGCGAACTCAGCACCAAGCACTTTGAATCGGCTCAGCAAATCAACTACGAGGAAGCGATCAGCTCCTACATCCTCTTCGAATTCATGCCCAAAAACCCCATCCCCATCATCGTGACGGACAGCAACCTCGATCCCCAGTTCTGGAACCAGGTCGGCGTAGCACCAGACAGCAGCTACGCGGAACTCTCAGCGGCGTCCAAACTGCGCCTGAAATCCCTGCTCCCCCAGATGAACCGCAGCGAGATCAAGGTCGGGGACGAAGTCGCCAGCTACGTCTATTACGCGCGCCCCACTTCCCTGCAGGAATTCATCAAGAACATCGATTACTCCGTGGTGGTCACCGACCGCGCCAAGGTCCCCCTTTACTGGCGCAACATGGATATCTCCGAATCCCTCACCTGGCCTGATGTCGGGCCCCGGGAACAAGCCAAACTAAGGTCCGAACTGGCAGACATGTATGAGGTCCCTCTGGGCAGGGAATCCCAGCAGCTGGGCTACATCTATTTCACGGCGCCCAAATCGCTGTCCCGCATCAGGTCCCTGCTCTATCTGGAGCTTGGCCTGGCCTTGCTGCTCATAGCCTTCAGCACCTACGGCCTCTTTCTCATCCACCGCACCGAAAAGGACACCCTGTGGATCGGCCTGGCCAAGGAAACCGCCCACCAGTTCGGCACCCCCATCACCTCGCTGATGGGCTGGATCGACCTGCTGCGCGAATCGCCGCCCGATAGCGAAGTCCGCGCCGACCTGAACAAGGTCATCGACTACATGACCACCGACCTGAACCAACTGAAGGTCATCTCCTCACGCTTCGGAAAGGTGGGCTCCCAAACCAAGCTGCGCCCTACGGAACTCCATGCCGTGCTGGCAGAAACCGTGGAGTATTTCCGCGACCGCCTGCCTCATCTGGGCTCGCGCATCGACATCTTCCTCATCTCCAAACTCCAGGGCGTCCAGGTTTTGCTGGATACCGAACTCTTCAAATGGACCCTGGAAAACCTGATCAAGAACTGCGTGGATGCCATGACGGGCAAGGGCGGAAACATCATCGTTACCGCCACAGCCAAGGATAAATACGCTTACGTGCATATCCGCGACGAAGGCAAGGGCATCCCCCACTCCCAATGGAAAAAGATCTTCGATCCCGGCGTAACCACGAAAACACGCGGTTGGGGACTGGGCTTGAGCCTGGCCAAGCGCATCATCGAGGAATACCACCGGGGCCATATCCGCGTGCTGGAAAGCACCGTGGGCGAAGGCACCACCTTCGAGATCAAACTCCACACCGACCATATCAAATAGGAGACACCATGCAAAACCTGCTCAACGCCGCCCAAATGAAGGCCCTCGATGCCCGCGCCATCAAGGAATTCGGCCTGCCTTCCCGCGTTTTGATGGAAAACGCCGGCAAAGAATGCGCGGAAATCCTCTTTGCGCATTACCCGGAACGCCTGCAGGGCGAGATCTGCGTACTCTGCGGCACTGGCAACAATGGCGGCGACGGAGCCGTGATCGCGCGCTGGCTGAGCGAAATGGGGCTTGAAGTGGGCATCCTGGTCTTTGGCAAGGGAACCCTCAGCCCGGATGCCAAGGCCAATCTGGAACTCTGCCAGGCCCTGGACATCCCTCTGGTACGGATCTCCACAAGCATGGATATTCCATTGGCGGAAGATCTCATCGCCGCGTCCTCGCTGCTGGTCGATGCCTTGTTTGGCACGGGATTCAGAGGCGAACCGGACGCCGCTACCTCCGAACTAATCGATATGGTTAACTCCGCTGCCGATTTCATAGTATCCGTGGACGTCCCCTCCGGCCTGAACGCCGATACTGGATACTGCGTGAACGCCATCTACGCCGACGCCACCATCGCCATCGACTCCCTGAAACTGGGGCATATCCTGGGTTTGGGACGCGAGGTGTGCGGCATCCTGCACCAGGTATACATCGGCATACCCCGGCATTACTACTCCGCCCTGGATACGGTGAAACTTTTTACGGAGCGCGATTTCTTCCCTCCGGTACGCCATCCGCACTGGCACAAGAACGACTTTGGCAAAGTTTACGTCTTCGGAGGCATTCCAGGCTACACAGGAGCCTCGGTAATGGCCGCCCATGCCGCTTTGCGCGCTGGCTGCGGCTACGTTTACGTGCTGCACCGCATCGAACTGATGGCGGTGTACGCGCTCAAACTCACCGAAGCGCTGTCCCTGGCCATTCCCGAAACGAAGGCCGGACTGCCCGACTCCAAAACCTTGCTCCATCTGCTGTCTGACGCCACCGCGGTGCTCATCGGACCAGGCTTGGGGCGCGACGACTATTCCCTGAAACTGCTGGAGACCGCGCTGAAGAACGTGAAAGTGCCCCTGGTAGTGGACGCCGACGGGATCAACCTCATCGCCGAAAACCCCGCCCTGCTCAAATACATCGCCCGGCCCAACGTCCTGCTCACACCGCATTGGGGCGAATTTGCCCGTCTGGCCGGCATCGACAAGGATCTGCTGGAACAGGATTGCCTGGCACCCTTGCGTGAATTTGCGGCTAAATACCAGGCGCGGATCCTGCTCAAAAGCCACTTCAGCGTCTATCACGACGCAAGCCGCACCTGGGTCAACGTCTCTGGCAACGATGGCCTGGCTACAGGTGGCAGTGGCGACGTCCTGGCCGGCATCATCGCCTCGTTCCTGGCCCAGGGCCTGGAAATTCCCGATGCCGCGATCAACGCTTCCTACCTCTTGGGTAAAACCGCGGAAGACCTGGCCGAACTGCGCGGAACCGCTTCCATCCTGCCTACCGACATCATCGAAGAACTCTTTGTGGAACCGGAAAGCGGTGCAGAATGAGCCGGCCGGGAAACTTGTTTTGGGCCGCGGCCCTGCTGCTTCTGGCCACTTCCTGCCGCGGTTCCAGCGCCGATTCGCTGGGCAAGAAAGATCAAGGAGACACCATGCATAAACTGGCAACCCTGAATACGCCTATCTTCTGGGCGGAAGGGCATCCCGGCAAACTGAACCGCGACGAGTGGGAAATCCGGGTTTCGGGTGCTTGCGACAAGCCGCAGACCTTCACCTGGCAGGACCTCATCGACCTGCCCCAAACCGAAGCCGACGGACGCTTGACCAGCGTTACCAGATGGTCGGTGCGGGGAATCTGGAAGGGCGTCGCGCTCTCCACGATCCTGCGCGAAGTGGGCATGCGGCCAGAGTGCAAGTACGTCCGTTTTTGGTCGGTAGGCGAAGTGTACGACACTTCCATCCCCCTGGAAACCGCGCTGCGCGAAAAATCCCTCCTCGCTCACAGCTTCGACGGCGAATACCTCACCGAAGACTACGGCGGACCGGTTCGCGCCTTCATACCCTACCTCTGGGGCTACAAATCCGCCAAGTCCGTCGTGCGGATCGAACTCATGGAGTACTACGTTCCCGGTTACTGGGAAAAACGCGGCTATACCGACAGCGCCGAAATCGAACCCGGCAGAGTGCGCGACATGAACGCCGGCGGCGAAGTGAAAATCATACCTGGCGGCGACGAAGTAAAGTTCTAGGTAGTGTCCCGTAGTGTCGCTTGCCAAAGCGACAGCAGATGTAGCCCGGCATTCCGCTGCTGCATATGCGTAGGATCGGAATCCTACGCTACCGGAACGCCGCCTTTACCGGGGTCCTCGCCAGACAACTTGTTGGCTGGTGGGGTGGTTTGGCGGTCGTTCCACCGGCCTGTTCGTAGTATTGCCTTCCAAAGCGAGTGCAAGTTTAACCCGCCTTTCGAGACTACCGATGAATTCCGGATTGTCGTCCCCCGGGGTCAGGTCGATGTATTCCTCCCTCGAAACAAACAACCTTGAATACTTATTCGGTCCTCTCGATCTTCCTGATTGTTCTCGCCTCCACAAGCAGGCGCATTTGCTGGATCGCGATTTGGTTCAGTTTTCCCAGCCGTTCTGATTGGCTCAACCCCTCCTGTATGAAATGGGCGTTCAAGCTTTCCAGGTTGGAGAGGCAGATCAATTGGGCCGTGTCCGCATAATCCCGGATATTGCCTTCGCTCTGGGGATGGGCATCGCGCCACTGCGCAGCAGTGAGGCCGAACAGGGCTACATTGAGCACGTCAGCTTCCTGCGCGTAAATGATCCGGCTCTGTTCACTGGTTATTTCGGGCGGGATCAAGTTTGTCTTGATTGCTTCAGTATGGATGCGGTAGTTGATCTTGGCCAGATTTCGCTTGATATCCCAGTCCAATCTCTGATGCTCTGTGTCTTTCAACCTCTGATAGTCTTTGATCAAATACAGCTTGAATTCCACAGAGATCCAGGTGGCAAACTCGAAGGCAATGTCTTTGTGAGCGTATGTTCCGCCATATCTGCCAGCTTTGGACACGATGCCAATTGCCCTGGTCTTTTCTATCCATTGCTTTGAGGTCAGGATAAAGTTGTTAAGTCCAGATTGCATTCTAAACACATCGAATTCGATGGGATTAAAATCCGGATTATTGAGCTTCTCCCAAATGCCCAGGAATTCAATTGTGCTGCGCGTGCGCATCCAATTCTGAATAATGTAGTCAGTGCGGTCCTTGTCTCTATGCCTGGCCATATCTGTCAGGCTGATGTAATCCTGAGCTTGAACCTGTAATACTGCTACTTCATGGTCAAGGACTCTAAGTTTCTCCATCTCTACACTCCACGGTTCGCAGGAATTTTGGTGCTCAAGGCCAGCACAGATTTTCGCGAACATCGACTAAATCTATCTTACACTAGGCAACTGGTCACATCTTCATTGCCTTTCTATCCAAATCGCAAACTGGGTCTTGGTTATTCTCCTGCCAAAATCTGTCAACGCGAAAGTGGCAATTCAATCGCGTAAGCATTGCTGGGCGGGTTTAAGATCTGCATAGGTTGATTGACTACATCCCGTATAGCTGAGATAGCAGATGTAGCGTAGCATTCCGCTGCTGCACATGCGTAGGATCGGAATCCTACGCTACCGGAACGACCGCATAAAGGCTGTGTTACGTTCAGGCGCGAAACAATGCTACGTAGGATCGGAATCCTACGCTACTGGAACGACTGCATAAACGCTGTGTTACGTTCATGCGCGAAACAATGCTACGTAGGATCGGAATCCTACGCTACTGGAACGACCGCATAAACGCTGTGTTACGTTCATGCGCGAAACAATGCTACGTAGGATCGGAATCCTACGCTACCCAAGAAATCATTTGACACAAAGCGGCGCGCCGCCTGATTGAAAACTATCTGCAATACCTCAGGAGTGAACATGGATTACACCAAATACGCCGTCAAACAGATCGTGAACCTCTGCCGCATTCCCAGTCCCAGCGGCTGGACTGCGCAAGTGCGCGAATACCTGGTCAGTGAACTAAGCGGCCTGGGATTTAAACCCACGCTTTCCAACAAGGGCTCCGTGCTGGCCTGTTTGGGCGGCAAGGGCAACGACCTCGTTCTGGCCGCTCATGTGGACACCTTGGGCGCGATGGTCCGGGCGGTTAAGAGCAACGGCCGCATCCGCTTCACCAAGATCGGCGGCTATCCGGAAAACAACATCGAAAACGAGAACGTGACCATCCACACCAGAGACGGCCGCCACTACACCGGCACCGTCTACATAAACGGTCCGGCAGCCCACGTTTACAAGGATTCCGGCAGCAGCAAACGCGACGACAGCACCATGGAGATCGTGATCGACGAAGTGGTGAAAACCCAGAAAGACACCCTTGCCCTGGGCATTTCCGCGGGCGACTTCATCTCGCTGGATTCCCGCACCATCCTCACTCCCAGCGGTTTCATCAAGAGCCGCCATCTGGACGACAAAGCCAGCGCGGGCATCCTGCTGAGCCTGGCGCACATGGTCAAAGACGGCAAACTGCAGCTATCCCGCAAGGTCACACTGCTCTTCACCACCTACGAAGAAGTAGGCCACGGCGCGGCTTCCGGCATTCCCGAAGGCACCCGCGAAATGATCTCCGTGGATATGGGCGCTGTGGGCGACGATCTCGAGACCGACGAATACAAGGTCTCCATCTGCGCCAAAGACTCCGGCGGACCCTACGATTACGACGTGACCACCGAACTCATCCGCCTGGCCAAGAAGCATAAACTGGACTACGCCGTGGACATCTATCCCTTCTACGGCTCGGACGTCGAAGGCGCCCTGGCAGCGGGTTACGACGTCAAACACGGCCTCATCGGACCCGGCGTCTTCGCTTCCCACGGCTACGAACGCACCCATACCAAGGGTGTGGACAACACGCTCAAACTGCTCCGCGCCTACATCGGTTGAAGCAGACCTAATGCCCGGCTGGAGATGGGGCACAATCCAAGAGCCCGTGCATAATCCGGAACACCGGTTTCAACCGGTCGGACCGCCGGATTCATCCGGCTTTTCAATTAGCCTAACCATCAAGCAGGACGCAGGTTTGCTGGGACAATCCCGAAAAACCAGATGAATCTGGTGGACCGACCGGTTGAAACCGGTGTTCCGGCCATGCGCAACGCTTCTTTAGGACCAAACTCCAAACTTCCCCCGGACTTTTTTCCGTTTTAGAAGACTAAACCCCTTTGCAAACCAGGGATGCCCGTAATCGGGCCGTCAATAGTACTCGTAGCTAAAGGTATTCGATCCCCACTCGTCTGCTTCGCCGTCGATTGTGCTTTCCACGCTGAGGGGGTTGCCGAAGCGGTCGTAGGTGTATTTGGTGTTGGTGCGGCTGCTGGTGTTTTCCGCCTTATCCACGTAAACAGCAGAGACGATATCGCCCTGGGCGTTCAGGGTGACGGTGTTTTGGGCTAGTATCCTGCCCGCTCCGTCGTAGAGGGTCCAATCGCCTTCTTGTCCCCGGGGCGTCAACGTGACCACCCGTTTGCGGTTATAGTCCTGGCCGTTCCATTCGGTCCATTCGACCTTCCTGTTCTTTTGCAGGAAATAGCCGTAAGCCCGTTGGTCGATGCTGCCGTCGCTCAGGTTCGTAGAAGTCCACAGGACGATCCGGCCCTGGCTGTCGTAGCTTTCCCGGTAAGCGAAACCAGGCGCATATTCGTTGGCTTCGGTTTCCCATTCTTTCACGTAGGTCGTGTCGGAATAGCTGAAATGCTCGGCCTGCCACACCTCTCCCTCAGCCGATTTCGTGACCTTGCTGAGTGGGTAGCCCTGGGCGTCGTATTCATACTCGTAGAAAGTCTGGCTGTTATCCTGTTCCCCGCCTTCCATGTATTCAATGCTGTGGCTCCTGGCCAGGTTGCCCCGCTCGTCGTACCAATGGTTGGATTCGCCCCAAACCGAGGTCCTTCCCGCACTGCTCGTGTTCAGTTTTCCATCGGGGAGGAACTCTGAATAAGAGAAATAGGAAGGAATATGGATGTTTTGGGAACTGACCGTTTTTACCGGACCCTTCAGCCCTTGCGCATCCCGGCTTTGGCCACCATCCAGAACAGGCGGCGGATAGCTGCGTTTCACGGCCTGGACGTCCTCAATTTCTGCCTTCACCTGATCTTCCCTGACAGGTTTCAAGATATACACACCGCTCATGTCCCCGGATACTGTGGATAAAGCGAACAGCATGCTGCCGTCAGGTCCGGCGACCATGTCCGTGACCTGCAAGTCCGCGTCGGAGATGTCCGGGCCGCTGCTGATTTCGGGTTCGAACCACTTTTCGCCGTCGAAACAGGCAACGCGCTGGCCCCCATTGCAGGCCCAAACCAAGCCCCGGGTGTCCGTCTCCAAATGGACCGCGGGACCCCGGAAACCCAGTTCGTACAGGTAAAATTCCTGCCAGGCGCCGTCCTTCCATCTGGACGCCCCGCCAGGATGGTCCACCCAGAGGTTGTTGTCCAGATCAAAACACAGGCATTGCGGAGCCGCGTCGTCCTGGCCTGGCTCATCGGATGGCGGGCCGGTGGGAACCCCCATCCCGCTATCCAAATTCACACCGTTGAAGCGGATGACGCCGGGTCCCATGACGCCGATCCAGGGATAGCCCTGGCGGTCGATTTCCAGCAGCGAAGCACTAAAGACCTGGGTCTGCCATTCCATGTCGCTGACCATGGGTGTGAATTCCAGGCCATCGTAGCGCATCAGAGTGTAATTGATCAGCCAGAGCGCGCCGTCTGAGTTAACCACGATATGCTCTGATATGATGTCGGAATGAAACGACCAGCCTTGCTTTCCGAAGCGAAACAGGCCTTTGTTCGTGGCCTCCCAAACCTCGCCATTGGGTGATAAGGCCGCGGCGTCGATCCTAAACGTTTCCGGACGCCCGGCACTCACTGTGCGCCGCAGTTCCCCCTCTGCCTGCAAATCCCAGAGGAAGAGGCTGTCCCTGGTGCCGTAATAGACCCGGCTGGCATTGGCGCGTAAAAAACTACCTACCTCGTAGCTTCCGCTCTGGAGGCATTCCAAACTGTAGGTCCCGGCTGCCAAAACGGCGCTTAGAACCATAAATAGAATCAGTACTGCGCTCTTACGCATGATCGCTCCTATTCTTTTCGCTGGTTTACGATCCACCGGCAAGCCTTTATCCTGATGTTTCCCCGCCGGTGCGTTCCCTTGGGTTCAGGTTGCCTTGAATTGGTTTTTCGGTCAAGCGTTTTGTTAGACTCGCTCCCGTGATCATTGCGCGGTCATTGCGCGCTCATTACGGGCAAAGCGCGCAGTGAGCGCGCAATGACCCCGTAGTGATAACGGGCGCGTAACGGACGCCGGCGCCCAGATAGCGATTGCCAGAGGGACTGGCCCGGCTTATTTTATCCGCAGAGGGAA
>CAYSAT010000086.1:0-9770 GCA_964429035.1 uncultured Candidatus Cloacimonadota bacterium | reverse complement strand
GACTATTTTTATGTCAAGTCAAAATCCTTATACACCACTTTCTGAGACGTTACCGTGGATGGGAGGAAAAATGGAAAAATGGAAAGGTGGAAGGGTGAAGGGTGAAAAAGAGAAAACAGAAAAGGCTCTCTTCCAAACCGAGTGGGTAAGCCCGGAGGGCGTAGGACGGTAGGCGGGTGATTTATCGCCCGTGCCAAACGAGAAGCCATTATGCAATCAACCGGTTTCAACCGTTGCGGGACTTCACGTATGAGGACCTTGAGAATGTGTCAGTTGCTGGATGAATATACCCTGAAGTCCTGCACTCATTGAAATGAGTTGATCACAAAATGGGGTGGAGTCTGGTTCATGCTACACGGGCGATAAATCACCCGCCTACCGTCCTGCACCCGCTGAAGCGGGCTTGCCAACTGGCCAGGTTCACTGAGTTACCCACTCTGTTTGCAAGAGAGCCAAAGAAAAAGAGGCTCTCATTGCAAGCGGGTGGGTAAGCCCAAGATGGTGCGCCGACATCCACTACTTCTGATGGAACTCCAAACCGCTTACTGGGCCTGCGTTGGGTTGATTATCAAGGAAGCGGTTTGAACTCCCAAACAGCCTCTTTGCGAGTCACAGCTGCTGGACTTCAGACCACTCTATTTGGTTACCTCGATCTCCACCCGCCGGTTTTTGTATTGCTCGGTGGGGTCCACAGCGCCGTAGATGGGTTGATTGTTGCCGTAGCTATCCCAGCTCAGGCGTTTCTTGTCGATCCCTTTGGAGATCAGGTAATCGACCACAGCGCGGGCGCGCCGATCCGAAAGATCCAGATTGAACTTGGGCGTTCCACTGTCGTAGGCGTGGCCGGAGATCTTGACCCTGACGCCCGGATTGTTCAGCAGGGTGAGGATCACGTCGTCCAGCGAGGCCTTCTCGGATTGGGAAAGTTGGGCGCTTTCGTTGGCGAAGAAGACGCTGCCAAATGCCAGGGCTTTCTTCTTTTCCAATTTTCGCAGGGTGATGATGAGGTCCAGGGAAAAAGTGTCCGGCTCCAGCCTGAGCACGTTGGTATAAAGCAGATAGCCGCCTTCGTTGATCACCAGGTCCAGGGTCGGCGACCAGCGCGCCACGGTGTCGAATTCGCCCTGGCTGCTGGTGATGACGATGTTGCGGGTGCGGATGCCGTTTACTATTCCGGTGATCTCGAGGTTCGTGAGCACGGGATTGCCTTCCTGGTCGGTAACCGTGCCCTGGATCCTCACATCGTGATCCGGCGGAGCTTCGATCTGGGGAATATCCCGCGGATCAGTTTCCGGGGATTCCTGAACCAGGGTAAGTGGTTCTGGTTCAGATGCTATTACAGCTGGGATCTCAGGGGCAACGCGAATTGGCAAGACGGGCCGGTAGAGCGCTTGTGGAGGGTTGTCCAGCAGCGCGAGGTGACGCGGTTCGGGCAAAGACACGGCAGCGAAATCGCGATCGAATGCCAGCTCCGGATCCTGGATCGCGATATCCGCCAGTTCGGGCAATGGTTCCGGCACGATAACCGCAGTCGGCTCAGGTTCTGGTTCGGAGACCGCAATGGGTTCCGGCACCGGTTCAGGACGGAAAACTTCATACGGCTGCAAATCCTGGAGGGTCATACGCCCAGGAGCAGGAAGAGACATTTGTTCCTGGCCCGCCAGAAGGTCGAACGCAGGATTCCCGGGCGCGATGTAATCCGGAATCGAAATCGGATCCGGTTCCGGACGGTAAAGCGGTGGCAGCTCCAGTTCCCTCAGCGACGTTGTTTGAGGAGCGGGCACAGCGATCATTTCACCCTGCGCGTAAAGCGGGAAATCCGGTTCCGGAATGGAGATTTCTTCCGGTTCGGGCTCGGGTACCGGGATCACTGGCTCCGGTTCTTCCGGAGATTCATAGGTGGGCAGGGCTTCGGCGAGGCTCTGCGAGATCAGGTTGCCGTTTTCATCCGCCACGATGTAGCTGGGCTGGGGCGGATAGTCGAAAGTGAAGCGGTAGATCTTTTCAAAGCCGGAGACCTTGCGGTCCGAGCTGATGAAGCCTTCGTTGGTGGCGGGGATATGATGGAAATGGCGGTCGTTGCGGGGCGAATTCAGCGGCAGGCCGAGGTTTTCGGGTACGGACCAGTTTTGCCAGCCCTCGCCGATCTTGTAAGCCTTGTAGAGGTCATAGCCGCCAAAGCCGGCGTGGCCAGTGGAGGCGAAATAGAGGGTGTTGCCGTCGTAATCCAGAAACGGCGTTTGTTCGTTGCCGGCCGTGTTGATGGTGGGGCCAAGGTTTTCGGGCACGGACCACACCCCATCCCGCAATTCGCTCACATAGATATCCAAACCGCCCAGTCCGCCATTCCGCGAAGAACTGAAGAACAGGTATCTATTCTGGAAGAGCATGGGCTGGATCTCGGTTTGGGGCGAATTCAAAGCCGCCACATTGCGGGGCTTGGACCAGCCGGAGCTTGTGTCTACCAAATAGATATCCCCATCCAGCTTGTCGGGTTCGAAATTGCCGGAGATCCAAGCGCTATCCTGAGCCGGGGAAAAACAGCCCCAGGCCTCGTTTTTATCCGTGGAAAGCTGATCCACCAATTGGGGTTTGCCATAGCCAAAGCGGAAGATCTCCGCGCGCCAGATGTTTTCCTTGTCCTTGCGGGCAGGACGCAGGGAAGTGAAATAGACATATTTGCCCGCGGGATCTGGAATGGCGCCGTAATCGGAATTTCCGCTGTTGAAATAATCCGGCATGGGACGCAGGTTCACCCTGCGGAAGATCTTGTCCTGCCTTTCCAGGATGCGGAAGTAGCTGCGCACATCATCCCGGTATTCTGTATCGGCTGAATCCAGGTACTTGCGCAGCCAGATCCCGGCATTGGTGGTGTCCGAGAGCGCGATGTGCAGTTTGCCCAGCCAATAGTGATACGCGGGAACGCTTCCATCCGCGGAGCGTTCCGCCGCCTCAAACTGCTTGATCGCCCGGGTGTAATCGCCGCGTTGATAATACTCGATGCCATCCTGGGCATAGCGTTCCCCGCGGAGCCCGATCTGGAGGGCGCCCAGCCAGGCAGCCAGGATCAGGAAGATCGCCAGAGCAGCAGTTTTGCGCATATTCCGGTAAGGGATCAGAACCTCAGGATCAGCGATAGGATATGATCGTCGTTGAAGATCTCATGATTGTTTAGCCTGAACGTGTAGTCCAGCTGGAAATTGCGGAATTTGATTCCGGTTCCTGCGGAAAGGTGGCCATCGTTGTAGCCCAGGCGCAGACCCGTCTGAACGTCGGACAGGATGTCGCTCCAGGAGTTTTCCTCCGTGACTGGGGTATCGCTGAGTTGGGATCCGGCTTCCGGATCGCGCCCGATCGAGGTCCAATACTCCGCCCCAAAGCAGAACAGCGGATCCTCGTCCTCTTCGAGCTTGGCATCCGCGGCCAGAGTTATCCCTGCCAGCGGATAAACCGCCAGACCAGCTGTGATCTCGTAGGGAATGCGGTCGCCGCCCAAAACGCCATAGGCGTCGCGGACCATCGCGCCGGCCTCGAGGTATTGGTTGAGGTCGTAGCGGACGCCCAGATCGACTCCGTAGCCTGATTCACTGTCTTCAGCCGTGGCATAACTGCTGTAGTAAAACTTGGGGGTGAAGCCCAGGCTCAGGCGGTTGAAATCGTACGCGTAACTGAGGGCGAGGCAATGTTCGTCTGTGGAGAATGAACCGGTGGGATTGCCGTTGGAGTCATAACCGTCGATATCTCCTACGCTGGCATTCACCCAGGAAAAAGCCAGCGCGCCGAAAGCGAAGTTCTTGCCGATCGCCGCGTAATTGTGGCTCCGGTCAAAGCCCATGCCGACCTTGTACATGGTAGCCACTTCCAGATCCTTCAGGCTGGCCAGTCCGGAGGGATTCCAGAACCCCGCCACAACGTCCTGGGAAACGGTCGATCCGGCTTCGCCCATGGCGATGACCCGGGCTCCGACGCCCATGCGGAGATAGGCGGCCATGGAATTGTTGAGGTCTACGGCGCTGAGGTTCAAGCCAGTCAAAAACAGGATCAGGCTGATCAGCAGGGCGTTGGGCATGAGTGATTTGTTCATTTCCGCCTCCTTATTTGACCGCGATCTTGAGCACGCGTTCGGCCCGGTATGTGCCATCAGTGGCTACAACGCGGGCGAAATAGGTTCCCCTGCCAACTTTGATTCCGCTGGAATTCTGCAAATCCCAAACAATCGGAAGGCTGTTGTTCTCGGCCGCAGGATTGGTTTGCACGATCGTCCGCACCTTCTTTCCGGAAAAGTCGAAGATCGTGATGGTAAGCTGGATGTTGTCGAAACGGTTGAGGACCAACCGCAGGGTGGTAGAGTTCTCAGCAGGATTGGGCACGGCGCTTGAAGTTTCGCTGATGGCCAGCTCCTGCTCCTGATACGATTCCACGGTGGAAACGCTGGCCGGGCTTTCAATTCCGTCATACACAGCGGTCACGTAGTACTCATAGGAAGCGTCGGCCACAATGTTGTAGTCGTCGTAATAATAGGTGCCTTCCAACTGCGTGTTCACCAAAGCAGAGTTGAGCTTGGTGAATTGGGTTGAGGGCAGGGTCCGGCGGTAAACGTTGAAGCCTTGCAGCGCTCTGGCAGGTGCAGGAAGTTCCCACAGCAAGCGGATGTAGCCGGAATAATTGAAGCCGCGGACATCGATCGGCGAAGAGAGAACGGTGTAGTTGGCAATTCCGGTGGCGCTGTCGGTCCAATCGGGTTTGAACGCAATGGCTTTGATAAGCAGCTGGCTGGTGTAATGCGGAACGGTGATCGGCGCGGAATAGAGCGGCGAAGTCGGCACAGGTTCGCTTCCGTCGGTAGTGTAACGGATCTCGGCTCCTGCAGTGGCAGAGCTAATCTCCACATTTACGGCAGTGCCATAGGTACCTCCGGGGGGATCGAAGACCGGCGTGGCAACCGTTCCAGTGATGATGTAGGTGGCTGTGGAAGTCTCGCTGGGCAGCCAATCGGTGGCGAAGCCCCGCACTTTCAGAGTAGTTGTGCTGTTCAAGGGCATATTGATGGGAACGGTGTAAGCCGGCGAAGTCACAGCCGGTTCGCTTCCGTCGGTTGTGTACCTGAGCGTGGCATCAGGCGGTAAAACCGGCGCGGCAAGGCTTACGCTTTGCGCGGTCGCGAAAGTGCCTCCAGGCGGACTGAACAGCTCCCCGGCCAGAAGCACCTGTCCGGTTACCGAATACGTGCCAGGACGCGGGTTGCTGGGCATCCAGCCATCCATGAAAGCCCTGATCGTGATGGTGAGATCGATGGTGTTCATTCCGATCTCGACTGGGGATTCGAAGATGGGAGATTCTTCCGTGGGAGTCGTGCCATCCATCGTGTAACGGATTGTTCCGCCGGTGGGATTGGTGCCGCCCACCGAACTGACGCTGACTGGCGAAGTATAGATTCCAGGCGCTGGATTTAGATAGGGAGGCATGAGCTGAACCTGGCCAGTCAGCTGATAGAAGGCGGTGTACACCGGGCTGGCTATCCAGCCGTCCTTATACGCCCTGACCTTGACGGTGACATCCGACGGGGCGTATAGTTCAAACGGTTGGGTGTATTGTGGGAAGGATTCATTGGGATCGGTACCATCCAGCGAATAGCGCAGGATAGCACCGGCGGGGATGGTTTGGGTGTTCAGTACCACCGATAGGTTCGTGGTGTACGTGCCAGCGGCGGGCAAAAACACAGGATCGGGTATGGCAACGGTGCCCGTGATATTGTAATAACCCACGTAAACCTGGCTGGGAACCCAGTTCGCCGCGTAGGCTCTGACGCGGATTTCATAGTTATGTGCCAATTCCATCTGTATCGGTGCTGTATAGAGCGGGGAACTGGAATTGGGCTCGCTGCCGTCGAGAGTGTAGCGGATCTGGGCTCCGGCAGGCAGCGTTTGAGAACTGAGGCTCACTTCCTGGGCGGTCTGATAAGTACCGGGAGCGGGATCGAACACCGGATCCAGGATCGAGGCCTGGCCAGTGATGGTGTACACGCCAGTGTGGGTCAGGCTGGAAATCCAGTCCAGTTTGTATGCCTTCACTTTGATGGTGGTGTTGGTGTTCAAAGCCAGCGCAATGGGAGCCGCATAAACGGGTGAGGTTAGCGTGGGTTCGCTTCCGTCCAATGTGTAGCGTATTGTGGCGTCGCTGGGAATCGCGTTGGCGATTGTAATGGTTTGGGGAGTAGTGTAGATTCCCGGTTCTGGCGTGAACACCGTAGTTGGAAACGCCACCTGTCCCGTCAGCACATAGGTGGCGGTAACGGTCACGCTGGGAATCCAGTTTGTCAGGAAAGCCTTGGCGCTGACCGTGGTGGTGCTGTTCAGAGGCAGTACGATCGGTGTGGTGTAAGCCGGCGAGTTTTCTGTGGGAACCGAACCGTCCAGCGTGTAACGCAGAGTTGCGCCCGCAGGTGTAGTAGCCGTATTCAGAGAAATGGTTTGCTCGGTTTGATAGGTTCCTGCCGGAGGATTGAACAATTGGACCGGAAGCACGACCTGGCCGGTGATCAGGTACTGCGCAGAATAAATCTCGCTGGGCAGCCAATCGGCCTTGAAGGCCCGGGCTTTCAAGGTCAAACTTGTATTCAATGGTATCGCGACCGGACCGCTGTACACAGGGGACGTAACGCTGGGCTCGCTGCCGTCGGTCGTGTAATGGATCTCGGCGTCGGCTGGAACGGGCACGCTGATGCTGACGTTCTGCGCGGCTGTGTAGGTTCCGCCAGCAGGACTGAACACCGGCGCGGTGATCGCTACGGTTCCCGTGATGGTGTAGGTGGCGCTGTAGGTCTGGCTGGGCAGCCAGTTGGCCAGATAGGCCTTGACCTTGATCGTGGTAACGCTGTTCAGGCCAAGTTGGATGGCCGTGGCGTAAGCTGGCGAGGTCTCGCTGGGTTCCGTGCCGTCCAGGGTGTAACGCAGAGTGGCTCCGGCTGGCGTGGTCAGGGTGTTCAGCGTGACCACCTGGGCGGTTTGATAGATGCCGCCAGCTGGAGCAAACACCGGTTCCGTTATGCTCACCTGGCCGGTTACGCTGTAAATCCCGGTATGGATCACGC
This sequence comes from uncultured Candidatus Cloacimonadota bacterium, assembly GCA_964429035.1. Taxonomy (GTDB): domain Bacteria; phylum Cloacimonadota; class Cloacimonadia; order Cloacimonadales; family Cloacimonadaceae; genus Syntrophosphaera. The sequence continues at coordinate 2,680 of CAYSAT010000086.1, read as the reverse complement.
TGGGCTGCCAGTCCGTGGCATAGGCGCGCACCCGGATCGTCACGGTCTGATTGTTCGCCACCTGGATCGGAACGCTGTAGACCGGGGATGTCTCATTGGGATCGGTGCCATCCAGCGTGTAGCGCAAGGTCGCGCCGGCTGGGATGGTTGTGGTGTTGATGGCTACCAGTTGCGGTTCGGTGTAATTTCCCGGTGCGGGTGAAAACACCGGCAGTTCGATGCTCACCGCGCCTGTCGTGGTATATGATCCAGTGTATACGGGGCTGGGGGTCCAGTTGGCCTTGAAAGCTCTTACTTTCAAGGTCAGAGCAGTGTTGATTGGCAAGTTTATGGCTGCCGTGTAAGGCGTGGAACTCTCATTAGGATCGGAGCCGTCTGTAGTGTAACGGATGATCGCGTCGGAAGGGACCGGGCTGTTCAATGTGATCTGCTGCGCGGTGGAATAGACTCCCGGAGCTGGCGTGAACACCGGCGCGGTAATGCTTACCTGGCCGGTGATGACATACGTCGCCGAGATGGTGACGCTGGGAATCCAATTTGTTTTAAATGCCTTTACGCTGATTGTAGTGGTGGTGGCCAATGGCAAGTAAAGCGGGATTGTATAAGCCGGCGAATTCTCCGTGGGTACCGATCCATCCAGCGTATAGCGCAATGTGGCTCCTGAGGGTGTTGTTGCTGTGTTAAGAGTAATTGTCTGGGCGGTCTGATAGGTCCCTGCGGGAGGATTGAAGACCTGGGCCGGCAAATCTACCTGCCCGGTAACCGTATAGGATGCGGAGTATACCTGGCTGGGGGTCCAGTTGGCCAAGAATGCCACAGCTTTGATAGTAGCAGTGGTATTCAAGGGAATTTGAATCGGAGCGCTATAAATCGGAGAAGTGGTGGTGGGCGTGGTTCCATTAGTTGTATAGCGGACCGTCGCACCAGCTGGTATGGTGGACGTGCTGATCACAACCGACTGAACGGTCTGATAGATTCCTTCCACGGGTGAGAAGACCGGCGCGGTGATCGCTACCGTGCCAGTAATCGTGTAGGTGGCGCTGTAAGTCTGGCTGGGCAGCCAGTTGGCCAGATAGGCCTTGACCTTGATCGTGGTAACGCTGTTCAGGCCAAGTTGGATGGCCGTGGCGTAAGCTGGCGAGGTCTCGCTGGGTTCCGTGCCGTCCAGGGTGTAACGCAGAGTGGCTCCGGCTGGCGTGGTCAGGGTGTTCAGCGTGACCACCTGGGCGGTTTGATAGATGCCGCCAGCTGGAGCAAACACCGGTTCCGTTATGCTCACCTGGCCGGTTACGCTGTAAACCCCGGTGTGGATCACGCTGGGCTGCCAGTTTGTGGCATAGGCGCGCACCCGGATCGTCACGGTCTGGTTGTTCGCCACCTGGATCGGAACGCTGTAGATGGCGGAACTCTCGTTGGGATCTGTGCCATCCAGGGTGTAGCGCAAGGTCGCGCCGGCTGGGATGGTCGTGGTATTGAGCGTTACTTGCTGCGGAGTGGTATAGGTTCCCGGAGCGGGTGAAAACACCGGCAGTTCGATGCTCACCGCGCCTGTGGTGGTGTATGATCCCGTGTATACCAGGCTGGGGGTCCAGTCGGTTTTGAAAGCCCGGACCTTCACCGTCAAGGATGTGTTCAGGGGCAGGTTGATGGCCGAAGTATAAGGCTCTGAAGTCTCGGTGGGATCGGTTCCGTCGGTGGTGTAACGGACTATTGCGTCAGAGGGGACCGGGCTGTTCACCGTGATCTGCTGCGGGGTGGAATAGACTCCCGGAGTTGGCGTGAACACCGGTGTATTGATGCCCACCTGGCCGGTGATGAGGTAAGTCGCCGTGGCGGTAACGCTGGGTATCCAGTCGCTGCGGTAACCCTTGACCTTGATCGTGGTGGTGCTGTTCAGAGGCAGGTTCAGCGCGCTGGTGTAGGCAGGCGAATTCTGCGTGGGCTCGCTGCCGTCCAGAGTGTAACGCAATACCGCGTCAAGAGGCAGCAAGGGCGGATTCAGCGTTACGCTTTGGGCGGTCTGGTAGGTTCCGCCACCAGGATTGAACAACGCGGCAGGGAGTAGCACCTGGCCGGTGACCAGGTACGTGGCGCTGTACACTGGGCTGGGCAGCCAGTCGGTCTTGAAGGCCTGCGCTTTCAGGGTCAAACTTGTATTCAGTGGTATAGCGACCGGGCCGCTGTAAACAGGGGACGCAACGCTGGGCTCGCTGCCGTCGGTCGTGTAATGGATCTCGGCGTCGGCTGGAACGGGCACGCTGATGCTGACGTTCTGCGCGGCTGTGTAGGTTCCGCCAGCAGGACTGAACACCGGCGCGGTGATCGCTACGGTTCCCGTGATGGTGTAGGTGGCGCTGTAGGTCTGGCTGGGCAGCCAGTTGGCCAGATAGGCCTTGACCTTGATCGTGGTAACGCTGTTCAGGCCAAGTTGGATGGCCGTGGCGTAAGCTGGCGAGGTCTCGCTGGGTTCCGTGCCGTCCAGGGTGTAACGCAGAGTGGCTCCGGCTGGCGTGGTCAGGGTGTTCAGCGTGACCACCTGGGCGGTTTGATAGATGCCGCCAGCTGGAGCAAACACCGGTTCCGTTATGCTCACCTGGCCGGTTACGCTGTAAATCCCGGTATGGATCACGCTGGGCTGCCAGTCCGTGGCATAGGCGCGCACCCGGATCGTCACGGTCTG
>CAYSAT010000085.1:0-10549 GCA_964429035.1 uncultured Candidatus Cloacimonadota bacterium | reverse complement strand
CCACTGGATCTGCACGCGGGTCATTATTTCTATTGACTTTTTCGCCAGCAAAGATTTTTGGGGGACAGGCGGGGCTGGAAAGTATCAATAGAAAACACCGCCACCGCTTTACCAGGCGAACTAATCAGGAGCTGAAATGAAACTTTTTCCGCTAATAATTGCGCTGCTCGCGGCCTCGCTGCTCTGGGCCGAGAAACCCGATCCCAAGGCAGTTGTGGGCAAAATCGACGAGAAAACTTACACCTATTCGGAATACAACGGCATCCTCACAAACTACCTAGCCTACTACCAAAAGCAGCAGGCCACGCCCTTTACCGACGAGGACAAGTCCAAATACAACGACCGCTGTTGGGAAGAACTGGTGGGCCGCTATATCTACGACAAGGCGATCAAGGCCGGCAAGGTAACCATCACAACCCAGGAATTGCTGCGCGAGGCAAAGAAGAATCCTCCTGCCGCGGTGAAACAGATCAAGGACCTGATCGTGAACGGCAAATTCGATCAGAAATCCTATGAAAAAGCGCTTAACGAAGCGCCGGAATTCCGGGATGCGGTGTTGGACGAAGTACGCTCGCTGTATCAGTACAACAAACTTCTGGAGGCCATCCGCTCCGAGGTCGATGCCGATGAAGACAGCGTAAGGCTGGCCTGGATCCACGACCATGAAGTCTTGGACGCCCAAATCATCTTTTTCGACGCCAATAAAATGACCTCCATTACCGCGTCCGATGAAGATGCCCTGATGTATTACAACGGCCGTAAAGAGGAATACCGCAAGGACAATGTCCGCCGCCTGCACTTCGTCCGCTTCGCCAAAGCGGCCACGCCAGCCGATTCCCTGGCGGCGCATGAACGGGCCATGCATCTTTACCAGGAGCTGGTTGCCGCTCCAGACAGCTTTGCCGTGCGGGCGATCGCCCTCAGCGAAGACAAGGGCTCCGGACAGAATGGGGGAGACCTGGGATGGTTTGGGCGGGGGCGGATGGTGAAACCCTTTGAGGATGTGGCATTCAGTACGCCCAACGGACAGATCGCCGAGCCCGTGCTCTCGCAATTTGGCTGGCATATCATCCAAACTCTGGACCGGCGTACCACAGATGCCGGAGAAGAAGTATCCGCCCGGCACATCCTGTTGCGCGTCGCCCCCAGCGAAGCCACGCTGCAGAATATGAAAGCGAGCGCCGCTGTACTCCATAGTGCCGCCAAGAAATCAGGCTTGGTGGCCGCTGCCGATTCAATGGGCTTCATACTGGAAGAAAGCCCGGTGTTTCAGCAGAACGACTCTTTCATCCGCAATATCGGCCGGGACGCCAACCTGGTGGCCTTCGCTTTCGCCAATCCCGTGGGTTCCGTTGCCGATATCTACACAGCGCCCAGTGGAGACATGTACGTCTGCGCCGTTTCCGCTGAATTGCCTGTTTACTACACGCCATTCGAGGACGAAAAAGCCAATATCCAGCAAGCCGCGACCCGCTCCAAACGCGGATTCTACATGAACCAGTATGTGCAGAACTTCATCAACACGCTTACCCCAGACCAGTATTTATCGACAGCGACCAAAGACAGCGTGGTGATCATCAGCCTTAAAGACCACAAGAAAGGTGACCCGATCACCTCCTTGGGCAAGGTGGACACCCTGGATCAATTGCTGTTCGACACGCCCGAAGGGAGTTTTACGCCCCTGGTCAGCGAACAGATGCGCTGGTTCATCGCTCAGGTGGACAGGCATGCACAGCCCGATTTCATCGTCTGGGAACAAGAGAAAGCCGGCTTGCTGCAAAAGGCGCGGGAAGATCTAAGGCAGGCCCACCTCAACGATTGGTACCGGGCTGAACGCCAGAAGGTGAGTATCATCGACAACCGGCGCGATTTCTACAACCTCTCCTCCGGAAAAATGCAGCTGCTGCGGCCCTGATTGAATCAGGAAGTGGCCGACAAGGCTTCGACCCGGGCGCGGATCTTCCGCATCTGGGCCTGGAACTCCGCCATGCGCGAAGGTTCCAGCTTCTCGGCGCCTACCATCTTGAGCTGGTTGGGATTGATGTAACTGCTGCCGCTTATCAAGCCGAAATGCAAGTGCGCTCCGGTGCTCCGGCCCGTGCTGCCCACCCTGCCGATCACTTGCCCGCGGACCACGCTCTGCCCCCGTCTGACGCTCATGCTGCTGAGGTGCGCGTATTGGGAGACCAAACCGCTTGAGTGCCTGATCCGCACTTCGTTGCCCCAGCCGCCGCTGTAACCCGCTCCCACCACGGTTCCATTGGCCACGGCGTAAACCGGGGTGCCCCATCCGGCGCGGTAATCCACGCCCTGATGGAAAGCCCAGCCGCGATAATAAGGATCGATCCGGTTGCCAAAAGCGGAAACCACATGGATGGAAGCCAGAGGAAAGCCAACTCCGGAAGTGGAATTGCTCTTGCCCTGCACCGTGTAGAGACCCGAGAGGACGGATTTTTCCGCCGCGTCTTCATAGCGGAAGAGCTCGTGCCGGCCTGTGTTTTCGCCGGTGTAGGAAACATACAGTATCTTGCCGCCCGGCAGTTTTTTCCCCTCGAAGCTGCGCTCCTCCACCAGTACGCGGAAAGCGTCGCCATTCCTGGCGTCCCGGCTGAAATTGATGTCCGCTTCCAGGCCGTTGTTGATCTGCTGTTTTTCCTCGGCGCTCAACCCCAAACTGAGCAGCGAGGCGTCCAAAGTACCTTCCAATCTGCCGTTCAGCAAGCGGGTTCGCAGCTGGACCGGCAGTTCCACGAGCTCGTAGGCCAGCGAATCGCCCTGCGCGGTGAATTTGTGGCGCGCGGTGGGTTCCTGGATGAACTCCAGTTTCGCCAGTTTCCGGTTATCCGGGCTGAACTGGAGTTTGAGGGTGTCGCCGGGCTGGATGGTGGTGACGTCGATGTAATTGCCAAAATAATAAGACACCGTCCCGATCTCTTCAAGGGGCAGTTTGTGTTTATCCAGCACGGAGAAGATGCTTCCGCCCGGAGGGATGGTATCCACGATCCACTTCTCCAGAAGTTGCGGCGCCGCTTGGGCAGGCCGCGCTGCGGGATAAATCAATCCGCCCAGAGCAAAACTCAGCAAACAGAGGACGCATAAAGCGAGGAGGAGGACTTTGCCGTGGTTCATGGCTGAAGCGGACAGAAGGGATGAAAATGGATGAGGACCTTGCTCAGGCCGCCGTGGAAATGCTCGAACAGGCGGGACTCCACCTGGTGCGAGATCCGGTTGCCCTCTTCCACGCTGATCTCTCCATCCACGCAAATGGTCATGTCGATGGTGTAGTATGGCCCAAAGCGGTGCAGGCCCAGATCCTCGACCGAATGTACCCCTTCCACGGATAGCGCTACATCGCGCAGTTCCTTGCGAAACTCGCCGTCAGGAACGCTGTCCATCAGTTCCGCTGAGGATTCCAGGACTATGGAGATTCCGGTTTTCACGATGAAGATGGCGACGATGGCTCCAGCCGCCGGGTCCATCCAATACCAGCCGAAGCGCGCCATTACCACGCCCAGGATCACTGCCGAGGCTGCCAGGATATCGTTGAAATGGTCGTTGGCGAGGGCGCGGAGGGTGGGATTGTGGGTGGCGGCGTGGTTGTGTTTGGTGAGCGTGAACAGATAGATCTTGAGGAATAGTGTGCCGATGGCGATAAACAGGACAGCCAGGGGCGCGGTACGGATCTCGGAGAGGCCCCGGCTAAGGTCGAAAACTTTATTGATCGATTCCCAAAAGATCGCGATGCCCGTTGTGAGGATGAACGCGCCAACCACTATCGCCGAGATGCTCTCCAATTGCCGGTGGCCATAGGGATGCTCCGGATCGGCGGGCTTCTTGGCCTGATGCATGAAAATCTTCACCGCCACGTAATAGACCACGTCCGAGGATGAGTTGATGCCGTCAGCCAAGAGCGCCTGGGAATGTCCGAAGATGCCCACCGAGGTCTTCAGGATGGAGAGTACGACGTTGCAGATCAGGCCAAGATTGACCGTTACATTGGTGATCTTATCCCGGTCGCTCATTGCGCCAGTTCCCTGATATCCGGCAAGGCCAGGTGGGTAAAGGCGCCGCGGAGTTTCTGGCGCCACTCGTCCGCGTCGGTCTCCGGTGCGCCCAGAGCCAGGGAATTGAGGGCGAAAGCCCTGATCTTGAAAGGAACCAGCACCTTGGGATCAAACTCGGCGAGGAACTGCTCCAGCTTGGGCAGGGTCAGTTTCAGGCATTCGGGATGGCGGAATAGCAGCTGCACGCCGGATTCCCGCCAGGGATGGCGCAGCTTGGCCCAAAGGGCGTCAGTCAGGGCTCCGGGAATGTAGTGAGCTTCGGGCTTACCCTCCAGCAGTTTTTTCAGCTCTGTATCCGTGCCGATCAGCGAGGCCAGCGGCGTTTCCTGCCAGAGTTCGCCGTTTTTGGCGCAGAGATGTTCGGAATGCCGCAGGAACCTGTCCCAGGCGGATTTGGCGGGAATTTCCGGTGGACGCTCAAGCTGGTTGAGCAATTCCAGGCGGCGGAGTTCGGAACGGATGGCGCTGACGCTGCCAAAACTCGCGCCTGCCAACACCGCCACGGCGTCCACGGCTTCCGAAAGCGCGATGGACTTGCGGTCCAGGGAGCCGTCGATGAACACCCTTTGTGCTCCATTGGACTGCATCCGGCGTAAAACCGAGATTTGGGCGCGAACTGAGGATGGCCCGGTGACCGCGGTTTCCACCGGGATCTCTGTCCGTGCCAGCCACAGGGGGCGCAAGGCCGTTCCAGCCCGCAGCTTCTCCAGAATGCTTACCGCCGAGCCATGGCCGTCCAGAGTGGGGGTGTCGCAGCAGAAGAGCTGTCCGGAAGCCAGGCGCACGGATGGTTTGGGAGTGTGGAACACCGTGTCCGTCTCTTCGCCGTCGATGCCCGTGCTGAACACTCCGCAGCGCTGCTGTTCCGACATCCGCAAAAAGTGGTTCAGCAAGGTCGTTTTCCCGGCGTTCTTGCATATCCCGGCCAGGGCGATCACGCGGACGCTTTCGTCCCCCAGCCATTCGAAAGCTCTTATCGCGGCGTTACTATCCAAATCCTGTCCCAGCGGGGGTCTTAGTTTTTCCGGCGTTTATTGCGGCGCGTATCGGAGGGTCCCACGGATAGTTTTTCTCCGCGGAGCAAGGCCATCACGCCCTCGGTGGAACGCCGTTCCGGGGCACACAGGGATCTGTAGCGCTCAGGTTCGGGCGCTTGGAAATCCGGCTCCGAATAGGCGGCGATGAAGCCTTCGTAGTTGCGCAGGATCACCCGCCCCGGCATCTGTGAGATCAGGTAATTGGGCATCACGGGGATCTTGCCTCCGCCTCCGGGTGCGTCCACTACGAACGTGGGAACGCAGAGCCCGGAAGTGTGTCCGCGCAGGGATTCGATGATCTCGATGCCCTTGGCGATGGGGGTGCGGAAGTGCGAGATCCCTTCCGAAAGGTCGCATTGATATATATAGTAAGGACGCACGCGGTTGCGCACCAGGCCGTGCACCAGTTGTTTCATCACGTCTACGTGGTCGTTGACGCCCTTTAGCAATACGGATTGGTTGCCCAGAACGACTCCGGCTTCGGCCAGTTTGGCCAGCGCGGCGCATGATTCCGGCGTCAGTTCGTGCGGATGGTTGAAATGGGTGTTCAGCCAGAGGAATTTATACTTGCGGAACACCGCGAGCAGTTCGTCGGTGAACCTTTGCGGCAGCACGACGGGTGTGCGGGTGCCGATGCGGACTATGTCCACGTGGTGGATCTTGCTCAGTTTATCCAGAACGTAATCGAGGCGGCCTTCGCTCATCGTGAGGGGGTCGCCGCCGCTGAGGATGACGTCGCGCACTTCCTGGTGTTCGCGGATGTACTCCAGCGCCTTTTCGACGTTCTCGTGCGGCATCGCGTCGTCGGTTTCTCCGGCTTTGCGGCGCCGGGTGCAATGGCGGCAATACATCGAACACTGGTCGGTGAGCAGCAATAAAACGCGGTCGGGATAGCGGTGGGTCATGCCCGGAACCGGCGCGTCGGCGTCCTCATGCAGGGGGTCGGGCATGTCGAAAGGATCCAGCCTGCTTTCCGCGATGCGGGGAATGGCCTGTTTGCGCACGGGATCGTCCGGGTCATTCTGGTCGATGAGGGAGAGGTAATAGGGCGTGATCGCCATGCGGAACGAGAAGCCTTCTGAATTGGCGACCTCTTCTTCCTCGGGCAGCAGTTTGATGTATTGTTTCAGTTCGGCGAATTCGGTGATCCGGTTGCGCAGCTGCCAGTACCAATCGTTCCATTCTTCCGGAGTGGCGATCGTTCTGATATCTTTGATTTCGCTCATTTTTGCCTCCTTAATCGGTGTAGCGCTCTTTGAACAGGCGCATCAACACTGGATTGCGGCGCAGCAGGTCGAGTGAGATCGCCGCGTGGTGGTGCGCGTAGCCGTTGCCCAGGATCATGTCCACGTCGGCTCCGATGCCCTCGGCGCCCAAAGCGGCTTTGGTAAAGGAGGTGGCCATGGAGAAGAAATACACTATGCCGCGGTCTTTGCAGGCCATGATGGAAGGAAGTTCGGTATCCTCGATGTTCACCACGTTGATCACCAGATCGGCCATCTGGCCCTTGGTGTGGCGCGCTACTTCGCTCTGGATGGTCAGGGCGTCGGTGGCGTCGGCGATGATCACTTCGTCGCAGCCCGTTTCCTTGCAGGTCTCGATGTATTTTTCGTTGCGGACCACGCCGATAACCTTGCCCGCCACTTCCACGCGTTCGTGCGCCACGGCGTTGCAGAGGATGCCGCTTTTTCCATTGGCGCCGATGATCACCACCGTGTCACCGGGTTGGGCCAGCCTTTCCACCTGCGCCGGCGCTCCGGCTACGTCAAGCACCGAGAGTGCCAGGTTTTCGTCCATGTCGTCGGGCAATTTGGCGTAGATCCCGCTGCTGAAAAGGATCGCCTGTCCTTCGATTTCCACCTGGTCCTTATCCAGCAGCACCCGCTTGACCTTGTTGATCTTCAGCGGCGTCAGCGAAAGGGATACCAGCGACGCGATCTTGTCGCCGACCGCGATCTCATCTTCCATCTCAAATTTCGGGCCGATGGCGGCCACTCTGCCGATGAGCATGCCGCCGGAACCGGTGTCTTCGTTCTTATGCTTGCCGGTGCGGTTGGTGAGGTCGAGGGCGTGCCCGGCAAAGGCTGTTTCCAGGTCCGTGTGACCCTGGGCGATCAGTTTTGACTTGATCTGGTGAAATGAGGCGGAATCCACATTCAGGCGGATCACGTCGATGAGCAGTTCGTTGTCCCAGATCTCGCTCATGTCGTTGTCTAAAATCCTTGCGGGTTGGGGCAAAACTCCCTTGGGTTCGATAACGCGGTGGGTTCCAAAACGGCAGCCGCCAGTTTTCATGATCTACTCCTTCATCTATCCATATTATTTATCATATTGTTACAGAAGGTTCTGAACACCAGGCCACGGATTCCAGCCAGATAGTTCATCTCTGCTCTTTGCTCTCTGATCTTTGCTCCACCTTCACTGAGGGCGGCAGCGCGAACAGGAAGTCCTGCGCGGAATCGTAGTAGAGAACGCAGAAATTGCCCTCGGCAGTGTATTGGGCGTGCACGGAGCGGGTTTTATCCAGCCCCCAGATCAGTTGGTTTTCCGCTCCGGCGATCTGCACTTCTTTTCCGTGCATCGTGTGCAGGCGTTCCAGCAGATATTCGTCCTGTTGGGGCGTGTTTTCCCGATTGTACTTCACAAACCAGCCCGCCACGATCTCCGTTTCCGGATTCACGAACAGCACCACGCTGTCCACCATGGGGTTGTAATCCGTGTAATACTTCACCATGCTCCCTTCCACTTCTTCGGCTGCGAAACCTTGCCTGAACAGCAGCGAATCGGCTGTGTTCAGGGGGTCGTCATAGGCCAGGTCGAACAGCCCGACCTGCGCGCAGAGAGCGTTCGCCAGCAGAAGCAGGGGCAGGAAAAACCAAGTTTTGTTCATTTGTCACCTGAAATGAGATTTTTAAACCACGAAACGAAAGGGGAATCTGGCGTCAACAAAAATCCTGGCTGTGCAGGTAGAGTAGCATTCCGATGCTACATTGTTGTAGGATTGGAATCCTACACTACGTTCAAGTCGGATTGGAATCCTCCTCAGGTAGCGTCGCTTGCCAAAGCGACAGCGGGAAAACAGATTAACACATTAACTAATTAACCTATTAACTTTCGGAAAGGCGGCTTCACGGTGTATCGGACCTACTCAATAGATATATTTCAGCCCCATCGAGCCGTTCCGTTTGGTCTCTCTGGCCCAATCGACGTGCCCATCGCCGTTTCGGTCCTTGTAACTTTCAGAGTATTTGGCGATCAGGAACCAGCGTTTGGTGGAAACCCGGAATGTCAGGGTAGCGCTCACCGACGCGTTGGGTTGGTTCACGTGCACGATGGCCAGGCTGTTGGTGTTGGTTTTGCTGTAGGATAGGGACACATTTTCCAGCCGCTTATACTGCGTGTCCACCCACAGTTTCATCCAGATCGAGCGTCCCGTCTGCAATTCGGGTCCCACCATGTTTTGCCAGCTAAACTGCGCCTTCACCCGGTGGAACAAATAGGCCTGCACGCTGCCGTTGAAGCCCTGCGCTGGTTTGAAGGCCTTGATCGCGTCTTCTTTGGTGATAAATTTGGGGGATTCCCCGTCGGGCTGGTAAGCGCGCTCTTCCTCGTAGTCATGGTCAAAGAAAGCGGGGGTGAAGCGGGAGCCATAGATCCGGTACTCCACGTTGAACTTGAAATGGCCGATCTGGGCGTAAAACCCAGGCAGGATGGCGCCCGAGCCATAACCGGCGATGTGGGCGAATTCCGCGTATTGCCCAATCTTGAGATTGTCATTATGAATGATGGGCAGGGTGTACGCCAAACCCGCGATCGTAGCGGGATCGGCAGGCAGGTCCTCAAATTCGCTGGAGGCGGTAAGTCCCGCCAGGCGTTTCACATTGGCATATTGGTTCCGGTCCGCCACCACGGAAATTCCCACGCTGAGTTCATCCAGGATGCTGAGCGTGGAATCCGGCAGCGGATGGCATCTGGCTGTGAACGCCAGGATCTCGTTTTTGCGGATGTCCGATGTGAAGATCTCGAAGCTGGGATTTAGTGGCCAGCGCGGACTGCCGCCGACCATCGCGCCGATGTTCCGGATTTCGGGATAGAGCAGCATGTTGGAATAGTTCTGCATCACCAGCCCGTAGCCCACCGTCAGGCTGGGAAAGCCGCCCAGATGAAAGTAAAAAGGGTCGCCTTTCTGGCCGAATTTCACGTAATAGATCTTGTCCAGGACGTCGGTTGCCTGATCCCAATCTTCTTTCCTCAGATGGTAGTGCTTATCAAACAGAAAGTCCAGATCCACGCCCATGCCGATTTTCCAGAGCCGGAACTCCTGGATCAGTTGCATCTGATAATAGCGCTGGGATTCGATATCCACGTAACCCACCAGGCCGGAAGCGCTGTAACGGGTGCGGGCTTTCACCGCGAAAGGCAGTTCCTGCGCCGCCAGCCAGAGTGGAAGCAGCAGCAGCGCCAGACACAGCGTTTTCTTCACAATCCGCTCCGGATTTTGCAGCGCCAGTATGCCAAATCCCTTTCCCCTGCTACCTTGGCGGCTTGATATCCGTAACGAAGTAGGCGATCGATTCCAGATCGATGTTTTCGATCTCCTCACGGGTCAAGTCCACCAGGCGCGATTGGTCGCGGCCGTTATAGATGCCATAGCCTTTGTACCAATAGGGCAGTTTGGCGATGATCTCGCCCGGGGCTCCCTCGATGGCCGTGTTGCGGTAACCGCCCAAGCATTTCTCGTAGCGGACCAGTTCCGCGAACCGGTTGAATTGCTTCGCCAGGTCTGCTGTGATCAAGGGCATGCTGGCAAAGAAATGTTTCCTGGCCGCGTCGTCGTTTGGCGCCGCGAACTCCTCTACCGCGCCCAGTTCATACTTTTCTTCCTGGTCTTTGCTAAAGCCCTTGCTGAGTTTCCTCACAATGTAATAGGTCATGGTTTCTCCTTCGTCCGCCGCCATGTCGCCCTGGCCCGGACGCGTATTCAGAGTTGCCGCCCAGCGTCAATGCTCGCTGTAAATGTATGATATAATCCCCTGAGCATTTATGTCAAGCGGAATATCGACGCAGGCTTCTCTGAGGGATGGCCGCGCGGTGGCAACCCAGAGGAAAATACAAGCCGCGGAAAAACATGGAAAAATAACGGATGAAGCGCGGAAAAAGGCATGAAGGGAGGAGGAATAGCGAGTGTGTCATCCCGGCTCTGCCATCCCACTTCGAGGGGACTCCGGCATCCGGGATGACAACCCGAGTGTAGCGGCGCTCGCTGAAGCGCCGTTCAATGCGGCGGATCGGCGTCCGCCGGTACAGGGAAAGGGGCTGGCGTTTCCCACGGCTGACAATCTGTTAATACGAATATACCCTGAAGTCCTGCACTCATTGAAATGAGTTTACTACAAAATGGTGTGGAGTTTGGTTCATACTACACGGGCGATAAATCACCCGCCTACC
>CAYSAT010000084.1:0-10643 GCA_964429035.1 uncultured Candidatus Cloacimonadota bacterium | reverse complement strand
TTTCTTTAGTTTTTTCAGATTATTTTTCGGGATCGGACTTTGTCAACAGGCTGAGTCCCGGAGGGACGGCATTTTAGATAGCAGCATTGGTGTCGCTGTTGCGGAGAGTCCTGGAGGGACGAAACATATGGTTTATGAGGATCAGGCTTGCTGATATGCCGTCCCTCCGGGACTCAAGCTATGCTTAGAGATTGCTATGCTATCTAAAATGTCGTCCCTACGGGACTTTTACGGACATTTCACTCAACTTACACAGGCTTCTTCGCTGGATTGATATCCCAATCCCACCCCCTCTAAATGAATATGAGCCAAAGGCTTTCGCGTAACGCGCCGGCCATGCTCCTAGCAGCGGTTCCGCACATTGTTCTTGACAGAAAAGGGGCTGGCCGGAGTTTGGCACAAGAGTGCGCCCTTAGCTCAACTGGATAGAGCATCTGACTACGGATCAGAAGGTTGGGGGTTCGAATCCCTTAGGGCGTGCCACAATTTTACTTGCCAGCATCCGCTGGCTTTTTTTTAATGCGCGGGAAGATGAAAAAAGACGACGGCAATCAGAGCAGTTGGAAAGACCTCATCCAGATCTACAGGATGATGTTCAAGTATTGGTACGTGCTGGTCACGGGTCTGGCGGCCATGCTGCTGTACGCGTTTTTCAGCGGAGTGAGCCTCACCCTGGTTATCCCGCTCTTCGATTTTGTCTTCAATCCCCAGAAGCCCGCCGCTCTTTACACAAATGCCTCCGGTTTCTTGCAAGCCATCGGAACGGCCTTGCGGAACTGGCTGGCAAGCAGCGGCGGAATCCTGCGCGTGAGCGGACTGAAAGACCTCGCGCCGCTTTGGGAACAGGTTAAGGACATCATGCTGCACACGGATTCGCTGGCCCTGCTCTATGTGCTGTGCCTGTTCGTTGTGCTGGTGATACTCCTGAAGAACCTGTTCTATTTCATCCAGCGCGTGCTGTTCGTGAAGCTGCGCGGGAACACAATCCGCGACGTCCGCAACTTGATGTTTCGCCGCTATATGAACCAATCGCTGGAGTTCTACAACCAGAACCGGGTAGGCGACGCCATCGTGCGCATGGTGAACGACGTGGAAATAGTGAGCGAGCAATTCATCCGCTCTTTGATGGAGGGGATCCGTGACGTGGTGGGCATCCTGGTTTATATGCGCATCGCGCTGCTGCTCAACCGCGAGCTGTTTCTTTACAGCATCATAATCCTGCCGGCGTTTTCCCTGACTGTGGGAATGCTGGGAAAGAAGATCAAGAAGTACTCGCGGCGCATCCAGGCGCAGTTATCCAGCATGTTTTCCGCTGTGGAAGAGGCTTTGAACAGCATGAAGATCGTCAAGGCCTTTCGCCGGGAAGACAGCGAATACCTCAATTTCAAAGGCATCAACCGCGCCCATCTGCGCTTGTGGCAGCGCGCGCAGGTCTATTCCTCGCTGGGCTTGCCGATCGCGGAAATCACTACCCTGATCACCGGCATCATCGTCATCGTCATCGGCGGCAAGATGATCCTGGCGCCAGGATCCGATTTCACCCTGGGCGATTTCACGGCTTTCCTCTTCGCGCTTTTTTCGATGCTGCATCCCCTGAAAGTGCTCAGCCAGATCTATACCGAGATCCGCAAGGCCATGGTCTCTTTGGGTCGGATCTCGCTGGTCATGAACCAGCAGTCGGCGATCCAGGACGCGCCTGACGCCGTGGAAAAGACGGGATTTTCAACGGCGATCGAATTCGAGCGCGTCGGATTTCACTACCGCGCCGCCAAACCGGTGCTGCAGGATGTTTCGCTCACGATCCGCAAAGGCGAAAAAGTGGCTTTCGTGGGTGCCAGCGGTGGAGGGAAAACCACTCTCGCCAATCTGTTCAACCGCATGTACGACGTGAAGGAAGGCGCGATCAGGATCGATGGGATCGATATCCGCCAGATCAAGCTGCTGCACCTTCGCAAGCTGTTTGGAGTGGTCACTCAGGATAGCGTGCTGTTCACCAGGTCTGTGCGCGAAAACATCGCCTATGGAACGCTGGAAGCCGTTTCGGACGCCCAGATCGAGGCTGCGGCGCGCATCGCCCACGCTGAGGAATTCATCCTGGCCTTCCCCCAAAAATACTCTGAGATCCTGCAAACCAAGGGCGCCAACCTCTCCGGTGGGCAAAGGCAGCGGCTGTGCATCGCGCGCGCTGTCGTCGGCGATCCGCCCATCCTCATTTTCGACGAAGCGACCAGCGCTCTGGACACCGACAGCGAACAAAAGGTGCAGCAGGCCATCGACGAGGCCACCCAGAACCGGACCGTGGTCATGATCGCCCATCGGCTGTCCACGGTGCTCAAGGCCGATAAAATCGTTGTTCTGGAGCACGGAAAGATTGTGGGAATGGGCACGCACGAGGAATTGCTGCAAACCTGCCCGCGCTACCAGCACCTCTACCAGATCCAGTTTCAGCAAGGAATGCAATCATGAAGATCAGCGGTTTTTCCTTTGTCCGCAACGGAGTGAAACTCTATTATCCCATCGTGGAGGCGATCCGCTCCATTCTGCCGATTTGCGACGAGTTCGTGGTCGCTGTGGGAAGCGGCGATCCCGACGACACCACCCGCGCGCAAATCGCCGCCATCGGCGATCCCAAGCTCCGGATCATTGACACCGTCTGGGAGGAAAAGTACTTCCAAAAGGGGATCATCAATTCGCTGCAGACGGATATCGCGATGCAAGCCTGCAGCGGCGACTGGCTCTTTTACGTGCAGGCCGACGAGGTGGTGCACGAAGACGACCTGCCCAGGATAGTCCAGCGCTGCGAGGAACTGCAAAACAGGCCGGAAGTGGAGGGGCTGCTGTTCCGGTATCAGCATTTCTGGGGAGATTACGACCACTATCAGCCCGGCCATGGCTGGTATCCTTATGAGGTCAGGATCGTGCGCAACTTGCCCTCCATCCATTCCTACCAGAGCGCGCAATCCTTCCGCTGGTTCGATTTCTACGACAATCCCCGCCAGGAGACCGGGACCCGGAAACTCAACGTGGCGGCGGTCGACGCCCGGATCTTCCATTACGGCTGGGTGCGTCCTCCGCATCTGATGCAGAACAAGAACCGCGCCTTGAATACCGTCCATTGGGGCAAAGCCCGGGCTTCCGAGTATTACGAGCAAGCGCCGCGTTTGTTTGATTACGGCCCCATGGACAAAGTGGCCCTCTACAAAGGAACGCATCCGGCAGTGATGCGTGAAATGATCGCCGCTTTGAACTGGCGCGAGCATCTGAAGGCCAGCGGCAAACCGGATAAGACCCGCGAACCGCATAAACACGAACGCTTGCGGGTGCGCTGGCTCAGCTGGATCGAAAAGCATTTGAACGGCGGACGCCAGCTCGGGACCTTTCACAACTATAAACTGCTCAAACACCTTTGAATGCTGCTCTGACTCCCCTTTCCGCCGTCTTGATCGTCAAGAATGAAAGCGCCGTTATCGAACGCTGCCTGGATTCACTGGACTGGGTGGACGAGATCGTGGTTCTGGACACCGGCTCCACCGACGCGACCCTGGAGATTTGCGCTAAAAGGGGCTGCAAGACCTATTCCCTGGAAAATTGGGAGGGTTTCGGCAAGGCCAAACATGAGGCTGTAAACCAGGCCACGTACGACTGGATCCTGTCCATCGATGCCGACGAAGCGCTCAGCCCGACGCTTCAGAAAGAGCTCCAAAGCCTGCGGGAACGGGGCTTTGCGGGTTGCGCCTGGCGTTTGCCGCGCCGTTCCAGGTATCTGGGCAAGATCATTCGTTACTGCGGCTGGCAAAACGACGCGCCCTTGCGCATTTTTAACCGGAAGCAGGGCCAGTTCAATGCCAATCTGGTCCACGAAGGCATCAAGACTTCGCAGCGCCAGCAAACCTGCAAGAACTGGCTGGAGCATTATTCCTATCCCACGCGTGAAGGCCATTTCGCCAAGCTGCGCTTCTATGGAGAGCTGAGCGCCAGGCAGAAAAAGGAAGCCGGAAAACGCTCCAATCCATTTGCAGCGGTCATTCAGGCGGTCCTGAAATTCCTCAAGATGTATATTGTAAAACTGGGTTTCCTGGATGGCAGGATGGGCTTTCAACTATGCCTCAATTCCTCTTGGGGAGTGTGGTTCAAGTACCACCAGCTATGGAAACTGGGCAACTAAAAGTACTGCATCTGGATACCGGACTGCAGCTGCGGGGCGGCCAGCAACAGGCTCTGCGCCTGCATCAGGGCTTGCTTGAGCGGGGCATTGAAAGCGGTTTCGTGTGCCTGCCGGATACGCAGCTGCGGGACTTCCTGGCCAGGCATGAATTGCCTCATCACTGCCTTGCGTGGCGCGGTGAGTTTGATCTGCAGGCGGCCTGGAAACTTGCTTCCCATGCCCATCACAACGGTTTTACGATTCTGCATGCGCATACCAGCCACGCTCACAGTTGGGCGCTATTGGCTAAGCTGCTGCGTCCTGGCTTGAAACTGGTTGTCACGCGCCGCGTGGCGTTCGAACCGGGCGTCAATCCCTTGTCCCGCCTCAAATACAGGATTCGCGCCCTGGACAGGATAATCGCCGTTTCCCAAGACATCCGCCAGGTGTTGCAGCGGGCTGGTGTCGCCGACTCCAGGATCTCGGTGATCCACAGCGGGATCGACACGGCCAGATACGCGTCCCTTCAGGCGGATCCTGCTTTCCGGACGCGTTGGCAAATACCGTCTGATGCGGTCCTGGTTGGCACTGCCGCGGCGTTCACCAAAGAAAAGGACTATCCGAACTTCCTGAGAGCCGCTTCCCTGGCTCTTCAGAAGGATCCGCGCCTCTATTTCATGGCGGTGGGCGAGGGTCCCCAACTTGAGCGGATAAAAGAGCTGGCGCGGGATCTGGGACTGGGAGAGAGAACGGCCTTTACCGGCTTCCAAAGCGACCTGCGGCAGTTTTACGCGGTGTGGGACATCTTCGTGCTGGCTTCCAAACGGGAAGGGCTGAACAACGCGGTGATGGAAGCCATGTCGGCAGGCCTGCCCGTGATCGCTACCCAAGTGGGCGGAATGCCGGAACTAATCCAAACCGGCGTGGACGGACTTCTGGTTCCTCCCTACAACTCTGAAGCGTTGGCGGATGCGATCGTCAGCCTGGCCGGAAATCCCGCTTTGCGCAAGGAATTCGGGGCATCGGCCTCCGCCCAGGCTAGGGACTTCGATCAGAATCTAATGGTGGAGCGCAACCTGGCCCTCTACAGGGAACTATGAACGCGCCGCAACGCATCTTTCTGATCCAGACGGCCTTCATCGGCGATGTGGTGCTCAGCACTCCGCTTCCCAGGGCGTTGAAAGAGTTGTATCCTGAGGCCGAACTGGACCTGGTGCTCACACCCCAGACTGAAGTCATCTATCGCCGCAATCCCGATATCAGGAAGATCTATGTATTCCAGAAAAGCAGCGGCTGGTGGAGGAAACTGAGGTCTTTGGCAGGAATCATCCGCTCGCTGCGAAAGCGCAGATACGATCTGGCTTTGTCGGTGCACGTATCCTTCACCTCCTCGCTGATCATGCTGCTGAGCGGAGCGCCAATCAGGATCGGCTATCCCCGGCAGAAATTCGCCACTGCCAGGGTTTCTTTGCCTTCCGGCTATCCCATGCACAAACGCAGCCTGCTGTTGCTGAAGCCCTTGACAGACCGGGTTTTCGACCTCAGCACCCAACTATACATACCCCCAGAGTCAGTTGCCAGCAGCGATGAGTTTTTAAAACAAGAAAGCTTAGACCCGGACAAGCTTGTAGCCCTTGCTCCAGGCTCGATCTGGGCTACCAAACGCTGGCCTCCGGAGTTTTTCGCGGAGTTGATCCGCGGCCTGCACAACGCTGGCTGGCAATGCGCGGTTCTAGGCGGAAAGGGAGATATCGACCTCTGCGCGGGTATCCTGAAGGCTGCCCAGGCGCCAGCAGTCAACGCTGCCGGCCGCTTCGACCTCATCGGTTCAGCCGATCTGATCCGCCGCAGCCGTTTGCTGATCTGCAACGACAGCGGCCCCCTGCACATCGCCAATGCCGTGCAAACGCCGGTCCTGGCGATCATGGGACCCACCCGCACCCCTGGTTTTCTGCCCTACAGAGAGCGCGACCGCGTGGTTGAAATCGACCTCTATTGCCGTCCCTGCGGCAAACACGGACACCAGAAATGCCCGGAAGGACATTGGCGCTGCATGCTGGAAATCCTGCCCGAACGCGTCCTAGAGCAAGCCCTGGAGATGCTGCGGTGAAACTGATCCTGGTCACCGCATCCGGCCAGTTCTTCGGCCAATCCCGCAAACCCTGGGTCTCCATCGATACGCCCAAACTCGTCCGGAACCTGCAGGAACGGGGTCTTGAGGTAGAATTGAGGGAGTTTCACCAGCTGGCAGAGCAAGCCCATACCCTACGCAGTGAAGTGATCTTTTACACCTACAGCCAGTTGGACTACCTGCGCGGCTACATCAAGGACATCATGCTCGTAGTCAGCCGCGCCAACCGCGTCATACCTTCGCTGGAACTGCTTCTGTGCCACGAAAACAAGGGCTTTGCCGAATTGCACAAACGGAGCCTGGGCATTAGCGAACCCCAGGCCTGGTATCTCAGTCACAGCAGGGAACTAGCCGGCCTGCGGATCCAGTATCCCGTGGTGCTGAAAACCACTTCAGGAACCAACGCGAAGGGCGTGTTTCTCTGCAAAGATGAGAACGAACTGCGGAAGCGCCTTAGAACCCTGGCCAAACCAGTGTCGCTGGCAGCGCGTTTGGACAGCCAGCGCCGCCGGTATCTGCGCCCAGGCAGAGAATATCAGGGCTATCCCGACTTCAATCCCGTCAAAGACGCCGACCAATGGCTGGAATACATGCGGCCCGGTAGCTGTTTCGTTCTCCAGGAGTTTATTCCCGGCCTGGATTGCGATTACCGCGTGATCGCGGTGCAGGAAAGGTTTTACGTAATGCAGCGCCTCACTTTGAAAGGTGATTTCCGCGCCAGCGGAACCAAGCATTTCGTGTTCGATTTTGCTGTTCCCGAAGGACTGCTGGATTTTGCCGCGAATATGTACCAGCGTTTCGACACACCTTACCTTTCGATGGACATCGGCCACAAGGAAGGGCGCAACTTTCTCTTTGAATATCAGGCCCTGCATTTCGGCACAGCCGCGATCGTCCGCTCCACAGGTTACTACAGGCGCGAAGCTGCTCGCTGGGAGTTTGTGGGAAGCGCCTCCGATCTGGAAGAAACCCTGGCCTACGGTTTGGCCGCGTATTTGGAAAAACAGGCCTGAGCATGGTTATCAGCGGCGCGCTGCTCAAGTACCCATACACGCTGCTCTGGCACCTGGCCCAGCGTTTGGGCAAGACGGACAAACTTGTGTTTTACTGCCCCGAAATGATGGACTACACCAATCTGAGCCGTTTGATCGGATTGTCCGCGCAGCGCGTTGTAGTCACCCAAGACCGCGCCCTGATCGAGCACTTGAAAGCGGAAGGCTCCTGTAAAATCAAGCGTCTGCCTCTTTTTCCGCGCAGCGTGGTTATGTGCCGCCACTCCACCCATAAATTCCCCTGCGCTAGTATCGTCAAGATCGGCCTGCGCCATGGCGCTTATCACTTCAAGCGGATGACCAAAGCGGACAACTACAACCAGTTCAACCTCTATTTGTTTTCCAGCCAGGCCGACCTCAAGGCCGCCCAGGGAATCGGCGTGAAAGTGGGCAAAGCGGTCGGATTTCCCCGTCTGGACCAGGCTTTCCGCAACGGCCGCTTCGTAGCCGGAGCGAGGGATCTGGCCAGAAAACTGGGACACGATCCCGCCAAACCGACCCTGCTGTTCACCGCGACCTGGGACAAAAGCGGGATGTCGGCCGTCAATTTGTGGTACCAGCGCTTGCATGAACTGCTTCCCGATTACAACGTCATGGTCACCCTGCATCCCTGGATCTCAGAAAGTTTCAGGCGCGGCATCGAGGCGCACGGACTGGTGCGGATCCTGTCACCCCTGCACTATCTGGAGGGGATCTATCTGGCGGATGTGGTGATCGGCGACACCAGTTCCGCGCTCGCCGATTGCTGCGCCCTGGACAAACCAATCATCCGCTTCCAAACCCCGCAAGCCAGGCGCAGCCTGGATGAGATCGAGCAACTACTCAGCCGGATCAGCCTCAGCGTCTCCAGTTTTGAGGAATTGCCGGCCGCGATCCAACGCCTGCTGGCCGAACCGGAGCTGTTCAAGGAGGCCAGGCAGCAGGCCAACGCAATCATGTTTGATGTTTTGGACGGAAAAGCCAGCGACCGTGCCTGGCAGGAAATATCCGCATTGCTGAAGGAAAGGGGGATATGGGACTCATCGACGGACACTGCCACCTCGCCAATCTGAACGCTCTATTACCGGTGGAGCCCTTGCTGAAAGAGGCTTCCCGGAGCGGGATCACAGGCTGGCTTTCCTCCGCCCTGCATAAAAGCGAAGTGCAGTGGTATCGCCAGCGCCAACACCCGGAAATCCGCTTCAGCGCGGGCATTCATCCCAATTTCGACACTTGCGACCTGGAACTGGAAGATATCGCCGAACTCTGTGCCAAGCGGGAGCTTTGGGCGGTGGGGGAGATCGGCCTCGACCGCAACAATCCGGATCTGGAGTGGCAGAAACGCACGCTCATCGCCCAATTGGAACTCGCCGCGAAATACGATTTGCCCGTGGTCCTGCACCTGATCGGTTTCCAACAGCAGGCCTACGAAATCCTGCGCGCCTTTCCCCTCCGCTATTTGGTCCACAGTTACGCCGGAAGCCTGGATGGCTACCGCTTGCTTAGCCGCCTGGACTGCGTTTTCACCATCAGCGAACGCATCCTCCGGCCCGACAAACTAGTGCTGCTCCAGGAGATCGTGGCGCGCGGAGCCTTTCTTTTCGAGACGGACATCACGCAGTATTACGTCCTGGAAAACGAGCCCAATCCCTTGCTGCGGCTGCTTGCGGTGCATAACATTACGGCGGAGTTGACCGGCCTGGACAGGGACCAACTGCTGGAGCTGCAGACTGCCGCGCTCCGTGAATTGACGGGGATTTCCGGATGAGCGGAACGGATTTCTGCCGTACGGAATTGCTGCTGGGAACGGCCGCAATGCGAGCCCTAAAGCGGGCTCACGTCTGCGTGATCGGGCTCGGCGGCGTGGGTTCCTACGCGGCGGAAGCTCTGGCCAGGGCAGGGATAGGGCGTTTAACCCTGATCGATTTCGACACCGTGGGGGAGACCAATCTCAACCGCCAGATCATCGCTCTGCGCGAAACTATAGGACAGCCCAAGGCCGAGCTGATGAAAATGCGCGTTCTGGCCATCAATCCCCAGGCGGAAGTAACTACCCACCAGGTATTTCTGGATCAGGACAACCGGGCTGAACTGCTGGCCGGAAAGGATTTCTATCTGGACGCCATCGACAGCCTGGGTCCCAAGATCGGCCTGCTGGAATACGCCGTGAAGCAAGGCCTGCAGATCGTTTCGGTGATGGGCGCCGGCAACCGGCTCGATCCCGCGCAGATCCATCTGGCTCCGTTGAATAAGAGTTACAACTGCCCTTTGGCGCGCCGCGTCCGTAAATTCCTGGGCAGAAGAGGGATCAAGGCAGTATTCCCCTGCGTTTATTCCTCCGAACTGCCCCTTAAACCTGAAGAGGACATCGATACCCCCGATGAACTCATCATCCAGCGCGGCAGGCAGCGCCAAACCATCGGCTCCATCAGCTACATGCCCGCGATCATGGGCATGGCCGCCGCGTCCTGGATCATCCGCCAGATCGTGGCCATCAATAGGTCAGAATAAACCCCGTGTAAGCGCCGTTGGCGTCGAATCCGGGATTGCGTCCGTCTCCGGCGATCCATCCGGCGTTGGAGATGTGGGCGTGGCGGAAACCCGCCTGCCACCACATTCCTGGCTCTATCCGATAGAGCAAGCCCGCTCCGAAGGAAGACATGAAGTTGATCTTGGTACCTCCGGCGGGAAAATCCCTCTCTGTGTACACCACTCCCACGGCGATGTCGTAATAGGGCTTCCAGTTTTGCGAGCGCAGGGGCAGGATCCGGAAACCCAGATCAAAAGCGCCGCCCCAAGTATCCAGCTTCCGGTCCTGTATGTTCATAAGCCAGGCCCGGGCATTGCCCAATAGCCAGGGACGCAGCATTTTTCCCCGGCTCAGGCTGAGGCCGAAAAGGTCGGCTTCCGATCTTCCGCTGCCAGCCAGAAACATCGGCTCGTAACCCGTGAAAACATCGCTCTGGCCGAGTTCTTCGCCCCGGCTGAGAGAATCCGGATGGGAAAGCAGCAGCGCGGAACCCAGACCCACGCCGTGCGCCAGGATGATGCCAAACACCCGCAGGGGCACCTTTTCCTCGATGAATCTGCCGGGCTCTGCAGTTCTGGCGTGCAGCGCGCCGCAAGCGATGAACGCCAATATGCATCCACAACGCAGCAACATTTTCCATACTTGCATGTAATCCACTATCCTTGTGTTATCAGATTTATGCCAGGGGACCATACAGAAGCCGGAGACACCTTTCATGTGTTCGGGAAGAATGTCAAACGAAATCTGGTTTCCTGAATGGGATCCCTGGATTGTTGCCATTGCTCTGCACAGCAGCCGATTACAGAA
>CAYSAT010000083.1:9127-10877 GCA_964429035.1 uncultured Candidatus Cloacimonadota bacterium | reverse complement strand
GTAGCGTAGGATTCCGATCCTACGTTGATGTAGCATCGGAATGCTACACTACCTGCCATATGTCGCTTTGGCAAGCGACACTACGTAGCGTAGGATTCCGATCCTACGTCGATGTAGCATCGGAATGCTACACTACCTGCCATATGTCGCTTTGGCAAGCGACACTACGTAGCGTAGGATTCCGATCCTACGTCGATGTAGCATTGGAATGCTACACTACCTGGGAATTCCGACCTCCCGGTTGGAATGATGTTGCCGACGTCCCCGTCGGTAATGTATTAGTAACCGAGCAGGAGCTCGGTTAAGCCAGTCCGAGGGGGACCTCGGAATTCCAAACTCCCATCAGATCACAGCATCCAGGCGTTGGCGAGGATTTTGGCTTTGGTGAGGGTTGCCAGGTCTATCTCGGGAATAACTCCCAATTCCCAGGTTACGCAACCGTTTTTTGTGTCTGCGTATTCTGCGAATTCCGACCTCCACGCATGGAACTACCGACGTCCTCGTCGGTTTCAATACATCGCCGACCAGGAGGTCGACGTTCCCACTCCAGGCAGTCATTTTTTTCCGCATTTATCCTCAAGCGTCGCCCACTATATATAGGGGCTTGTCACTGGCTGGCCCACCCTTGCCCAGCTTCCACTGAAGCGCTCCTGATCCACAGCGGCAACTCAGGTGAGGCAGAGCGGCGGGAGTGCAACGAGCAAAGATACCTCCACCAATCTCTGCTCTCTGCTCTATACTCTTCATACGGCGCTTCGGCGAGCGCCGCTACTCCACGCTCCCGCGTCGCTGAACCCCAGGCAGCCGGTTTTCCACATTTCAATTGACAAATATAAGTCCCGCCAAAGTTTGACTTCCAAATAACCGTTCTATCAACGGAAGGCAGAGCTGGGTCCAGTCCCTCAGAGCCAAGCTTCCGCCCTGCGTTGATAGAATGAAAAAAGGGGAGACCAATGCGGACATTTGACGCCATACTTCCTTATTTGAAAAAGAGTTATGGCAAGATAGCGGGCGGCATCGTGATGCTCATCCTGGTGGACGTGGTGCAGTTGATCATGCCGCGGGTGATGCAATACGCCATCGACAGCATCCAGGAACGCAAGATCGATTCCACGGGATTGGTCTGGCTGGGGCTGCTGATCTTCGGCCTGGCGATCGCCGTGATGGTGCTGCGCTATTTCTGGCGGGTGCTGATCATCGGGAACTCGCACATGATCGAGAAATACCTGCGCCAGGATTTCTACAACCACCTGCTCAAGCTTTCGCAGAATTTCTTCAATCGTTCCCACACCGGCGACCTGATGGCCTATGCCACCAACGATCTGAACGCCGTGCGCATGCTGTTGGGAATGGGCTTGATCGCCGCGATGGACATCGTGCTGATGACCATCGCTTCCTTCAGTTTCATGGGCGCGATCAACTGGCGCCTAACCGGCCTGGCCGTGCTGCCGATGCCCATCCTCACCATCACGATCAGCTACTTTGGCAAAAAGATGCACAAGAGTTTTGCCGCCGTGCAGAGCAGCTTCGCCTCGCTTTCCGGCAAGATCCAGGAAAGCATTTCCGGCATCCGCATCGTGAAGGCCTTCGTGCAGGAAAAAGCCGAACTGGCCAAGGTGGACGAGGTTTCGCTGGATTATGTGAAGCAAAACATCAAGATGGCCAGGATCGCCGGCATCTTCCATCCCTTCATGGGCTTCGTGATCAGCGCCTCCATGATCATCACCCTCTACTTCGGCGGCCGCGCCAC
>CAYSAT010000083.1:0-9027 GCA_964429035.1 uncultured Candidatus Cloacimonadota bacterium | reverse complement strand
ACCACCCTGATCGAGCTGTTGGTGCGCATCTACGAACCTCCGCAAGGCAGCATCCTCATCGACGGCCATCCCGTGCACAGCATTCCGCTCAACGTTTTGCGCCGCGACATGGTGCTGGTGCCGCAGGATATCTTCCTCTTCTCGGACACGATCGGCAACAACATCCGCCTGGGAAACCCGGAAACCCCGCTGGAACAGGTGTTTGAGGCTGCCCGGGTAGCGCAGGTGTATGACGAGATCATGGATTTTGACCAGAAGTTCGACACCGTGGTGGGCGAACGCGGCATCACCCTTTCCGGAGGCCAGAAACAGCGCGTGGCGATAGCCCGGGCGCTGCTCACCAACCCCCAGATCCTGATCCTGGACGACGCGCTTTCCGCAGTGGACACCAAGACGGAGCGCTTCATCCTGGAACGCCTGATCGAGATCCGCAGCGGCAAAACCAC
The DNA here is from genome assembly GCA_964429035.1 of uncultured Candidatus Cloacimonadota bacterium. Taxonomy (GTDB): domain Bacteria; phylum Cloacimonadota; class Cloacimonadia; order Cloacimonadales; family Cloacimonadaceae; genus Syntrophosphaera. Next base: position 8,581 of record CAYSAT010000083.1, on the reverse strand, counting down.
CGTGATCATCGCCCATCGCATCTCCTCCATCCAGCACGCCGACCGCATCATCGTGCTGGGAGAGGGCAGCATCGCCGAAAGCGGATCGCACGAAGAACTGCTGGCTGTGGGCGGGCTGTACTTCGGCTTGTACGAGAAACAGCGGATCCGGGCACGCCTGGAAGGGGAGGACATATGAATTTCGGCGGCGGCGGACACGGTCGCGGCGGATTTGCCGAGGACGACCTCAAGGGCAGAGTTTACGACAAACGCCTCTACGGCAGGATGCTGCGGTATCTGAAGCCCTATCTGAAATGGGTGGTGATCTCCTTCCTGATCCTGATGGTGGTGGCGGCGGCGGAATTGGTGCAACCCCTCATCCAGCGGAGCGCGATCGACGATTATATCGTTTCGGACAAGCGCATCGCCATCTTCACCGACGCGCAGGAACTTGACGCCTTCCAGCACAAATACAAGCTGCTCAAGATGAAAGCCTACACGGAAAACGGCCGCACCAGCCTCATCTTTACCGCCAAGGAACTGAACAAGGTCGACCGCCGGGACGTGCAAGACCTGGAGCAGAGGGGCATCCTGGCCGCCACGAAGGTCTTCCTGATCGAGGATAAGGCTGACAACCTGGCGATCCTGCAAAAATACCTGCCGGAAAATAGGAATCCCAATGGCGGCAAAAACGGCGTGGGAGGCTGGTTCCGCGTAGGACACGGCAAGATCGCCGTGGTGCGCGAAAACCTGAACCGCATCCCGGGCTCAGAACGGCTGGACGTGCGCAGCGAAGCGGCCCACAGCCTGATCTACCTGGCTTTGGCGTTCCTCTTCATCAGCATTTTGCGCCTGGTGGCGGGCTATACGCAGAGCGTGATCACCACCACCTTTTCCCAGAAAGCGATGAACGACCTGCGCCACGACGTCTTTGCCCACATGCAGCGCATGCCGGTGCAATATTTCGACCAGAATCCGGTGGGGCGGCTGGTTACGCGGGTGACCAACGACATCCGCGCCATCGACGAAATGCTGGCCTCGGGAGTGATAACGCTGGTGCAGGACGTGATCCTGATCGTGGCGATCGTGATCCTGATGCTGGTGCTGGATTGGAAGCTGGCGCTGGTGAGTTTCATCATTTTGCCGGCCGTGGTTTGGGTGATCCGCGAATACCGGAAACGCACCCGCGTGATCTACCGCGAAGTGCGCAAGTACCTCGCCGCGCTCAATGCCACGCTCTCCGAGCATATCAGCGGTCAGAAGATCATCCAGCTCTTCAACCAGTATTTCCACAAGCGCAAAGAGTTTTCAGACATCAACCAGCAGTATTTCAGCACCTCGATCAAGCAGCTGAAGCTGTTCGCCTTTTTCCGGCCGATCATTCACGTCAGCTCGCAGGTGGCGGTCGCCTTCATCATCTGGTACGGGGGCGGGCAGATCCTGCGCAACGCGATCACCATCGGCCTCCTGATGGCGTTCACGCAATACATCTCCAAGCTCTTTGAGCCGATCAACGACTTCTCCGAAAAGTTCAACGTCCTGCAGGGCGCTCTGGCCGGAGCGGAACGCATCTTCGACCTCATGGACCAGGATACGGACGACTATCGCGATCTCCTGACCAGCCAGCTCAAACTGGAGGGCGAGATCGAGTTCGACCATGTGTGGCTGGCCTACAATCCCGGCGAATGGGTGCTCAAGGACGTGAGTTTCAAGATCAAGGCGGGGGAAAAGATCGCCCTGGTAGGCCACACCGGCAGCGGCAAGACCTCGATCGTCAACCTCATCCTGGGCATGTATCCCTTCCAGAAGGGCAACATCCTGCTGGATGGCAAACACCTGCGCCAATATTCCCTGCAAGACCTGCGTTCCAACGTGGGCATCGTGCAGCAGGACGTGTTCATCTTCAGCGGCAACATCAAGGAAAACATCGCCCTGAACAACAAATCCCTCACCGCTGAGCAGATCGTGCAGGTGGCGAAGTACGTGAACGCGGACAAGTTCATCTCCAAACTGCCCGCCGGCTACGACGAACCGGTGATGGAACGCGGCGCCACGCTTTCCACGGGACAGCGCCAACTGCTTGCCTTCGCGCGCGTTCTGGCCTATGATCCCTCCATCTTCATCCTCGATGAGGCCACCTCCAACATCGACACTGAAACCGAAATCCTCATCCAGGACGCCCTGCAAAAGATCATCCGGGACCGCTCATCGATCATCATCGCCCACCGCCTTTCCACCATCCAGCACGCCGACCGGATCATCGTTTTGCACAAGGGCGAGATCGTGGAGGAAGGCTCGCATTTCGACCTTCTGGACAGGAAAGGACTCTATTACGACCTTTACCGGCTGCAATACACCTGACGGATTTTTGGCAATGCGGCATGAAACTTGCACTACGCAAGGCAGCAAAAAACTGGTTGACAAAAACTGGCAGCCAGCATATAAAGATACAAAGCATACAAATCTCTTGATTCGATAGGAGGATCAATGAAGCAAAGATGGTTAATCATATTAGCCCTGACCCTTGTAACCGCCATTTTCGCCAATGGGCGCTACGAAGTGGTGGCCTGGGAGGAGACGTTCGAAACCGGCGCTCCCGGCTGGACCCACTATGACGGAGCCCAGTCGCCGAATAACTGGCACATCTACAACAACAACGACGCCCAAGGCAACGTCTGGTGGATGGGCGATCCCGCCCTGGCTTCCGGAACCAACATCGGCGGTTATTACGACCACCAATACCTGGTTTTGGACACTCCCGCCCAGACTCTGGCCGCGGGCAACGCCAACCTGACCTTCAAGCTGCGCTACAACGTGGAAAGCCCTACTGGCGCCACGGCCCCCTACACTGGTTGGGATGCCTGCAACGTCCGCGTTTCCACCGATGGCGGCACCACTTGGACCCCCATTAGCGGAACCCCCGCCTACAACATCACTTCGGCCTATTCCTTTGGTTTTGAACACGGCGAAGGCCCCAACATTCCTGGCTGGGGCGGACCCCAAACCGCTTGGGTCAATGCCACTTTCAGCCTGGCCGCTTATGTGGGCCAGAGCGTGAAAGTCCGCTTCGCCTTTGCCTCCGATCCCGCTTACAGCACCGGCGACGCCCCTGCCATGTTTGGCATGATGGTGGACGACATTGCTTTCGGCGGCTACACCAACAATGGCACCGACGACGGCCAGATGACCTGGACCAGCCTGGTTCCCCTGGGTGGAGACATCTGGAACCTGGCCACCGATCCCTCCGCTCCGTCGCCTACCCACATCATGAAATGCCAGAACGCCAGCGGTTCTTATAACATGAATATGATGAACTATCTGGTGAGCCCTCCCATCACCCTGCCCGCCGATGGCGACATCCGCGCGGACTTCATGATCATGGGCGGCTTCACCGATCCCAACACCTTCCCGGAAGTCGATTACTTCGGCTGGGAGATCTCGCCGAACAACGGCGTCACCTGGTATGCCATGAGCAATCCCGCTGGCGACCCCAACGGCACGAACTACGTCTATTCCGACGCTCCGGACGTCTGGTCCTCGATGACCGCCAGCTATTCCCTGGACGGCTTCATCAACATGTACGCCGGCCAGACCGTTCAAATGCGCTGGTATTTCAAGAGCGACGCCGACACCCCGCAAGGCATCGGCATCATGATCGACGATGTGAAGATCTACAACGACATCTTCATCGCTCCCCCGGAAAACCTGGCTGCCACAGTCACCGGCAGTAACGTCACCCTGAACTGGGATGCCCCCGGAACAGGCGGCGGCGGTGAAGAAGGCTGGCTGAACTATGACGGCGAAAACGCCGGCAACTCCATCGGCACCAATGCCGTCGCGGACTTTGACGTGGCCGCCAAATGGGATGCCGTGGGCGAACACGGGATCAGCCCCTGGGTGGGAATGAACATCACCAAGATCAAGTTCTTCTCCGCCGAACCCACCTCCCTGTGCACCTATGCCCTGCGCATCTGGACCGGCGCCACCGGCGTCATGGCCTACGAACAGGCTGTTACCCCCACTCCCGACCAATGGAATGAGATCATCCTCACCACGCCCTGGACCATTCCCCCCACCACGCAAGTGATGGCCGGATACCGCTGCAACGCCACTGGCGGCTATCCCGCCGGCTGCGATGCCGGACCCCAGATCGAAGGCTATGGCAACATGATCCGCTGGAACAACGCCTGGACCACCCTGACCGCCCTGGGCGCCACCCTCACCTACAACTGGAACATCCGCATCTACGTGGAAGACGCCACTGGACGCGAATATGAGATCACCCAGCTGCCCTCCAACGTACAGCCCTACGTTGACTCTCCCATCCTCGAAAGCGGAATCGTCCAAACCCGTGAAGTCACCAACTACAAGGTCTATCGCGACAACGTCCAGATCGACCAGATCGCCGGAACCCTGCTTACCTACACCGACATGAACGTCCCCGGCGGAATCCACACCTATTACCTCACCGCCATGTACGGCGCCAACGAATCGGAAGCCTCGAACACCACCACCGCTTTCGTTCTGCCCACCATGCACGCCGAGCTGTTCCATGACGACGGCACCGCGGAGCAGGGCTTCAACGTGGGCTCCACCCGCCAGATGGCCGTGAAACACTCATATAACCAGCCTGTGACGGTTAAGTACGCCAAGGTCTATGTGCATACCCTGGGCACCGCGGGAATCATCCTGCGCGTGTTCGACAACGACGGCGCCAATGGCATGCCCGGAACCCAGCTGGCCCAGTATCAGTATCCTGCCGCTTCCGTGGTGGAAGGATGGAACTGGGTGCAACTCCCGGCCGACATCAACGTTGACGACGGCGAATTCTACCTCGCCATCCTGGAAACCACCAACGCTTCCGCGATTGGACTGGACACCTCCTCCAACGGCTTCAGCTACCAGCGCCTGACCACCACCTGGGATCCTGTGACCACCGGCGAAATCATGCTCCGCGCCATCGTTCAGTATTACACTGCCAACGACGACGATGTGACACCGGCTTACACCCTGGGCGCCAGCAACTATCCCAATCCGTTCAACCCGGAAACCACCATCGCCTACAGCGTCCCCGCCACCGGACCTGCCAGCCTGAAGATCTACAATCTCAAAGGCCAGCTCATCCGCACCCTGGTGGACGATGTCCGCGCAGCCGGAAACCACACCGTGGTCTGGAACGGCAAGGATAACAACGACACCAGCGTCTCCAGCGGACTGTATTTCTACCGCCTCACCAACGACGGCCAGACCATCACCCGCAAGATGCTGCTCTCCAAGTAAAGTCCAATCCTGAGCCCAGGGCTCAGGCAATAATAAGGAGTGACCCCCGCGGCCACTCCTTTTTCTTTTGGCTCGCTTTCAGAACCGAGCGGGCAAGCCTGTAATCAATGCCAATGATCAGCCCGGAGGGCGCAAGACGGCTTTAAGGGCGATTTACCGCCCGTGCCCCGCATAGCCCATCGTGATAAAAACCCGTTTCAACCAGTGCAGGATTTTGCACATATGGTACCGGATCCGGAAAACGAATGTGCGCATGAAGTCCTGTACCCATTGAAATGGGTTTGCTGCGCGAACCAAGCTGTTCATTATTCACGGGCGATAAATCACCCGCCACCCGTCCTACGCCCTTCGGGCATACCCATTCGGTTACAAAGAGATCCGGTTATCCCCATATCTGTCTCTAAATCATTCTCCAGAAACAAATTACTGAATTCGCTCCGGCGGGTTGGCGTCAATCAAGCGTTAATCAAGCGTTAATAATAGACAAGTGATTAAGGCTTGATTAAGGCTTGATTAAGGCTTGATTAAGGCTTGTCCCCCAGGGCAAAAAAAAGCCAAACAAACTCAGGCCAAGTCCTCAGGTGGGTCCTCAGGTGGGAATCCACAGTTGAAGGTCCATCCGGAGGAGCAGGGAAAACCAATGGAGCTCTGCCTCAAAGCCTGCATGGTTCATCCTCTGCCTGCCGCCAGACTCCGCAAGTCCAGCGCAGAAGCGCTCTCAGCCTCCCTGTCCCAACTCGGGTAAAAAATACGCAATGAGGGAGATAATTCTCTTGACAGCCATTTACATTCTATGTTTTATGGCGTCAGTACAAGATTGTTTGAAGGAGTTAGCCATGAAACATCTTATCTTACTCGCCATTGCCGTTCTTACGGTGTCCTCACTTTCAGCCAGCATCCGCAGGGTGGACAACAACAGCCCCTCAGCCGGCGATTATTCCACACTCAGCGCCGCCTATACAGCCGCCTCTGCAGGAGACACCCTGTACCTGTATCCCAGCTCCACCAGCTATGGCAGCCTGAACATGGCCAAGCGCCTGGTCATCATCGGCGGAGGCTTCAATCCCAACGATTTGACTATGCTGACCTCGAAGGCTGCTTTCAATCTTACTACGGGTTCGGCGAATTCCGCCTTCATCGGCTTGGAGTGCCTGGAAATCAGTTTCAACCTGGCAGCGGCCGGAAACAACGTGGTGCGCAATTGCCTGCTTTCGGGGAGTACCAACAACTGGAACAGCTCCGGCAATCAGGCTATCGACTGCTGGATAAGGGGTTCCCTGAATTTGGGCAGCGCCTCCGCCAATAACGTATTCATCGGCTGTTTCTTCTACCAGAGCAGCAACTACTCGCAAAACATGGCTGTTCCCTCAGCCGCTTCCTTTGCCTGCAACAACTGCATCTTCCAATCCGGCTGGCTGCATTTTGCCCTCTCAGCCAGCGATGCCACCGCCCTGGTCACCAACTGCATCTTCGTGAACATCGGTACAAACACCCACGCATTATCCTATCCATCTTATCACTATCTGGACGGTTTCATCTTCACGAATTGCATCTTTGAAAGCATTAGCAACTTCCAAAGCACCGCCCAGTATTACTACAACATTCTGGAGAATAGCTTCGGCTACACGGGAAACGCCACGAACCTGCAGAACGTGGACATGGCAAACGTGATGGTGGACGTGAATAACGGCGATTACCACCTTTGCGCGGGATCGGTGGCGACCGGAGCCGGACAAGGCGGAGTGGACATCGGGATCTATGGCGGTCCCGCGCCCTACGACGACCTTTATTACCTGAATTTCCTGCCCACAATCACCGATTTCGACTGCCCGCCCATCACCAACTCCGCCAACCAACTAAACGTGCACGTGGAAGCCCAGTGCGGAAACTGAGCCGCATCCGGCATATCTGCAAGGAGCCAATATGAAGAGCCCGGTTTTTGCCTTGTTCCTGCTGGTTTTCCTGAGCTGCGCGGTGTTGGACGGCACCGTCAACCGCATGGAGTATTTCTTCGATTTTGATCCGGGGCCTGGAAGCGGCACGCAGCTCTATTCCCGGGATCCGGTGACGGTTACCACGTTGATCAGCGCGGCGTCTTTGAGCCCCGGATTGCACCGGCTGTTCATCCGCGGCAGGAACGATTTGGGGCATTGGGGTTTGCCGCAATCGTGCTATTTCCTGGTGCCCGAACCTCTGAATCCGGTTTATGGAACGATTTCCCGCCTGGAGTACTTCTTCGATGCCGATCCGGGTTATGGCAACGGAACCGCGATCTATTCCCGGAACCTGGTGGATGTTTCCCCGCTGATCAGCGCCGCCGCGCTCAGTCCGGGCCTGCATAAACTGCTGCTGCGGGGGCAAAGCACGGCGGGGAAATGGGGTTTGCCCCAATCCCGCTACTTCCTGTTGCCGCCTGCTCCGCCAGGCCCATACGGCACGATCTCCCGCGTGGAGTACTTTTTTGATGCTGATCCCGGCCCAGGCAACGGCGTTCAGATCTATTCCCGCAACAGCGTGGACCTCAACCAGCTCATCTCTGCTTCCAGCCTCGGCATGGGTATCCACCGCCTCTTTGTGCGCGCCAGAAACACCGGCGGAAAGTGGGGTGTGCCCGTATCCCGGTCCTTCCTGGTTCCGCCGCAGGATCCGGGATCTTTCAACGTCTCCCGGCTGGAATATTACGTGGACAGCGATCCGGGACTCGGCAACGGCACGCAGATCAGCCTGACACCCGGAACGCCGGTTTCCGTGAGCGTCGGCCTGCCTTTTCCGGGGATCAGCGACGGCATTCACAAACTCTACGTTCGGGGCAGGAATAACCAGGGCCAATGGGGATTTCCGGCCAGCGCGGTGTTTTCCAACGGCATTCCGGCGGATCTGATCCTGACGATTGCGGATGGCACGCTAACCCTGAGTTGGACCGAGCTGCCCGGCGTGGATTCTTACACCGTCTATTCCGCGGATCTGCCAGGTGGCCCCTATCTGCCTGAGCCAGGCGGATCGGTAACGAATAATGCCTGGATCCACAATGGCATCTTCCCGCGGCGTTTTTACCAGGTGACCTCCACCTACGAGGAGCCCTGAATCCGGTGTAAATAGGCTGTTCCATGCCTCCCCAGATTGATTTCTGGATGTTCTTGTACAGCCGGGCAAGATGCTGGCATATGCTGCAGCTTGGGATTTCCAGCCAGGCACTTTTGTAGTAGCCGCGGAATGCTACACCCAATGGGATGTCCCAGCCAAGCCTGTCGTATCCCGGATCCTCAACCACTGGATCTGCACGCGGGTCATTATTTCTATTGACTTTTTCGCCAGCAAAGAT
>CAYSAT010000082.1:0-10878 GCA_964429035.1 uncultured Candidatus Cloacimonadota bacterium | reverse complement strand
AAAAATGGAGCGGGAAACGGGACTCGAACCCGCGACATCAACCTTGGCAAGGTTGCGCTCTACCAGCTGAGCTATTCCCGCTCTGGTACCAGAGGCCGGACTTGAACCGGCACGGACCGAAGCCCGAGGGATTTTAAGTCCCTTGTGTCTACCAATTCCACCACTCCGGCGTGGTAAAAGGATGGAGGCGACACCCGGATTTGAACCGGGGATAAAGGTTTTGCAGACCTCTGCCTTACCACTTGGCTATGTCGCCTGAAAAACTGGAGCGGGAAACGGGACTCGAACCCGCGACATCAACCTTGGCAAGGTTGCGCTCTACCAGCTGAGCTATTCCCGCTCTTATTCGCATGCGAAACAAACTTTGGGGACCGGCTTTTTTGTCAAGGCAAAAAGTCGGACTCGCTGAAGACCTCCGCTTCGAAGCGAAACAGCTGCGCGGCCTCGTCTTTCCACGCTCCGTCGGGCAAACCAGCCTTGCGGCAAAGCTGTTTCAGAAAGGTGGGCAGGTCCCAATGCCACTCGACGGGAACTTGCGGCAGCAGGAGTCCGGAACCATGCGGATGCTGGATGTAGAGCCCGTCCCGGCCGATCCGCAATGCGGAGGAATCAGTAACGGGCAGCAGTTCGCTGAGGATGGAGATCTCGATGTTTAGGCCTGGCAGTTCCTGCTCGCGCAAGGGTCGAAAGCGGGGGTCGTGGAAAGCGGCTTGCCGCGCCATCTCGATCACGCTGTCCGCGATGCTCTTGTAGCCCTTGATGTAGCCGATGCAGCCGCGCAGATCGCCGTCCTTGTGCAAGCTGACGAAAACCCCGCGCTGAGGCTGGAATTCCGGATTGCGCGGGTTTTCCACCGGGGAATGGTCAAAGCGGCTGGCGATCGACCTGCGTGCCAGGGCCAGCAATTCCTGTTTCAAGGCGTCGGTCATGGCTGGATCCTCCTCAAGCGTAGACCAGCGCGCTCAGGTAGCCCACCACTTGCTGGTTGTCGCCGGTCACTTTTCCCGAGTGCGTATAGTGGATGAGTTTGGCTTTGGCATCTCCGCGAAGCCCCGCGTAGTAGAGCAAAGTAAGCACTCCGCCGATTCCGCAGGCTTCGCAGCGTTTGCCGATCACGCTCTGCCACAGGGCGTCCGCGTCCATGCTCATGATGTAGCGGGTGATCAGGCCATCCATTTTTTCCGCCTTGTCGGAGTTGTAATAGTGCGAAAGGTCGGTGGAGACGATGATGCCGACCCTTTTGCCGCTCGCAGTGACCGCTTCCTGGAGTTTCCGCGCCAGTTGCAGAGCGACTTCCGGATAGGGACGGCCGATCATGATGGGGCAGACGCGCGCTTCGGGAAAGAAGTGTTTGAGCAGCGGCAGCTGGATCTCCATCGAGTGTTCCTGCTCGTGCAGGCGCAGTTCTTTTCCCGTTTCACCAGCGGATTTGGTCAGCAGTTCAAAGAGCTGGATATCCAGGTCCAGCTTGCCTAGCGGGCTGTCGTACTGCTCGAAAGAGGAAACCGACCAGTCGAAATGCAGGCCGTGATGGCTGGGATGCAGGATCACAAAGCTATCGAAGGATTGCCGGGCGATGTAGTGGTAAGCTCGCGCCGCGCATTCTCCGGAATAGATGTATCCAGCATGGGGAACGATCAGTCCGAGGCAGTTCTCGTTGGGCAGGGCTTGGGGTTGGGTGGCTGTCCATTTCTGGATCAGAGCGGTGATCTGATCGCCGAAGCGGGGATAGAAACTCCCGGCGTGGGCTGTCTTTCTAAGCATGTAAAACCTCTTGGGTAGATGTTAAGATTATTGGAGCCGGATGACCTGATCGGCATGCTCTAAGGTAAGTTTGGAAGGGCTGGTTGGGTGTCTGCTGTTTATCATGTCGATCAGTTCGATCAGGCCATCAGAGTTCTATTCTTCTTCTGCAGCTGTGACCACAACCAGGTAAGTGGCGATCTTCTGCGCATTTGCGGGCAGTTCTTCGTCTAGGGAGAGCGGGCTGATCACCGCGATCTTGAGCTTGGGCTGGCGGGTTTTTACGCGCTCCACGGTACCCAGGAATTCCCGCGAATGGAAGTCTCCGTTGAAATGGATGATCCGCGCTTTGGGGCAGCGTTCGCGATACTGCAGGATGCTCTCCGCCATGGTGTCGTCTTTCACGCACTGGGCGTAGAACAGCCGCTCGTAGAGGTCCGCGTTGTCCGCGTCGCCGTGCATGCCGTTCGCCTGCATGGTAAGCAGGAAGTTGTCGCGGTAAGCGCCAGGCGGAGCGCTGATCTGCAAAGCCAGAAAGGTCCGCTCCTCCTCAGAAAGCGCTGCCTCGAAACCTGCTCCTGAACGGGCCGCCTTGCCTGCCAGATAGCGGGGAACGTTGGCCGCCACGCAGACCAGTCCGTGCTCTTTGGCGAATTCCACCAAGGGCCGGTAATCCGGGGCGTAATTCGGCCAGGGACGTGCTGCGGCGAGGAATTCCGCTTCGTCGGCGTCGCCCTTCAGATAGGCGTCCAATGAACCCTGGACGTCGCGTTCGAACATCTCGAAAGACACCACGAGGCGTGAGTCGCGGGCGTAAAGAGCGGCGAGCAGGGCATTTTCGGCCTGGTGGATGGCGGCGTTGCCGTGCCATTCGCCGAAGAAAACGACATCGAATTTCAGCAGCTTGGCGGCCAGTTTTTCCAGCGTGATATCCTTGCCATTTTTGGCGGATACAAACCGATATTCCTGGGCTGCCAGCCCAGCGCACAAAAGGGTCAGGGCCAGGGTGAAAACAAATCTAAACATATCGATCAGGTCTCCTCATAGCGATAATCTAAGCGGGATTGCCGGCGCAAGCCATCCAGGAATTCCTTGAACTGGCCGGCATTTTGGGCCGGGATCCGCAAGCTAAGCTCGACGCGCTCGGTCCAATTGGCCTCCAACACCTTTCCCTGCAGGGATTGGGCCATGCTGGCCACTAGCTCCACCAGGGCGTAATCCGCGGACACCACGAAGCTGCTCTGTAGCACTGCTGGGATCAATTCAGCCTGCTCCACAGCCTGCTCCACCGTGCTTCCATAGGCTTCGATCAAGCCCGGCACGCCCAGTTTCACGCCGCCATAATAGCGGGTTACGATCGCCAGAACGTTGGTCAGTTCTGATCTGAGCAGGGCATTGAGCATGGGTTTTCCAGCCGTGCCATGCGGTTCCCCGGCATCGGAATAATACTGGATCTCCTGCTTGAATCCGCAGATGTAGGCGAAGCAATTGTGCGTGGCGCTGGAGTATTCCCTGGCGTGGGTACTGATCAAAACTCTGGCCGCTTCGGCATCGGCACAGGGAAACAGGAAGCCCTGGAAGAGGGAACGGCGGATCTTCTGTTGATATTGAACTGGGGAGGAGACAGTCAAAAAAGCCATGCCGTCACTTGATCCTGGGCAGATCGCTCCATCTGGTGGTGTAGAGCGGCGAGAGTTTGGCGCGCTTCATTTCCCAGTCTTTCTTGACCCCGCAGCTGGCGTAGAACACCGTATCCCTGCCACAACGGCGGTTCAGGCGGTCGATCGCGTCGATCAGGGCTTTGCGTCCGTCATCCAGATAGTTCGTTTCGATCAGGTTCAGGGGCACGTCGTCCTCGTCCATGATGTCCGCGAACATCACGCCGGCCTTTTTATATTCGAAACCGGGCAGATAAACGTCGCGCAACAGCTCCAGAGCCGTTTTGATCAGGTCCGGAGTGTAGGCTGTGGGAACGGGCAGGGTGGTGAAGGCCGAGTTGTTGTATTGGGGGCCTTCCTTGAAGCGGTTGGTGTTCAGAAAGACCATCAGATACCCCGCGACGCTGTGTTGGGAGCGGATCTTTTCGGCAGCCCTGGTGATATAGGTGGAGACCGCCTCTTCCAGTTCGGCAAGGTCGGAAACCTGCTTGCTGAAGGATTTGGAGCAAACCACGCTTTTCTTGGGAGCGGGCGCTTCATCCATGTCGATGCAGGAAAAGCCCTGCAGTTCCAGAACCGTTTTGTGGCCGACGCTGGTCATGTAATGGTCGATGAACTTTTCCGGCGCGTTGCGCAGTTGCCAGGCGTTCTCGATGCCGTTCTGGCGCAGGAATTTGTCGTACTGGCCGCCGATTCCCCAGATCTCTTTTACGGGTGTCTGACGCAGCGCTTTTTCGATGCGCTCGTCGTCCAGCAGAACCAGACAGCCGCGATATCCGGAATAGCGCTTGGCGTAGTGGTTGGCGATCTTGGCCAGGGTCTTGGTGCGGGAAATGCCCACGGAAACAGGGATCCCGGTCCATTGCTTCACGGTCTGGCGGATTTTGTGGCCGTATTCCTCCAGATCGCGGATGCGAAAGCCGTTCAGGCCCAAGAACGCCTCGTCGATGGAATACACTTCCAGTTCCGGAGAGAATTTGGCCAGCACTTCCATCACCCGGGCCGACATATCGCCATACAGCGCGTAATTGGAAGAAAGCAGAGTTCCGCCGTGCTTGCGGATGAGGGCTTCATGCTTGAATCCGGGAGCGCCCATGGGGATCTTCAGCGCTTTGATCTCATTGGAGCGGGAGACGAGGCAGCCGTCGTTATTGGACAGCACGGCCACCGGTTTGCCCTCCAGGGAAGGGTCAAACACGCGTTCGCAGGACACATAGAAGTTGTTGCAATCCACCAACGCCACGATGTCCTGGTCCGTAAGTCCGATCTTTTGCATTCATTCTCCCGGATCCAGATTATTGCCGGGGCTTTTGGTGTCAACCGGATATTGCCGGCTTGTGGCTGTTTTATTCAGGAGAGGAAAAGAAACGATTGACAACTGGCCGCCTTCCCCCTGTCTGGAATTCAGCAAGTCGAAGCCCCTCAGGAGGTATCATGCCCTTCCTAAAAACCCTTGCCAGGATGGTTCCGCTGCTTGTTTGCCTAATGGCGGCGGGAATCCTGCCAGCAGCCTATATCAACAGGATGCCCGTGGAAGTCACCCAACCCGATGGAACCAAACTGGAGCTGTTTGCCAGCGGAGATGAGTATCACAACTGGCTGCACGATGCGGATAATTTCACCGTCATCGCGGACCACCTAACGGGCTTTTACTGCTATGCCGTGCCTAGTGGGGAAGATGTCGCGGCCGGTCCTCTGATCGTTGGCCGGGACAATCCCCAAAGAGCAAATCTGACACCCGGGATCAACATCAGCCAGGCCAGATACAGGCAGCGCCGGGCAAGCCGGTTTCAGATGCCCGCGCAGCGCAACGCACCAACCATTGGCTCCATAAACAACCTGGTGGTTTTCATCCGTTTTTCCGACGAAACGGAATTCGGCCAGCTGTCCAGCGTTTACACCGGCTGGTTCAATACCAGCACCAACTCGCTGCAGAACTACTTTCTGGAGGCAAGTTATAATCAACTTTCGGTGAGTTCGACGCTTTACCCGCTGGCAACGACCAGTTACCTCGTCTCCTGGCAGGACAGCTTGCCACGCGCGTATTACCAACCCTATTCTGCCACCAATCCGGCCGGTTACATCGACGACGATGACAGCAGGAACCGCGAATTCACGCTGCTGCAAAATGCCGTCAATGGTGTATCAGCACAGATCCCGGCTGAACTAACCATCGATTCGGACAACGATGGCCGGGTGGACAACGTGGTCTTTATCGTCAGAGGATCGGCCGGCGCCTGGTCCAGCCTGCTCTGGCCGCACCGCTGGTCGCTCTACGACCGCTATGTGTATATCCACGGCAAACGGGTCTATGACTTCAACCTGCAGATCCAAAACTCCCTCACGACGCGAGCCGTGGGCATCCTCTGCCACGAGTTTTTCCACACCTTGGGCGCTCCGGACCTCTATCACTACACCAGCGACGGGATAAGTCCAGCCGGGACTTGGGACATCATGCAGACCGACGAAGATCCGCCGCAGCACATGACCGCCTTCATGAAATACAAATACGGCCACTGGATCGATTCCATCCCCACGATCATAGCAGACCAGGCCTACACCCTCAATCCGCTCACGTCTCCTACGGGAAACGCCTACAGGATCGATTCGCAGGATCCCACGCAGTATTACGTGGTGGAATTCCGCAAAAAGACCGGCACCTTCGAGAGTTCGATCCCTGGCTCCGGAATGCTGATCTACCGCATCGACACCACAGCTGGCAATGGCAACGCGGACGGCCCTCCAGACGAACTTTACATCTATCGCCTGAATGGCACGACCACCACCAACGGCACGCTTTCTGCCGCCAATTTCAGCACGGAGACCGGACGCACCAGAATCGACGCCAACACCAACCCCTCGCCATTCCTTAGCGATGGCAGCCCCGGAAACCTCTATCTGTGCGAGATCGGCTCCTCAGCAGGAACCACCATGACCTTCCGCAAAGGCGCGCCCAGCCTGGATTTCTCGGTCAATCCCTACGTCCAGGGTTTCGACGCCAGCTATTTCCCTCCGGATGGTTGGACCAACCAAGCACAATCTGGTTCATATCTGTTTACGCGCGTCAACTCGGGAACCAACCCCACTTGCGCTCCTCAGTCCGGAGCCGCGATGCTACGCTACAACAGCGATCTGGCTCCAGTTGGCAACAGCGCGCTATTGGCCACACCCAAAATCGCCAATGCAGATCCAGGTTATGGCCATAAACTCACTTTCTGGATGTATCGCGACGGCAACCAAAGCTCCGCTTTGGATAAGATCGAAGCCTATCTGGACACCACAACTGACCTCAGCGGCAGCCCCATTCTGCTGGGCACCATATTCCGGCATCGTTTGCAAGCCCCCGTGGCCACTGTTCCCGGCTGGTATCAATACTCCTTCACCCTGCCCATCACAACGCCCGGCGACTACTATGGCGTTTTACGCGCGGTCAGCGCTTCAGGCTACAATATGTATCTGGATAGTTTCCGCGTGGCCCGGGTTCCTCTGGCAGCAACCAATCCCAGCCCCACACACTTGACCCAGCGGGTCGCCTTATCAAGTCCGCTGGTTTGGGAAAGCGGTGGCGGTGTTCCCACGGGTTACAAACTGTGTTTCGGGACCGATGACCCACCCACAAACATCACCAATAACCTCGATTTGGGCGAAGTGCTGAGTTACACGCCAGCTGAGGCATTGCTTCCGGGCACCACCTATTTCTGGAAAATCGTTCCCTATGGTGCAGGCGGAGATGCATCCGATTGCTCGGTCTGGAGTTTCATGACCCTGCCAGCTGTCGATCTGCAAGCCGTGGCGCTGCAAAGCCCGGTTTACGCGATGGCAGGCGGAAACGTGAGTTTTGAACTTACGGTTCATAATGGCGGGGTCCTGGATGTAGGCCAGTACGTGATTCGTGTGGTTTCCACCGCGGATTCTGCCACGCTTGTCAGTATGGAGATAAACACTCCGCTGGCAGTAGGCGCGACCGCAGAACATATTCTGAGCTGGATTCCCGTCGCGCCAAGCCAATACAGCGTCTCAGGCGTCGTCAACGCTACCGGTGACCAGGATGCGAGCAATGACGCCACGGCCCCTAATCTGGTTTACATCTATCCGGAAAACTCTCAGACGCAGATCGTGGGCGATACAGAGACTGCTCTATCCAGTGCATTCCTGCCCCTCAGTTTCTGGTACAAGAACAGCCTCAGCGAAACCATCTATCTGGCCTCAGACCTTCAGCTCGCGTCCGGAAACGTCTCCGGGCTTGTTTACCGGAATGATTTCAGTTCGGAATGGAATAACAAACCGGTGCGGATCTGGCTCAAGAACACCGTCTCGGCTGACCTGAACACTGGGTGGCTGGGTTTCGACGATTATACGCTGGTGTTTGACGGTGTGCTGGATTTCCCCGTGGGGGTAAATGAGATCTTCGTCCCGCTGGTCGCTCCCTTTGCCTACAACGGCACAAATTTGGCTGTCCGCTGCTCACGACCTTGGGATCCAACATACTTCACCGGCGTCTTCAAGTTCTTTTACAACGCTGCTGCCGAAACTCCTAACCGCAGCCGCCAGATCTATAGCGACGTTACGGTCATCGATCCCGCAGTGCCTTTTGGTAACGGGACTTTGACCAGCAACATACCACTTACGACGTTCATCATATCCGATCCTGTGCCCCTGACCCTGCCAACCCCAGTGGTGTCCATAACCCTCACGGAATCGGGCTTTGTGCTTTCTTGGGATAATCAGCCAGGATACAATTCTTTCGATATCTATGCCAGCTCCGATCCCACTGTCTGGCCGGAAAATCCGGTAGCGACAGTTCAAACAAATTCCTATATCTTCGGGGTTTCTGCGCGCCAGTTCTTCCGGGTGGTGGCTCGCAGCGACTGATATCACAGCTCCCAGTGCAGGCGGTGATGCTTGGATTCCTGGTCCTTTCCAGGATAGGTGTCATTTCAGTTCCATTGACGCAATGCCAGAGGCAAAACAGCATGCAAACCACTGCGCGTGAAGCCTCCAGTCGCTTACAATGAGAGAGAATATGTTATACCGACCTTGGTATAGTGTGCAACAGAAAAAAAAGACCTTGACAAAAGTCTCGCTGCGCCTTAATCTGCTCCGTTATACTAAATATATCGCCTTTTCCGGAGTTTGGGTCAGTAGAACGATCAATCTTCCAGATGCAAGATGGATTAGCCGCGCAGCTAACTTTGCGTTCAGTTGCGCCAGATATGCCGATTAGTTAATTGTTTGAACGATACAGGAGAGAAATTGAAAAGATCAGTACTTATTATGTTGTTACTGCTGGGGATAGTCGCCCTGGCACAGGCTTTGCCCCAGGGGACGTTTTT
Organism: uncultured Candidatus Cloacimonadota bacterium; assembly: GCA_964429035.1. Lineage (GTDB taxonomy): Bacteria > Cloacimonadota > Cloacimonadia > Cloacimonadales > Cloacimonadaceae > Syntrophosphaera. The sequence continues at coordinate 2,144 of CAYSAT010000082.1, read as the reverse complement.
CTGGAACTTTGAAAGCCCAGGACCAAACAACAACTACTGGCCGGCTGGCTGGACTTATTCTCCAACCGGTCTGACCATTGGTGAGTATGGTGCTGCCCTAAACTATTCGCCCACCCGTTCCCTAGAGTTCCGAGGGAACAATGGTGAATTCTACATAATCAGCCAGCCTTTATATTTTGTGGCGGGGGAACAACTGACTTTTTCCTGCTGGGTAAAAAACGCTGGAAATGGCACTGTCGATACGCGCATGGAATGGGCTACTTCAACCGCGGGTCCTTGGACTATATTCCAAGATCCCAATAATTTCAATGGTGTAGCGCCCTGGACTCAAAACGTAGGCACATTTGCTCCAACAACAACCGGCACCTACTATATCCGGTATTGGTTGAAGATAAATGGTGTCGGTTTGGGATACGTGGACGATTTCACCCTGACCTACAATGAAGGCGCAGTGCTGAATGTTAATTCCACTGGATATATGCAGCCGGGAACCCAGATTTACAGGAACAACATCGATACGGGCTTTACCACCTACCATTCCTTCCCGGCTACTCCTGAAAATGTGGCCAGTCTAGCCGGCACATACACACCTGGCACACCACCCGCAGGCTATCATTGGGTAAATCCAACGATCACCGTAGCCACGACAGATTTCACGCTGGCTAACGGCTATGTGCACACCATAACCTTTATTCTGGAAAAAGACTTCACCCTCAATGTCCAGGCGCTGAACGAGCTCACAAACCAGCCTTTCAGTACCCAGATTTATCAAAATACTCTGGATACCGGACAGACAACGCCCCATACATTTACAGCAACCACAGCATCTGCTTTGGCAGGCAATTATACTCCAGGACCAGCACCTGACGGCTATTATTGGGAGGCAACGTCTATAGACGTCTTAGCGAGCGGTTTCACCGAAGCAAATGACAGGACCCAAAGCATAACTTTCGTCCTGAAGAAATACTATGAACTCAGGGTCTATTCCAGCGGCAACGGCCAACCAGGGACTGACATCTTCAAAGACTCCACGGATTCAGGCTTCAACACCGACCACATCTTCTACGCCACTTCTGCCGCTGCATTGGCAGGCAGCTACGCACCTGTCGATGCGCTTACCGGTTACCATTGGGTTACAACCCCGATAATAGTCTCCGAGGGGGATTTCACCCTGGCCAACAGCTATATCCACAGCATTACCTTCGTCCTGCAAAGCGACGATCCCCTGCCCGTGGAATTGTCCTCCTTCAATGCCGCGATCAGCGTGCAAAACATGGTGGACTTGATCTGGGTCACCCAGACGGAGACGAACGTTTCCGGCTTCCGCATCTATCGCAATGCCGCTCCCAATCTGGAAAACGCGGTCATGCTGAACACCTTTGTGGGCGGAACCAATACCTCGCAGACCCAAGTCTATTTCTATCGCGATGAAGAGATCAGCTCCGCCGGGACTTATTACTACTGGCTGCAAAGCCTGGATTTCGACGGCGCCAACCAGTTCTACGGACCGGTCTCCGTCACGGTTCAGCAGTATCAAGCCACACCGCCTCCCATCGAAGCAGTCCAGGGCATCGACAAGGTGTTCCCCAATCCCTTCAACCCCAGCGTTAGCATCCAATACACGGTCACTCAAGCGAGCATGGTTTCCCTGGACGTTTACGATCTCAGAGGCCGGCACGTGACCACCCTGTTCTCCGGAAACAGGGAACCAGGCCTGCATAAGCTCGTGTGGCAGGGCACCGACCGCAACGGCAACAACCTGGGCTCCGGCATCTATACCATCCGGATGAGCGCAGGTGGAAAGCAATACAGCCGCAAGGTGATGCTGCTCAAATAACCGCCCGAATATCCGATTCACAATCCAGCCCGTCCTTGTGGATGGGCTGTTTTCTTATGGCTCCTTCCAAACCGAGTGGGTAAATATCTGGTTTGTTGCAAAATCGGGGTGGGGACGTCCCGTCGCCACAGAGTCCGCAGGACTCTTTAGAAGCCGGCTCCGCCGACTCTGTCGACCAGGAGGTCGACAGCCCAATTCATGAGATCGGGTCAGGCGGGTATGGCTTACCCACTTGGTTTGAAAGAGAACCTTTCTTATACCAAATCGCTTTCAAATGGACAAATTTAACCATTTGAAGTGAGTCATA
>CAYSAT010000081.1:5743-10964 GCA_964429035.1 uncultured Candidatus Cloacimonadota bacterium | reverse complement strand
GAAGGGGTTACATTACCGCGCAGATTCTCGGCCTGGACGTCGTAGATCCTCAGTTGAGGGATTTGCGCGCTCAGCGTTCCCATAGCCAGGACTATGGTCAGGATGGCTAGGGCCGACAGTCTGTTCATGGCGGGACTCCTTGGCATGACTTTGCTTTGGGCAATAAAATAAAGCAATCTTTATTCCAATTATCCAGTGTTTTGCGGGAGTGGGAATAAAAGAGAACGCAGATGGGGAGGAAAATGAGGATGGAATGGATAGAACTCTGATTACATGATTGGCATGATCTGCATGATTGGTGGGTTACGAATAAAGCAACACAGAGGCGCAGAGGCACAGAGTTCGGTTTCTAAGTAAAAAGAGAACGCAGATGGGGAGGAAAATGAGGATGGAAAAAATAGAACTCTGATAACCTGATTGGCATGATCTGCATGATTGGTGAGAGACTTACTAAGAAACACAGAGGTAAAGAGACACAGAGACACAGAGAAAAAGAGGGCAGTTTCTACATAGGGGAAAATCAGGAAAATCAGGCCGATCCGGTCATCAGAGTTCTATCCATTCCATCCTCATTTTCCTCCCTATCTGCGTTCTCTTTCAACAGACTGCGTGATCTGGGACACCGGGTAGAAACTGCGGCGGTGCAATGGACAAGTTCCGTTTTCCCACAGGGCCAGCACATGCCGGGCGGTGCCATAACCTTTGTGGCTGGCGAAACCGTAGAGCGGGTAGGCGGCGTCCTGGGCGCACATCAGCCTGTCGCGGTGTACCTTGGCGAGGATCGAGGCGGCCGCGATTGAGGCGGAAAGGCCGTCGCCATGGATCACCGGATGAGCGTTGCAGACAAGTCCGGAGGGGATTTGGTTGCCGTCGATGAGGCAGAGGTCATCAGGTCCGGCCAGGGCTTCAACTGCTTCGCGCATGCCTTGCAGCGTGGCTTGGAGGATGTTGTGCTCGTCGATATAGGCAGCGTCGAGCTCGGCGATGTGCCAGGCCAGGGCGTTGGAGACGATCAGGTCGAAGAGGCGTGAACGCTTGGCAGGGGTAAGTTTCTTGCTGTCGTCGATGCCTTCGATGGGCTTAGCGTAATCCAGGATAACGGCTGCCACAACCACTGGTCCGGCCAGGGCTCCGCGTCCGGCTTCGTCCACACCGATCAGCCTCCGGGCTTGGTTTTGCCAGGGCTGGTCATATTCGTAAAGGCCGGTCATTGCGGTTTTTGGAGGAGGAAAAAGAGGCGGAAGTAGCGGTTGTCGATATCGGTGGCCAGTTTGGAGAGCAGATTGGTGCGCATTTCCGGGGCGAAGATGGCCTGCAGTTTCAGATCGGAGCGGGCGATCAGTTCACCCAGTTCCGGGCTGCGATAGACGCGCTGGACGTGCCGTTCCTCCAGCCGGTCGTAATTCAGGCCGTTCTTGCGGAAGAGGTCGAAGCGGGTGAACTGCTTGTTGGAAAGGATCTCGTAGTTGGATTTGTGGATCAGATAGCCGTCTTTGACGCGGGTGAAAGTGGTGTTGTCGGCAAAGTTTTCCAGGCTGTTCAAGAGCGTGGAGATGTCGAAGATGAAGATCCCGCCAGGCCGTAAGGACGCGTGGACGTTGTCCAGCAGGATCTTGATCTCACTGCGCCGGGTCAGGTAGTTGATGCTGTCGAAGAGGCAGAAGATGAAATCGTAATCTTTGAGCGGCAGGGGATCGGTGAGAGTCGCGTAGAACAGCTGAGGTTGGAAGACCTTGGCATCGGCCATGTGCAGCATGTAGGGCGAGCTGTCGCAGGCGTCCACTTCATAACCCCGGAAAGCGAGGATCTCAGCGGCGTTGGCGGTTCCGCAAGCGATTTCCAGCACCTTGCGGATGGGGACTTTGGAAAAGCGCTTGAACCAGGTGAGCATCAAGGTCAGCCAGTCCTCGTAATCCACGTGGGACATGTAGTGGTCGTAATACTCGGCAAAAAAGGAATAGGAGGAAGGGGGCCGGGACGGATTGCCAGGCTGGTTGGAGGCGCTGGATTCGGCTTCGGGCGCGTCCAGTCCAGCCTGACGCAGCCTGTGCAGGGTCTGGGAAAAGTCCTCGCCCGAGTCGTCCAGTAACAGGTTCGCGGCCTGTTTGCCCGCAAACAGGTGCCCAGCCTGGAAACGTGCCCGGTTGACACCGCAGACAGCGGAAACCAGGTTGGCATTGCGCGTGAGCAAGAGGTCTCCGTTTCCGGCTTTCAGCCAGCTATGGTAGTCTTCGTAAACCGTGGGAACAGGCGCGGTTGGCAGCTCGGCGGTTTCATCGCGCAGCAACGCGGGCTTGAGGTTCAGGGGCTGCAGCAGAGCGGCCAGGTCCAGCTCTTTCAGCAGAGGGAGGCCGCGGATATCGGCCAGAGTTATCTTTCCGTCCGAGTAATATGTGAGGGCCTGGTGTCCGGAGGCTTGGGTCCACAGCTGGAACGACCGCAAACTGGCAAAGCAGAGGCGGGATACACCCTCCGCTTCCAGAAACTCCCGCATGGCCTGGATCGTTTCGCTAAGCCGTCCGGTAAAAGGGCTGGCGTTAAAGTTGGAGTGGCGGGGCAACTCCTCGCTGGAATCCGCTCCCGTATAGAGATAGAGGTAGTTCAGTTCAGCTGGAAAGGGAAAGAACTTCCACACCGCCAGCAATTGCCGGTGTTCCGAACGGTTCAGGGCGATGACGGCGAGTTTGGCCAAAGCGCTTAGACGGTTGTCGGGTCGCTTGCTTTTTTATCGCTGCTGCCGGGTTTGGTGAGCGGAATCCCTTCAGCGCAGAGCGGGCAATCGTTTGCGGGCCAGACGGGGATTTCCATCTGCAGCAGCGACAGGAAGGGGCAGCCGAAATCCGCGCCGCTGCCTCGATCCACGATCGCCGCCACGGCCTGCACATCTATACCCCTTTCCTTCAGGCAGGCCAGCACTTCCTGCACGGAGCCTCCAGTGGTGACGATGTCCTCAAGCACCACGGCGCGCTGCACTTCGGAGAGGTCAAAGCCGCTGCGGATGGCCATATGTTCGTCCTTGCGCTGGGTGAAGATGAAGTTCTTGCCCAGGATCCGCGCCACTTCGAAGGCCAGGACTATACCGCCGTAAGCAGGTCCCACGACGGTATCGAAATCGTAGGGTTCCAGTAGTTCCGCCAGCAGTTCGCAGACGCGCTGCGCAGCCACGGGATTCTGGAGCAGCCTGATCTTTTCCACGTAAGTGCCACTGTGTTTTCCGGATGTGAGGAGGAAATGGCCTTCGAGGATCGCCTCGTTGCCCAGCAGGAGGTTGCGGATCTCGGAGTTATTCTGCTGCGCGTCCAGGATTGCGCGGGCTTTTTCCTCATCGGCGGAACTCACCTGGAGTTCGATGAAAAACTTATCCGGCATGATGCCCGGGATCATGGAATAGACCAGTTCGTTGGCCAGGAAGGCCTTGATGCCGTGATCCACAAGCAGGGCCAGGGCAAGGTCGGCCTCGAAATTGTCGTCAAACTTGGCGATGGTCACCAGTTCCTGTTCCATTATTCCTCCTTACATGCCAGTGCTGGCAGCCAGATATACGAAAGCCATGATCGCTTCGAACAGCACGGCGTAGTCTTCCGCCTGATACTGGATCGTGCGGCCGTCCAAACGCCGGGAATAAGGCAGCAGGCAAGCCTGATCGGCCATGGCGGTGGAATTGAACTCGATCTTCAGGGTTAGTGGCGCGCTGAAGGAATAGACCTGCAGATCGGTCTTGGACTTGGCGAGGGCGTGATTGACCGCTTCGCGGGTATGGGCGTCCACGGATATCTGGGAATAGTTGCGCGCGGCGAACTTGGAGATGGCTTTCTTGGTGGCCACGAACTCCAGCCAGGGCATGGCGACGGACAGCTCCTGCTTCAGGGTTTCGTCGCCGGAAACCAGGGCCACGGGCACCTGATGGTAACCCGCGTAGGCTGAATTGATCAGGGCTTCATTCATCGCCTTGCCGTTGATCCAGATGTTGTGGATGCGGCTGTTGGAATAGGTGTGGTCCATGTTTCCTTTCAAAGCGCCGGTTCCGCTGTGATAGCCCAGCAGCCAGACCTGGTCGTACTCAGAACAGAAATCCGGCATCATGTAGCAGGGGCGCGGATTTCCGGAGATCAAGTGGATGCGCTTGTCCAGCGCGGTGATGCTGTAGTCCAGATTGTCGCCCGCGCTATGGGAATCGGCGATGGCGATCTCATCGATGGAGGCGGCCTGATGGCTGGCCAGGACCGCTTCCAATACGGTGCGCACATGGTGTTCGATGCAACGCCGCACTGCAGGCCGGTCGGTCTTTTCCTGTTCCCAGTTGAAGGTTCCCGGCATGCCTTCCATGTCGAGCGAGATGTAGAGTTTCATCTTGCTTCCTTACTATCTTGCAGGGCCAAGGCCAGTCTGGCCGCGAGTCGGACGTTGTTTTGCAGCAGCTCCAGATTGGCCGTTACGGATGCACCTTTTGTGTGCCGGGCCAGAAAGTCAAGCAGAAAAGGAGTCAGGGCTTTGCCGCTTATGTTGCGGCTGTGTGCTTGGGCGAGCGCGTTCTGGATTTGGGGCTCGATCTGCTCAGAGGGCAGACTGTATTCCGCGGGGATCGGATTGGCGACCAGCACGCCTTTGCCTCCCAGTTCCCCATGGCGTTGCCAGGCTGCCGCGAACTCGTTGGCGGTATCGATCCGGGCGATGGGATGCTCGCTAGCGCTGGTATAGAAGAGGGGGAAGCGGTCAGTCTGCCAGCCCCACACAGGCACCGCCAGGGTTTCCAGGTATTCCAGCGTGGCGGGAACGTCCAAAATCGCCTTGCAGCCTGCGGAAACCACGGCCACCGGTATGGTTGCCAGGGCGCTGAGGTCGCTGGAGATATCCAGGGTTTGTTCCCAATCCCTGTGTACGCCGCCGATTCCTCCGGTGGCAAAGATCTGGATTCCGCTAAGGCTGGCCAGTTTCATGGTCGCGGAAACCGTGGTTCCTCCGCTCAAAGATCTGGCAGCGGCCCAAGCCAGGTCGCGCATACCCAGTTTCTCGAACCGGACTTCCGCCCGCAGCCTGGATTCCAGCCTGTCCACCGCGCGCTCATCCAGGCCAATGTGTGCCACGCCGTCCAGTACGATGATCGTGGCGGGCGTAACATTGGCGCCGCGCAGAATAGCTTCGAGAGCGTGGAACACTTCCAGGTTCTGGGGAAAGGGCAGGCCGTGGGTGAGCACCGTGGATTCCAGCGCGACTATGGGCA
>CAYSAT010000081.1:0-5643 GCA_964429035.1 uncultured Candidatus Cloacimonadota bacterium | reverse complement strand
TTCATGCTGTTTCCTCTGGATAGAAAAATGGAATCAATCTTTACTCTCCGCAGGGCAAGGATTGATTCCGTATTTGCGCTTAGTTCTGGCTGAGGGTGAGGTCGGCAGCTTCGCTGCGGTTGGGGATTTTTTCTACTTCCACTTTCATTACCCCTGCCGCGACCATGCCGATTTCCTTGGCGGCGCCGTAGGAAAGGTCCAGGTCTCGTCCGCGGTGAAAGGGTCCGCGATCGTTTACGCGCACGGTTACGTGCTTTCCAGACAGGGGATTGGTAACTCTGAGGAGGGTTTGGAAGGGGAGGGTTTTGTGAGCGCAGGTGAGGCCATACTGATTGTATACTTCACCGCTGGCAGTGCGGCGGCCGTGGAATCCGCCTCCGTAGTAGGAGGCCACCATGATCTCGCCTGGCGGAGTTTCCGGCGTTCCCGGAGGTTCCTGAGTCTGCAGCGAATCGATCACTCCGGCGACTTCGGCCTGGAGCAGTTCGGCGCTGCCGATCTCAGACACCGTCTGGGCGATAATCGGCCCGATGAACATGGCCCAGATCGCGAAGACAGTGGCAATTAGTTTCTTGGATTGATTTCTCATATTAATTCCATTTACTGTTAAGTCTCGCGTCGAGCTTTCTGAAACACCCCCTTTTTTGTCAAGCCTTTTTTTCCTTGTGACAAAGTATCTGCATTCAAATCAACCAATTACGCTGGCATGGCGACCACCGTTCAACCCTGGAATGCGCTCTTCCCGGGCTCAGTTTTTCCAGTTTTGGGGATTTGGGGAAGGGAATCCGGCCGGAAGAAATAGTTTGACAGAAAAGCCCGGCTGAAAGCTCTATCCCAGTAGGAAAAAATTACTGTACAAAAGGAGTGCGACCATGCCCAGAATGACCGTGGATCCGTACTATTGCAAAGGTTGTGGACTCTGCATTGCATCCTGCCCGAAAAAGATCATCCGTTTTTCGGAAGACATCAATGCCAAGGGCTACCACTACGCCGAGTGTTTCAAGCAGGAGGACTGCATAGCCTGCAAGATGTGTTTCATGACTTGCCCGGATGTGGCGATCAAGATCGAGAAGTGAGGTGAAGATGGAAAAGATACTGATGAAAGGTAACGAAGCCGTGGCTGAGGCCGCCATGCGCGCAGGCTGCCGCCTCTATTTCGCCTATCCTATCACCCCGCAGAGCGAATTGATCGAGTACATGGCCAAGGTGATGCCCAAGGTGGGCGGAACCTTTTTGCAAGCCGAAAGCGAAGTCGCCGCGATAAACATGGTTTATGGCGCGGCAGGATCAGGTAAGCGAGTGATGACTTCATCCTCCTCGCCCGGAATCTCGCTCAAACAGGAAGGAATTTCCTATATCGCCGGCGCGGAATTGCCCGCCGTGATCGTGAACGTCCAACGCGGCGGACCTGGACTGGGCGACATCCAGCCCTCGCAATCCGACTACTTCCAGGCTACCAAAGGCGGCGGACACGGCGATTACCGCCTCATCGTACTCGCGCCAAGTTCCGTGCAGGAATTTGCCGACATGGCTTCCGAAGCCTTCGACCTGGCCGATAAATACCGCAATCCCGTGCTCATCCTGGCCGACGGCATGCTGGGCCAGATGATGGAGCCGGTGGAGTTCAAGCCCATCATGACCCAGGAGGAGATCGACGAACTGGGCAAACAACACACTTCCTGGTGCATTTGCCCGAACGCCGATGGCGACGCCAAGCACCACCACGAGATAAACTCTCTGGAGATCGATCCCACGGTGCTGGAAAAACACGTGATCAAGATGTATGAAAAATACGCCGTGATCGAAAAGAACGAACAGCGCTGGGACACCTACAACGTCTCCGACGACAACGAAGTGCTGTGTGTGGCTTTCGGAACCGCTTCCCGCATCGTCAAATCCGCCATCAACGAGCTGAAGAAAGAAGGCAAGAGCGTCGGTTTGGTCCGTCCGATCAGGGTTTGGCCCTATCCTTACGAAGCCGTGGCGGCTGCCATCGGACCCAAAGTGAAGCAGGTCTACGTGTTCGAACTAAATACCGGCCAGATGCTGGACGACGTCAAGATCGCCGTATGCGGCAAGGCGCCCGTACAATTCTGGGGCAAAGTGGGCGGGATCGTTTTCACACCCGCGGAAATCCAGGCCAAACTGGAAGCCTGTTTCTAAAGGAGGAAACCATGGAAGTGATCGCCAAAAGACCCGAAACCCTTACCAAAACCCCCTTCACCTACTGCCCAGGCTGTTTGCACGGCGTAGCGCACCGCTTGATCGCGGAAGCGATCGAGGAAGCGGGCCTGATCAACCTTATGACCGGCGTGGCCCCTGTCGGCTGCTCCGTCTTTGCCTATAAGTTCTTCAATTTCGATATGGCCCAAGCCGCTCATGGACGCGCTCCGGCAGTTGCCACGGGCATGAAACGCGCCCGTCCGGACATGCATGTCTTCACCTATCAAGGCGACGGCGACCTCGCTGCCATCGGCACTGCCGAGATCGTGCACGCTGCCAACCGTGGCGAAAAGATGTCCGTGTTCTTTGTCAATAACGCCATCTATGGCATGACCGGCGGCCAAATGGCCCCCACCACCCTGCCCAATATGAAAACCACCACCAGCCCCTATGGCCGCAACGTGGAGGACATCGGCTATCCGATCCGCGTCTGCGAATTGCTGGACACCCTGGTGGCGCCCTATTACATCGAGCGCGTGTCCTTGCTGAGCCCCGCGGACATCATCAAGGCCAAGAAATCCGTATCCAAGGTCATCCAATACAACAAAGAGAACCGCGGCTTCACCTTTATCGAGTTCGTGAGCACCTGTCCCACCAATTGGGGCATCGATCCCGTCAAATCGCGGGATTGGGCCAAAGAGAACATGCTGCCCTTCTTCAAGCCTGGTTTGTTCAGGGATATGGGAGCGCAAACGGAGTCTGCAACAAAACCGGAGGTGAAGCAATGACCACTGAAATGATCTGCGCGGGATTCGGCGGACAGGGCGTCCTCACCATCGGGAAATTCATCGCCAAAGCGGGCATGCAGGAAGGCCGCAACGTTTCCTGGCTGCCGTCCTATGGTCCGGAAATGCGCGGCGGGACCGCCAACGTTTCCACCGTGGTCTCGGATGAGCCCATCGCCTCGCCCATCGTCAGTTATCCCGACGTGCTGGTGGCCCTCAACCAGCCTTCCCTGGACAAATTCGCGCCCTCGGTGCGCAAAGGCGGTGTCATCATCCTGAACACCAGCATGTGCCCCCATGGATGCAAACGCGACGACGTGGAGATAGTGGCCGCGCCGCTCAGCGACATCGCGATCGAGATCGGCAACACCATGGTGCTCAACATGTTGGCCATCGGCATCGTGATCGGCAAGACCAATCTGATCAAATACGAAACCATGGAAGAAGACCTCACTTCTTTCCTCAAAGCCAAAAATCCCGACCTGCTGGAGCTGAACCTGAAAGCGATCAAGCGGGGCATGGAGATCGGCAAAGAGCACGGATAAACCGGAGCGCTGGCTCCATCAACGATATACGGGCGCGGACAACTGGTTCGCGCTTTTTTTTCACAAGGCAAGCAGGTAGATCAGGACCTCTAGCGATGGATTAGCCCGGAGGGCTGGTCCGCCAAGCCCTGCCGAACCACTCCCGAACCACCCTCGGAAGACGCGGGAAGCGCGGCAGTGGTTCGCCATCGGGTCGCCAACCAGCCTCAGGATAGAATTGGACTTGCCGGCTCTCTTTGAATATGGGCAAGACATGGCTTGCTTGCAAACCAAGTGGGTAAGGATTCGAGAATTGGCTGAATTGGGGTGGGGACGTCCCGTCGCCACAGAGTCCGCAGGACTCTTCAAAAGCCGGCTCCGCCGGCTCTGTCGACCCGGAGGTCGACAGCCCAATCCATGGCGCTCGAATGATGGCGGATAAAACTGACCCACCAAGTTTGAAAGAGAGCCCCATTTTTCCCCACGAATCCGAAAACGGGCCCCAAAAGAAACCCGGCAATGAAGCCGGGTTCATATATCAGGTAATCAGGTTGAGTCTATTTCTGTAGAACGGCCTTACGCTGGAAGACTTCCTTGCCCGCGTTCATCACGAAGTAGTAGATGCCGCTGGAGCAATCCGCACCGGCGCTGTCCTTGCCGTCCCAGGCGATCTGGTAGTTGCCGGGGGCCCGTTCCGCCAGGTCGAAGTGGCGCATGAGCTGTCCGCGCGTATTGAAGATCCTGATCTCTACCCTGGCCGTTGTGGCCACCGAGAAGGGGATTACCGCGTTGGGGTTGAAGGGGTTGGGATAGACGTGCCGCAGTTCGGTGACGGCAGGAATTTCCGGAGAGACCTCTTCGCTGCCCGCGCCATAATTCACGGAGACGGGGCCATGGAAGCCGGTGTTGCCGTTGAGGTCCACGTTTTGCAGCCAGTAGAAATACACCCCCTGTGTAAACAGCTCGCTGTCCAGGTAAGTGTAGTGATGCTGTCCGGAGCTGTTGGTGGCTTGAATCAGGGGGCTGATCAGCGTGGCGTTTTCCAAGGCGTTGGCATTGGAACGATAGATATAATAGCCTTGGACGCCGGTTTCGGATTGGGTCACCCAATTGAGTTGCACCGCTTCCTCAGCGGTCAGCACAGCGGAGAAGGAACTCAACTCCACCGGGACATTCGGCTCATCATACCAGAGTTCGAAACCGAGATCGTTGCTAATCTGGTCCTTGGGGGCGTTCGGGGAAACAATGCGCGCCAGGCCGGAATTTCCTTTCGAACCTCCCAAGCGGCGAAAGCAGTTATCATCCCCGATATCGCTGTTCAGCCAAATCAACCAGATCCCGGAGCCGTTTACGGCATCGATCTGCGCGGAAAACCAGCCTTCATTCATGATCACTTCGGAAGGAAGCAAAGCCTCAAACCTGTACACTATCCAGTCTCCAAACCAGGGTTCGACATAGGTGCTGGAAACATCCAAAGTGAAGGAATAAACCGGTGTGGACCACGTTGGCTCGCTAGCGACAAACATCGAGGGCAAGCCGATTCCTGTGGGAGCTACCTGATTTACTGGGTCACCATCGGTCCTGAGCACTACTGCGCCGGGATCCAGGATCTGATACCAGTTCTCTTGTGGAAACTCGCCGCCAGAGTACACTGTGGTAATATACTCGCCTGCGTTGGCTGGGAAAGTAAAGTCCAGAGGCCCGTAACCTGAGGGCAGGGTGATGTTGTCCAGAACCAATGTTCCGTTCACCAAAACGTCCAATGATGCGTAATCCCAGCCATCGCCGTAATAATCATACAAACGCACGGTATGGGTGCCCGTAGAGGTGGCCAGGACGCCAGGATCCGGTTCTGTCCATGCCCCTTCAAACTCATAGAATTTGATGAAGAACGGCTCGACAGGATCGGGAGGGCCAGGGATCAGGGTACCCTCCAAGTTGGCAGTCACTCCGTAGAAGACCACTTTATTGATCGGCATGTTCACGCCGTTAAAGTTGTCGGCTATTTCGTAATCTGTGTTTGTGTTGGGATCCCAGGCGCTGGTATAGGCGGATCCTGAAAGCAGGTAGGGTTGGTTGAAGAGCTGGATCGGAACTGCGGATAGAGAGCCAATCGCAATCAGCAGCGTGGCCGTGATAAAAAAACAAAATCTGCGCATTTGATCTCCTTG
>CAYSAT010000080.1:0-11085 GCA_964429035.1 uncultured Candidatus Cloacimonadota bacterium | reverse complement strand
TGCTAATGGCTTTTTTGCAAATATCTGGCTGCGGGTTAGATAGATTACCTTCTGCCTATCTCAGTTGTATGGACCTGACACTGAATCGTGCATTGGATCGGCACTAGAACTATTAGAGTATGGTAAGAAGCTGAACAAAAACAAAAGATCAGTTGCTGTAGCCCTTCTCATGAAAACGTATGACTCTGTACAACACGAAGGAATGGGACACTGGCGATTGCTACCTTACTCACTGCTTCTTACATACTACAAAAAGCCTATTGATAGCAAACAAGGAATAGAATCATGTCTATTCACTCACCACCACCACGTTAGGAAGTTTAGCATGACGTGCTATTCTCTATTCATAGTAGATTTTAAAGCCATAGTAAGTGCTATCCAGAATAGCTATCAATATGGCTTTGAACTAAGAGGGCTTTTACACCTACTTTGGCATTCTAAAGCCAATAAAGAACAGAAAATTGAGTTTATACGGGAGCAGTTAAAGGTGGATAAAACAGCCGTCAAATGGGGATTGAAATTACCGACTTCTGATATGATCAAGGAGCTATACCTTTACTTGAAGCCGCACACTATGCCTAATCCTTTTGCAGAAAACTTCAATATACTTCTTGAGTACAAAGATAGATGCTATCACGAAGATAACAATCTCTACTACGCTTTACACACCGATCCAAATCCCAGGCTTCAATTCGTGAGGGAAAGAACGATTTGTGTGAGAAAGGCTGAGAAAGGAGATTTACAATCGTTACTTAACTTAGCAGCATATTATTACTGGTGTGAGGGTGAGTATGGAGATTACCCAAAAGCTATAAAATGGATCAAGAAAGGTGTAAAACAGAATCACTCCACAGCTTTATGCTTACTCGGCTGTGCTTACTGGAGTGGTAATGGCGTTGACCAAAACATTGGTAAAGCAATAGATTTGCTTACGCAATCTGCACAAATGGGATACGCTACAGCATATTATCATCTTAGCAAATGTTATGAGTACACGCAACCACCTGTCTGTGACTATATTAAGGCTTATGCTTATTTGTTGATATCAAAATGGGCTGTAACAGATTACCCAGAATACAATGACGTTGATGAACGCATGAGCTACGTGTATCGATCAAAACTGAATAAGAACGAAAGCCTCTATGACGAAGCAATTGAGCTGGCAAGAAGGATTTACCCGACATTGGTTTTTGTAGATAATGAGCCTGCTTTGTATATGGGAGAAGCATGCCAGAAAGAACTAACTGAAAACTGGATACGCTGGAAGTGGAACAGCATTAGTGATGGTGTTAGCGACCTACCCATTAACCAGTTATAATCAGATAATGTTTACCCAGCTTCTGTGATGCTCCAATCCTATGATGAATTGATCGAATGATATCCAGGCACTGTGTAACTTGGGAAAGAATCAACATTTCGACCTCAAGTCCACAGGTCTTCATTTGCAAAAAGGTTGAAACTGGATTTGCAAAAACGGTGATACCAGATTTGCAAAAAGGTTGAAACTGAATTTGCAAAAAGGTTGAAACCGATTTGCAAAAAGGGTGATACTGGGGTCTCACTAAAACCCGCGATTTGCAACGAAAGTGATACTATTTGCAATTTCACTTGATACTCTATACAGAACTCTACTTCACTCCGTTCCCGCGGCTTGCAGTCAATCAAGCCTTAATCAAGCCTTAATCAAGCGTTAATAATAGACAAGTGATTAAGGCTTGATTAAGACTTGATTGACTGCGTGAGGCGGGAGCCGAAACTGAATTTAGCCTGGCTAAGATCACTTCAGCAGCAGCATTTTCTGCTGGCAAGACCCTTTGGGCCATAGCAAACGCGCCAGATAGATCCCGCTGGCCACATTACCGCCTCGGTCGTCTGTGCCGTCCCAAAGCCAGGCCACGTCATGTTTGGCGGCGGAATCCAACGTAGTGCTGCGCACCATTTGGCCGCGCTGATTGTAGATCTCGAGCTCGTATATTCCAGTGATGGGAGCGCGGAAAGCCAGAGTGGTGGCGGTTTGGAAGGGATTGGGATGGTTGGAAAGGATGGGGGCGGGGACCAGTTCAATGGTGGGATCGGAATTGGGCACTATTTCGCCATCGAAGGTGATGATGCCGTTGTAATACATGCTCAGCCACTTGATGCCGTCCGGGCCGATAGCGATGTTCGTCCTGCCGCAATGAGTGAGTGCGTGGCCAGCTGTATCGGTGGAGCGCAGTTCCCCGTTCGCCCAATGGTAGAGCGGGCCGTTATTGCAAGTTATCCAGACGCTGTGGTCGGCCTCCACGGCCAGATCGCTAATGACCTGAGGCGGATCGCCAAAGGCTGAGAAATCCTGCAGCTGGAAATCGTTGACGAAGAGGCGGACGAGCTGGCCGGCGTTGTTGGCGATCCACAGGTAGTCGCCGTCCCTGGCCAACGCGGTGTAATTGCAGGAGGTGAAAGGATAGGGAGTTGTGATCAAGTCCATATTATTCCCCAACCAACGCACTAATCCGGCGGCGGTGGCGATCCATTTGCGGTTATACATGTCCACCGCGATATCCTGGATGTAGGGGCTCGGGAGCAGGTTGTTGTCCACGCTCAGATACACATGCCCGGTCTGGTTGGTGATGTCCCAAGTGTAGATCAGGTCGTTATCCACCACGTGCAGCATATTATCCGGACCGCGAACCATCATTTTGGGATGCCAGAGGCCGGATGCTTCGCAGTCGTAAGTGGTCCAGTTATCGCCCACCACGCGGGTCAGATGGCCAATGGTGCCGATCCAGACTCCGCCTGTGGGGTCGGCGTAGATGCTGCTAACGGCGTTGCTGCTCAGGGGGGAGTTTTGCGTGTGGAACTGCGTCCAGGCCTGGCCATCCCAGCGAAAGACGCCCTGGTCGATGTTGCCCGGCACCCATAGATTACCGGCCAGATCGACGGCGAAGCTTTCAAAGGTCTCCAAATCTACAATTGGATTGAGGGCGGAGCTGTGGTCGCTCCAGAGGTTATCCTGAAAGCGGATGTAGCCTCTCTCTGCCTGCGATTCCGGCAAAACTCCGAAGGTGAGGTTATTTTGATATACCGACATTATCCTATCTGGAATATGGTCCATCGCGCTGACGGTGTAAAGCACTGGATTAGTGAGGCTGGAGGGGACTTGCGCCAGTTGCGTGTGTGAGAGCAGCCACAGGGTGTCATTGGCGCCGAGAGTCATGTCCCGGAGGTTGAAATCCGCTCCCGCAAGACTGGTTACGGGAACTACTGACCAGACGCCATCATCCCAGAGCCTCAGGATCGAGTTGTAGCCATAATGGTACTCCAGCAGCCAGACCTTGCCAGCGGAGTCCACCTCCACATTGGTCAAAGAGGTATAGGGGGAAGAGGGGATGTAAGGCGGACCATTGATGAGATCGTAGGTGACCACCTGGCCGGCGATCACGGAAGTCAGAAACGCGTATTGATAGTATACATCACCCTGTCCAGGAATATGGGTTTCCCAATAAGAATATGACACCAGCCAGATTTCGCCATTCGGTCCAGCTGCCAGATCCACAATGGGGTATGGGGGCAGGTCGGAATTCGCGGAGGTGTATTGGCTCCAGTTGACGCCGTTGTAATGCAGCAGGGTTTGGCCACTATTGGCAGATGCCGCTATCCAGAGTCCGTTGTTGCTATCCACGCAGAGATTGGGTATGGAGAAGACTCCATGCGAGAAGAGATAGTCATTGTGGCTTTGCCAGGCGCTGCCGTCCCAGCTGTTGAGTCCGGCGCGGTTGGTGCCCACCCAGAGCTTGTGGTTATGGTCGAAGGCCAGGGCGGTGACTTGGTTGGAGCCCAAGCTGGAATTGGCGATATGGAAAAGCTGCTGTTCCTGAGTGGATTTCTCGACGCGCAAGAGCCCGCCGTTGGTGCCCAAATACAGGTAATCGGCATCCTCAGCCGAGCAATTCACGGTCGAGGTGCAAGTGATGGCCTCGGGCGCGAAATCCCTGCTTTGGGAGCAGAGCATACCGACGCCGGAAAGCGTGATCAGACAGAGGATGACAGGCAGTAGCTTCATCATCGATCTCCTTGGTTGCTGAAGACAATATATGCAAATATACAACTTAAGCATTTTTCATTCCGAATCGAGGAGCGATCCGGCGCAGCGACGATTCCGAGATTTCGCTTGACACGAAACTGGCTGTTCAGAATCTGGCAAACGGAGCCGGAAGCGATTTAAAACGGCTCGCGAAGTATAGTTACACCGTTGCGCGGAAGAATAGCTAAGCAGAGTTAGCTATTTTTTTTGGTGCGAAACGGGTGTGCAAATGAGGAAGAAAGCATGGAATTCCATCGCTCACAGATCGAAGACATAGCCAGGAAGATATGCCAGCAGATGCATCTGGCGCTTTATGACATCGATGAAAAGATGTCGGGAAAGGGCCGTATCATCACGGTTTATCTGACCAAGATCGGCGGCGTGACCCTGGACGAATGCGCCTCGTTCAGCCGGGCTTTGGCTGACGAACTGGAAGAATTTGACCTCATACCCGACCGCTATTTCCTGGAAGTTTCCTCACCGGGCCTCGAACGTCCGCTGAAACTGAAGAGCCACTATGTGAGCGCCATCAACGAAAAGGTGGCTGTGGAATGGACCGACGGCGAAGCGAAAAGATCCACCATGGGCACGCTCACGGAGGTTAACCAGGACAGCATCACGCTCGATGACCGTGGACGCATAGTAGAGATAGATTTGAAATCCGTAACGCGGGCCAAAACAGTGTTCCTGGGCCTGCCAAGGGGGGATCAAGAAGCATGAGTACGAATATTTTGGACGCGGTGGTCAAACTCGCCGCCATCAAGCAACTGGACAAGGAGATGATCCAGGACCTGATCATCGAGGCGATCTACGCCACGCTGAGCAAGAAACTGGAGCCGGAAAGCGAGCTGGAAGTGTTTGTGGAAGAATCCACCGGCACGATCAAAGCCCGCTTCCTATGCGAGGTCGTGGAACTGGAGAGCAAACTGGGCGAGATCTCTCTGGAAGAAGCGCGCCGGGAATTCGACCCCCAGGCGCAGCTAGGCCAACTGCTCAGGAAAACCATGCCCATGCACGAGTTTGAGCCCAAGCTGGTAAAAACCGCGCAGAAAGCCATCCAGGACAAGATCCGCCAGCTCGAAGAAGAGAAGATCCAAAACGACTTCAACAAACAGAAGAACACCATCGTTAGCGGAAAGATCAAGTCCATCGACGACAATGGCGGCTACCGCATCGACATCGGTTATTCGGACGCGCTGCTGCCCACGGATGAGCAGATCGAAAACGAGTTTTACCGCGTGGGCGATAACATCAAGGCCTATGTGGTGAATATCCGCGCGCACCTTTCCAGCGTGACGATAATCCTTTCGCGCACCACCCCGGAATTCGTGAAAAAACTCTTTGAAGCGGAGATCCCGGAGGTTTACGACGGCACGATCAAGATCCATAAGATTGTGCGCGAACCCGGCATCCGCACCAAAGTGGAATTGGGCACGGCGGATCCGAAGCTGGATCCCGTGGCCACCTGCATAGGCCTCAAGGGCAACCGGATCGACAACATCCGCAAAGAATTGCATGGAGAACAGATCGACCTGGTGGTCCATGAGGAAGATCCCGAAAAAATGATCGAACGCGCGCTCGGAATCGAGAACGTGAAACGCGTGATCATCGAGCGGAACCGCTCCGCCAGCGTGATCGTGGACGAGCAGGACAAGATCGTGGCCATCGGCAAGGCCGGCAAAAACGTGAAGCTGGCCGCTAAACTGACGGGCATGAAGATCGATATTTACACCATGGAAGAGTTTGAAGACAAGATGGCCAAGGAACGCAGGACGATCAGCCATATCACCGATCTGGACGGAGTTTCCGCCAAGATCGCCGAGATTCTGCGCAATGCCGGCTACACCTCGGTTCAGGACATCTTCGCCGCTTCCGTGGATGAACTGTGCAACCTGGAAGGGGTGGGGCAGAAAACTGCCGAACGCCTCAAGGAAGCAGCGAAGTATTTCTGATGCCCAACGCCCATGATCCAGCCCCGAAAGTTCCGCAGCGCACTTGTGTGGTCTGCAAGGCCAGGAAGGACCTGGCGGATTTGCTGAGTTTCTTTGTCTTGCCCGAGGGGATCGTATTCGATCCCGCCAGAAAGGTGCAACGGCGCAGAAACTACGTGTGTCCGCAGCCTGAATGCCTGGCAGGGCTGGATAAATGGAAAAAGCAGTATTTCAAGCGGCACTATAATATAACTGGCGGGTCCGCGGTTTTCTCCGGACTGGCCACGCGAATCACTACTGAGGCACTGCCATGAGCCCAACGCCAGGCAACGCGGCCAGGATCATCAATCTGATGCAGTTTGCCCGTAAAGCCGGAAAGATAGTCGCCGGAACCGAAGCCTGCCTCAGGGCTTTGCACCGGAATGGCCTGTACCTGCTGATCATGGCGGGGGACACGGCCCCCAGAACGATATCCAGAATCAACAACGCCACTGTTGAAAGCGGCGGACGCGTACAGGTGCTCCAAATCAGCGATCAGGCTGAGCTCAGCGCGGCGCTGGGACTTCCCCGCACCGCCGTTTTTGGGGTCCTGGATAAGCAATTCGCGTCCAAAATGCTGGAATACTACGCCGCATAGCTTACGTGGAGGTAGAGTGCAAATACGTGTACATGAACTTGCCAAGGAACTGAAGATCAGCACGATGGCCTTGAAGAAGCACCTCACCGATCTTGGGGTGAACGTAAAGAGCCATATGAGCATCATCGAAGAAGATGTTGCCGATAAAATACGCAAGAAATACAACGAGCAGGTCGACGCGGAGAAAAAAGCCGAAAAAGACCGCAAACGCCTGGTAGAAATGCGCCAGGCGGCCAAAGCCCCACGTCCGGAACCAGCCAAAAAAGCCAAGCCGGAGCGGGAACCGGAACCTGAGTTTGAACCCGAGCCAGAGCCCATGCCGGAATCTGTGGAAGAACCGGAAACGGAAACTCCTGAACCAGTAGCGGAGCAAGTTACCGAGCCTGTCGCTGAAGAAAAGCGCAAGCCTCAGAAGTATGAACCTCCCAAGAAGGAAGCACCCAAGAACAGGATCATCGTTCCCTATACGCAGGCCACACCGGTCATTACTCCGGGTGGACGAGAAAGCGCTCGATCCAGGACTGGTGCAAGCTCCGGCGATCAACGCGGACGCCCATCAACCAGGCCGAAAACCGAACCCTACCGTAAACCGGATGAGGGGCGCAAAAGGCCGGGAACCGCTGAAACAGCGAAGCCGGCAGTTGCCCCGGCTCCTACTGCCAAGGAAATCGAAGCCAAGAAATTCGGCAAGACCAAAGTCAGCCACGAGGATCTGGGCGACAAGAGCAAACACAAGAAAGCCATCATCGGCACTGCCAAAAAGGGCAAGCAGCTGGGCGAGCCGGTGCAGGAAGTGGACGAAGCCGCGATCTCGCGCAACATCAAGAAGATCATGCAGAAATCCGGCAAACGCAAGAAATACCACCGTGAGGCCCAAGCCGTCGAGAACCGCGAAGACAGCCAGGTGGTGATCCGCGAATACACTTCCGTGGGCGAATTGGCTAAGATTCTGAATGTCTCGCCTGCCGAGATCATTTCCAAGTTCTTCTCCATGGGCCAGCTGGTGACCATGAACCAGCGCCTGGACAAGGATTCCCTGGAAATGATCTGTGACGAATTCAAGGTGGATTTTCGTTTTGAAGACGAGTTTGGGGCCGACATCATCGATCGCGAAAAGGAACAATACCAGGATGTGTTGGAAGAGCCGAGGCCTCCCGTGGTGACCATCATGGGCCACGTTGACCATGGCAAGACCTCCATTCTGGACTATATCCGCAACACGCACGTTGTGGCCGGCGAATCGGGCGGCATCACCCAACACATCGGCGCTTACCAGATCGAAGTGAACAAGAACAAGATCACTTTCCTGGATACTCCGGGACACGAAGCCTTCACCGCAATGCGTGCCCGCGGCGCCAATGCCACCGATATAGCGGTGATCGTGGTGGCCGCCAACGAAGGCATGAAACCGCAAACCAAGGAAGCCATCGACCATGCCAAGGCAGCCGGCGTACATCTGATCATCGCCATAAACAAGATCGACCTTCCCGACTCCAATGTGGACCGGGTGGTGGCGCAACTTCTGGATTACGGCGTTTTCCTGGAACAATACGGCGGCGACGTTCCCTGGTGTAAAACTTCGGTCGTAACCGGAGAAGGCATACTCAACCTGATCGAGGTGATCCTGCTGACAGCGGAATTGATGGACCTGAAAGCCAGGATCGAAGTTCCCGCTGCGGCGATCGTAATCGAATCCGGCAAGGATACCCGCATGGGTTCCGTGGCCACGATTCTGGTGCGCGAAGGCGTTATCAGCAAAGGCGACATCGTAGTGTGCGGCGCCACCCATGGCCGCATCCGCAAGATCGAAAACGAGCGGGGCCAGGAACTGAAATCCCTCAAGCCTTCCGATGTGGGCAAGATCTACGGGCTGAATGACACGCCCAAGGCTGGCGACATTCTCAACCAGGTGGATTCGGAAAAAACCGCCCGCAGCATCAGTTCCGAACGACTGCAGATCCGCTTGGAACGCGAGAAATTCCAGAACAAATCTTCACTGCAGAACATCTTTGCCCGCATCAAGGAAGACGCGGTCAGCGAACTGAACATCATCATCAAAACCGATACGGACGGCTCTTCGGAAGCGCTGGCAGATTCCTTCGGCAAACTCTCCACCGATGAGGTCCAGGTCAACATCATCCACAAAAGCGTGGGCGGCATCAATGAAGCGGACGTCAGCCTGGCTTCGGCTTCCGACGCGATCATCATCGGTTTCCATGTCCGGGCCACGCAGTTGGCGCGCAAACTGGCGGAAGACGAGTCTGTCGAGATCAAGATCTATCAGGTCATCTATGATGCCATCGAGGACGTGCGCCTGTCAATGCAGGGCTTGCTCAAACCGGAGTTTGAGGAGCAGAACCTGGGCTCGGCCACCATCAAGCAAGTGTTCAAGGTCAAGAAAGTCGGCACCATTGCCGGCTGCCAGGTCGATCGCGGCGTGATCCGCAAGGGCTGCAAAGTAAGGCTGTACCGCAACGACGTCCTGATCACCGAAAGCACGCTCTCGTCGCTCAAGCACTACGCGGACGATGTGAACGAAGTCCGGGCGGGCACGGAGTGCGGCCTTTCCCTCGAGGACTTTTCCGACATCAAGGAAGGCGACGTCCTGGAATGCTTCATCATGACCGAGGTGGCCAAGAAACTCTGATGAAATCCCATCGCTTACCCAGGCTGCAGGAAGAACTGAAGAAGATCTTCAACATTGCCCTGACCCAGAAATTGCGCGACCATACCCTGGACTGGGTTACCATCACAGAGGTCGAAATATCCAAAGACCTGCGCTACGCCAAGGTCTTTTTTTCACACTACAACAATCCTTCTCCCCATGAGAGCATTAGGGAGCAGTTGGTGAAAACATCAGGTTTTCTCAAAAAACAAATAGCAGGAGCACACATCATGAGAACCATACCCGAATTGACGTTCCATTATGATGACACAGAAGACAGGGCCGAGAAAGTGGATAAACTGCTGGCGAGTCTGAAAGATAAGTATGACGACGAGGATGACGCTTACGATCCGGACATCGACCTGGATGAGTATCTGGACGATGAAGACATCTTCGACCTGGACGAGGACGAAGAGATCTACAACGAATTCATCGAAGAAGAGGAAAACGAAGAGGATGAGGATTCCGAAGACAAAGACAAGTAATCCGCCATCCATCATTCCGGAGAGCTTCTTGAACGCGATTGGCCGGCACTGGCAGCTCGAAATCCAAGCTTTGGCCAAACGGATTGGTCAGCGATGAAAGACACCCAGCCCCTAAGGGATACCTTGCTCAACCAGATCCGCCCCAATGCCAGCATCGGGATAATGTCCCACATCGAACCCGACGGAGACGGATTCTGCGCCAGCCTGGCCATCCAAAGTTATCTGAATTCCATGTCTTTGGCCAGCGACATCATCGTGGATGAGGGGAATCTGGAGCGGTTCGGTTTCCTGATGCAGGAAAGCCAACTGCGCAAGGTGGAGCCTGGTTTGCGCTACGACCTCCTCATCATCCTGGATTGCAACAGCTACGACCGGATCGGTGATCGTGCAGAACTGGTCAAAACTGCGGGTTATTCACTTTTGATCGACCATCATGTGCCCGAAAACGGCATCATCAAGACCGACTACAGCTTCGTGGATACTTCGGCGGTTTCAGTCGGCGCGATCATCTTCCGGGCTCTGCAACAGGAAATCGAAAGCCTGCCGGAATCCAGGCGCAATCATGTTTGTGACTGCCTGTACACCACCATAATCAACGATACCAACAATTTCACCAATGCCAACACGGACGAAGAGGTCTTTCGGATCTCTGCGGATCTCTGTGCCTGCGGAGTACAACCCGCGCGGATCTACAAGTCTTTTTTCCTCAACCACCAGCCCCTGGAAATGCGCTATGTGGGCGAGGTTTTGTCCACCATCGAGCTGCATCGTAACGGGCAGATCCTGTTTATGTTCTCCACCCTGGAGATGCAGGAACGCAATGACCTGACGGCTGATTCCATCATGAACCTCACCAGATGGGTGCAAGGCGTGAAGGATGTTTCGGTGATAGCCTATTTGAGGGAGGAAGCCCCCCAGCTCTACAAACTTAGTTTACGCTCGCCCTTTCTGGACGTGAATGCGATCGCCGCATCTTATGGGGGCGGCGGACATAGAAGCGCATCCGGGGCAAATGTGCATGGTGCGCTGCCCCAGATCAAAGAGAAACTGCTGCAAAAACTGACCCAGGCGCTGGATGCATACGATACCAATGCGGCGGGATAGCGGTTTCCTGCTGATCGATAAAGCCCGCGGGCTAAGTTCTTTCGATGTCATACGCAGCCTGCGCCAGCTTACGGGGGTCCGGAAGATAGGCCATACGGGCACTCTGGATCCGCTGGCCACTGGTTTGCTGATCTGCGCCATTGGCTCCTCGACCCGTCTGTGCAAGTATTTGGAGGCTGAGGATAAATCCTACTCGGCCT
>CAYSAT010000079.1:0-11237 GCA_964429035.1 uncultured Candidatus Cloacimonadota bacterium | reverse complement strand
TCTTCGACCTTGACCAGGGAAACCATCTCGCCGCCAACTTTCACGAACCTTTTGAGGCGGCCGCGGTGCCACAGGAAGCCGTCATCATCCACGATCCCGATATCGCCGGTATCATACCAGCCATTGCGGATGCGCAGCGAAGTTTCCTCGATATCGCCCAGGTAACCTTCCATCACCATGTCGCCTTTGACGAGGATCTTGCCTTCCTGGTTGGGGCCCAGGATCTTGTCCGTGTTGACGTCGAGGATGCGAACCTGGACGCCTGGAAGGGGCGGCCCTACGCTGCCCAGCTTGTGCATGCCCGGATAAGTTGAGGAGATCACGGGCGAGGTTTCCGTGGTGCCATACCCCTCAAACACTGTGATATGGTGCTTTTTGAGGAACCCTTCGTAAACCTTGTCCGGCAGTTTATCCGCACCTGCTATGGCCAGGCGGATGCTGGAAAAGTCGCCGGGCTCGGATTTCTGCAGATAGCCGTAGAAGAATGAGGGCGTGGCAGTCATGAAAGTGACTTTGTACTGCCTCACGAGGTCGCTGATGGTTCTGTATTCCAGGGGATTGGGATGCGTGACCATGGTCGATCCCAAAAGCAGGGGCAGCCAGAAATTGGTGGTGAGGCCAAAGACGTGGAAGAGGGGCAGCATGCTGATGAATACGTCGGTGTGGTCGAGTTTGACCAGTTGGGGCACGGCCTCCACGTTGTGAATGATGTTACGGTGGGAAAGTTGCACGGCCTTGGGCTCTTTTTCGCTGCCGCTGGTAAACAGGATCACGCTGATTTCGCTTACCGGACCGCTGTGGACCATGCCTTTGAGGATGGGGAAAGGTAACTTGGAGATCAGGGCCGCCCTGAGCTTGGCCACGATCGTGACCTTGGCCAGGATATCCTCCACGAAGAGCATGTGGTCAATGGGTTCGAGGTTAAGTTTCTCCAGCAGTTTACGGCTGGTGAGGATGGTTTTGAACGAGCATTTATCCCTGGCGTAACGGCAATTATCGATGGCGCCCGTGGAATAATTGATCATCACCGGGATCTTGCCGTTCATCAGCGTTCCGATGATCCCCAGCATGCAGCCCATCGAGGTGGGAAGCAGGATGCCCACATACTTTCCGCGGATCTTGCCGATGTGCTCTTTCAAGATCAATGCGGCGATCAGCATTTTCCCGTAAGTGTAGTCCTTGCCTGTGGCCTTGTCGTATACTGCCATGTGGCCAGAGTGTTTCTGGGCCACTTGCATGAATCGTTGGTGCAGTTGCAGCATAGGTCGCTCCTTACCTGTCATTTGATGATGTGCAGCCAGTCGCGCAGCAGGAAGTCCAATCTGCCGATCAATAGAGAAATGCGCGCCATGACCGTGTAGCCGAAGGATGCTCCGAAACTAATCATTAAGAACCAAATGCCGATCTTGGAGGGAATGGCGAACACACCCTCCTGTTTTTTGCTGAAATAGAAGAAATAGACTCCGCAGAGCGTGCCGACGATCAACAGGATCGTACCCACCACATCCACCGGAGAAGTGAATTTGAAAGGATTGACCATGGTTGCGGCGATCTGGGAAAGGAAATCCGACTTGAAACTCAGCAGCATATAGATGGCCGCGGTGGTTCCCACCATCAGGGCGATGGGATACCGGCTCAGCCATTGCGCTGAAGGGATGATCCGCAGCAGCATCATGATGCCCAGCAGCATGGGGATCAGAAGTAGCCAGTTATGCGCGAAATCGGTGAACAACAGGTTAAAGAGGTTGGGCACGAGAATGTTGTAGATAGTGTAGATCAGCCAGTAACCCGCGGAGAGGCCGACGAAGACCTGCTCCGCCAGTTTGTAAAAGGGGTTGTCCTTATAAAGGAAGCTGAAGATGCTCAGGGTGAAATAAGCTCCCAGCCAGATACCCAGTACTTTCATCAGTTCAGCCATTGGCCACCTCCTCGGATTTCAGCGCGGCTTTGCGTTTTCGCCAGGCCTTGACGTTGCCGATCGCGATCAGGATAAGGATCAGGACGTGGGCTACGGACTGGGGATTCATGTTCAAACTGGCCGGACCTTCGTACTCCATCAGGAGTTCGTATTCCGCGGCTGCTTTGAGTCCGCCCATCAAGCCGCTGAGCTGTTTCTGGTCGTTCACGTAAGGTAAGAAACCCGGAGCGCTCACGGCGGTCGTGCCACCTGCCACGGGAACGCCAAACTTGTCGTGGGCGGTGAGGACCCAGTCTTTCAAGCCCGGATCGCCCGCCGAAAAAGAGACCACGTACCTGATGTCCCGCAGCGATTTGATAGATTTGAGCAGCGGAATGTCCTCATAGTTCAGGCCAGAAGTGTCTTTGGGAAACACAGTTTTGAAATTGCGCCCCATCCCCTGGATGACTACCATTCCGCCCACTTTGTAGCCCAGATTAACATAGTCTGTGCCATATTCTTTCTTGCCCAGTTTGGCCTGGACGTTTTCGAAGGCCATGTCCGCCATCTGTGAGCCCTGTGGCCACATCGCGGTGGTGATCACCTTGTGCCCCTTTTTCCAGGCGTGTTCCAGGACCGCCTGTGCCATGGGCTGCAGTTCGGTAACCGTAGAGGGGTCATAATCGAAAGAGAGGATGACTACAGAACCAGCGGGAGTTTGATCCACCAGATCATAGGCTTTCTTGGTGAGGGGAGTGCCCTGGGTTTTCAGCCCCAGCGGGAAGATCAGCGGCAAAGCCACTGCCAGGGCCAGGACCAGGAACACGATGCGGCGTTCGATCAGGGTTCTTTCCGCCTTCATTTGCCGCCTCCCAAATATGATCTCTCGATGCCCAGGATTATTCGCAAAGAGGATCCAACGACTCCCAGCGCGGCGCTGATCAGGATGGCACGCTGCGCCGCTGTGTTTGGATACTGCATGATGAAGTCTGTCAAGCGCGGCAATTGCAGGATGCCCCAGCTATCGGGTATCCAGCTGGTGAGCCAGGTGGCGAAACTCGTTCTGCCCAGCATTACGATCACGGCGGTGATCATGAGCAGATTGGATTCGAAATTGCGAATGATGAAAGCCCTGTAGGCAGCGGAAGCGATGTAGAAAGCCAAAAGGGAAAACATCGTTGCCGAGAGGGGCATGTATACGTAATCGAAGATGTAGTCAAAGGGCTTGCTGCCCAGGTTTTGCGATATTCCTTCGCCATGCCCGAGGATGCCGGGCGTCTTTTCCATGCCCCAAAGCAATCCGAAGACCACCATCCCGGCGAAACTGATCAGTCCGGCAAGGTAGTATGGCCAGTTGGGAGTGCGTTGTGCGACGCGGGTCACGTTGGCCTGGATCAAACTGATCTGGCCCAGCAGGATGGCAAAGCTGGAGATGATCATGAACCAGTTGGTGAGCGTTTCCTCCAGCATTCCGAAAGGTTTGTGGGGGATGAATCCGGCAATCAGGATCAACAGCCCCGAAGCAAAGGCGATGATGAGCGGCAGGTTTTTCTTCATGCTCAGTTCCCTCCTGCGATGAATTGTTTAAACCAGCCCTGGCCAGCCATCTCCATCACGATCCCGGTCAGGACCAGGATGATCACCAGCAACTTGCCGAAATCGTGCCCCTTCAAACTGCCCAGTTGTTGCGGATCGCGGGAAAGATAGGCAGAAGCGGCGTAGAGTTCTTCGCCGATAAGGGTGTAGTCGCAGGATACCACGAAGAAAGGTATCTGATGCGGCTGGCCGGTACCCGCCGTCTGGATCGCGCCGGTTCCAAACCCGGTTTCCGTGAGGATCAGCGATTCCGCCCAAAACGCCCCAAGGAAAAAATTGGCAGCCGGCTGCTCGCGCAGCATGATCCCATCAACGCCCGCCACGAAACCAAACTGGTCGTCGGTGACGTAAAAGATCTTTTCCTCGCGGTAGGCATCGGGTCTGCCGGCTTGCAGGTAAGCCTCTTTCACCGTTTCCCGGGCTGCTGAAAGGACCATGGAAAAACGGCAGGGCACCAGCAATTCGGTGCCGTATTCCGCCGATTTTAGGGCCAGATGGTTCAGAATGTTCAGGGCTGCGATGGTTTGGATATCGCCCAGGTCGCTGATTCCCGGCACAAACAGTATCGGCTTGCCCTTTTCCGTAGCACGGCCTATCGCCTCCTCCATGCTATCCAACCCGCTAATTCGCCTGATGAACAGGTTCTTACCCCTGCGGGCATGGAAGATATAGTAGAGGATCGCTCCGCAGATCATGGCCAGCAATATGAGCAGTGAGAGTTTTTGCATGGAGAACCATTGCTGGCGCGTGGTTGCTTGCGCAGTGAAACTCACGCTGTCGGCGCGGTCTTGGCCATAGGCGACCAGACGGTATCGGTAGTCGGCGTCCGCTTCCAGTCCGGAGTCCTTGTATCCTCCGGCTAAAGCGAATTCATTGGAAATCTCCTGATAGTTTCCCAGGGAATCGGCTTTTTGCAGGCTCAGTGAGGTCCGCAAGGGATCCAAACTCCAGGTCAGGACCACGGCCGAGCCGTCATCCCAAGGGGCGTCGGCTGCGCTGAAAGGCACGGCGGAAGGCACTACTCCGCCGATTCCCACGCTCAGCAAGGCCAAGAACAAGGGCAGGACGATTCGCTTCATGGCGTCTCCTTGCTCTGGGGAGTATAAAAGGCCTCCCATAATAGTTCCGTGACCGCTATGACCCGGCTCAATTGCTCTTCGTTGAAGGTCCCTCTTAGGGGTTGATCCATGAGCGCGCGCATTTCCCGAACCTGGGCCAGAGCCTGTTTGAAGGGGGCGGAAGCCACATAGCTGGGCGCGGATATCAAGCCCAGATTTTCCGCCAGGTATTGCCAGGCGTCCCTCTGCATCAGCAGCGTAGCCGAATCAGTACTGTAATCCAGGCTTACCATTCTGGCGATCTGGTTGGTCGAGCGCGCCCAAGCACCCAATGCCATCATGGTGTACTCCGCGTATCGCTCGAGCCGCCACAGATCCTGTTCCACAGTGTATTGCAGGTTGTAGAATGTGGACTCCAATAAATCCCAATCGCCTTTTGAGGTCAGCGGTTGTACATCTGCATCCAGTTTGGCGGCGATATCCTGTAATCCCAATGCGGGCGCCAGTTCTATGAGTTGTCCGGTTATCGCTTGCAACCAGGCAGCATCGCGTCCGTTCACGGCCAGTTGGGCGTTTGCGGACAGAACACCCCAAGAGAAAGCCAGATGCAAGGTATCTTCCGCTGCGGGCAAAACCGCTTTGCGGTCGAGATTTGCCGTGTCTGCCGCCTCCAGTTTATCCAGGGCCAGAAACATCACCTTATAGGAGGGAATGGTGGCGAAAGCCGTAACCTTGTCGTTTTTGTCGGGCAGTTTGCTTTTGGCTTTGTTTTTACAGGAGGCCGCGCCCAAAGCGGCAATGAGGGCCAGGATCAAAAGGAGTTTGAATCGCATGCTGATTCCTCGTGCGGGTCGGATTCTGATATGGCTGGCATCAGTCAATTCTTTGCAGAGACGCATTCGCTGCAGAGATGGTAGTTGCAAAACCGGTGGAAGATTTCGATCAAGCCTTGCTGGAACAGCGTTCTCCGATTGGCCAGCAGCTTGTGTGACGGGCTCAGGTAGCGGCCCATGAATCGGGTGACGTGGTTTTCCTGCAAGGCGGGAAACTCTGTATAGAACTGGATTATGCGTTGTTGGGCTTCCGCGTCGGAGTGCTTTTCATAATACATGTAGCTCACAGGCAGGAAGATGTTGATCCAGATGTTTCCTATCAATCCCTTGCCTGGTTTGGGCAGTTTTTCCGCACCGGGCAAGGCTGCCAGGCTAAAGATGCGGGAGAACTCATTAAAGGACTTCCTGCCGTCGGACTGGCTTTCCCGTAGCTTTTCCAAAAGGAAATTCAACAAGCCCTGTTCCCGCGTTTGATGCAGCAGGCTGCCCATCGCGAAAAGCCTGTAAAGGGGATGGCTGGCTGGCCGGATGCGGAACAATTGCCAATCGATGGCCAGGCTGCGCGCGAAAAACCTCTGTTCTTCATAACTGGCCTGGATCAGGTCGAACAAGCCTGGATCCAGATGGCGGCGGCATTTTTCCAGCAAACCGCTGGAGCAGCAAAGGATAGCGACCAGTTCCAGCGCGGTCAGGCCTTCATCCTGCCAGGCGCGTACTTTCTGCAGGGGGATCGACTGAGCCAGATTGAGCATGTTTTGCTTGTTCTTATCGTAGCCCAAGGCTTCCATCATGCCTTCATAGAGCACCTGGTCGAAATCGCTCAGCATCAGGCCGGCGTTGAATCTGCGCACTTTGTTTCTAAACCGGCGTAAACCCCAGGCGGTCAGTATGCCGGTAAACGCGTCGTTGTCCACAGCGGAAAGAAGGTCGCAGTATGTGGAACGCTCCTTGTCTTCAGGAATGGACGGCGCATCCAGCAACTTGCGGATATCTTCGCTGAGTTGGCCTTTCAATTCCAGGATTTCCACCGCTTCGCCGTTCTCCTTGATCGTGTATTCATGTTGCCCGGCGTTCATCACAACGTGCAGGACGACCTGGTTGTAATGCTGGTCTTCATGGTGCTCGTGCGCGATCCAGTCGTAGGCGTTGATATGGATCTCCACGTCGCCGCGAATGATCTCGCCGTTCAGATTGATGATCACATTGCGGAAATCCGGACCCCGGCCTGTATTGAACTGCCCCTGGTAATTAACCTGCAAGGCTTTGCCGCTGGCTGTTTTCAAGGGGGTCAGCAAGTGCCCGGCGTCCCAGATGTGGTAAAGAAATCTCTCTTCCATAGAAGCATTCGATGGCCGCTAATAATAGCGTTGCAGCATCTGATAGCGTTGGTAGGCGGAACCGGAATTGTAATAGGTTTGCGGGGAATAGTCGATCGGATTGGTGAGGATGGCGATCAGTTTCATGGAGTTGCTGCGGCCCAGGTTTTGGCAGCCTGTGCCATAATAGTATAGTGAAGCGGTCTGAATCCCGTAGATCCCCTTACCCCATTCCACATAGTTCAAATACAGTTCCAGCATGCGTTTCTTGGACATCAGCAGTTCCATGATCAGGGTCACCTGGACTTCCAGATACTTCCGCAAGTAGTTGCGGTCCGTGGTCAGAAAGATGGTCCTGGCCAACTGGTTGCTGATAGTGCTGGCTCCGGAGCGGATCTCTCCAGCCCTTGCATTCTTCTGCCACGCCTTCTGCACCATCTTCCATTCGAATCCGTGATGCGTGTAGAAGTTGCCGTCCTCCACAGTGATCACCATGTTCTGGGTTCGCTGCGGGATATTCTCCAGCCGGACATATTCCCTTTTCTGCCAATCGTAACCCCGCACCAGATAGCGTTGCAGCATCAACGGTGTGACGGGTGGATTTACGAAGATATAGAGCACGCTCAGCAGAGCGATGGCAGCCCAAAACCAGAGATGGAGAAACAGAATGAAACGCAGGATTCGGACGGGCAGGCTGCGTTTACGTTTCATTGCCGGCCTTGGAAGGATAGTGGTTTGACGCGTCCTGTGGACGAAACAATTTCACGGCAAAGGAGGAGGCTTCCCCCAGATGTGATCTTCGTTCCGCTCATAGTGAGGGAAGTTCAGGCCTTGCTTTGGTCCTTGTTGAAGAATGACGCCACACGGGCTTTGCGACGGGATGCCGTGCGTTTGTGGATCACGCCTTTTTTGGCGGCCTTATCCAGTTGGGAATAGATCTTGTCCAGCAAAGCTTGCTTTTCTTCGGCTGGAAGTTCGGCCCGGATCTGTTTGTCCAGCGAACGCAGGGTCCTCTTTACATAGTTGTTGCGTGCCTGGCGCTTGGCATCGGTCTTCATTCTCTTGCGGGGCGATTTGTGTTGGGGCATTGTTTCCTCTTATTGTCTTAATCATTTGCGGCCAAGTTATATGCCAGCGTTTTTTGTCAACCCTTTTTTAGCCGCCTGAGGTGTTCGACGAGTTTAAGCGCTTGGCTCTGTGAACTTAAAGCGGAAACATCGGCGCTATTGTCCATGCTCATTCCACTGCACCAAACTCCATGCCAAGACCGCAGGAAATCTTTCGCGGCCCCCAGCTCCGATTTGTCGAAACAAGAGCCGGCAGAGTACTCCAGAATCAGTTTTTCCGCTTCGCCGCCATGCGGTCCCAGGCACAGGATCTTCTTCCCAGCGGCAAGATATTCAAACAGCTTGGTCGTAAGCATACCCTGGGAACCTGGGTAATAATTGACCAGCATCAGCAAAATGTGCGCAGACCTCATTTCCCGAAGCGCTTCCTGGTGGGGCAGAAAACCAGTGCAACGGAGTTTGCCGCCAAAACGCTCCCGCAGCAATTTATCCTGCTCAGGGCGGAGTTTAGTCCCCACAAAGCTGAGCTCGAAATCCACCGCTTCCAAACCATTCGCTACAACGTCAGCCAAAGCCTCCAGATCCTGTCCCTCGGTAACATTGCCCACGTACTTCAAACGCAGGATATCCCTGTCTTTCTTAGCTGAAATGGCAGCTGGAGCTGGCGGAAACTTGCTGGCATCGAAGCCATTGTAGATCACGCGGCTTCTTGCCCCTGCCAGTTCAGACTGCAGATACTCCGACACCACGATATTGAGATCGGCGGCATAAGCAACCTTCTTTTCCAAGCGCCTGTGCAGCCACATACTCAGCCTCGAAGGCGGATTCAGTTGAAGGTAATAAATGGAGGTCCAGGGATCACGCCAATCGGCCACCCAAGCAAATTTGAAGCGTTGCTTCAGACGCAAGCCGAGCAAATGAGTGGAATGCGGAGGACCTGTAGTGATAACAATGTCGATGGGATTCTGGCGCAAGAAAGCCACGGCGGACTTGTTTGCAGCTGGATTCCAAAACCTGCGCAGATCGGGGATTATGAGGTTCAGGCGCATCCATACCAATACACGGCGAGCCAGGCTCGACCTACCCTCCGCTACCAAACTTCCATGCGGCAAGGCGCTGGTTTTCCCGGACAGCAGCTTCCACCACATGTCCCAGCTGGGGGTCCGGGTGCGCAGAACCCTCACTTGAGGAGGAATATCCGCCAGCAGACTTTCATCCAGTACAGGATAATCACCGTCCCGAGTTGTCAGGACCGTCACCTCAAAACCCGCCTTAATGAGGTCGGGCAGCCATTTCACCCATCTTTGTACGGCTGCCCCTCCACAAGGAGGAAAGTAATATGTGATCAACAGCAGGCGCATTCAGGATTCCAGGATCAGCCTGGCTAGCCCGCGCCAATCATGCCGGGCTACGAAAGCGGGGATGTTGCCACTGAGCTTCGCGTACAGGCCTTCTCCAAAATAGCGGATAATGGCGCTGGCCAGAGCTTCTGGGGAGTTAGGCGCTACCAGCAGACCCGTAACATCATTGACCACTGATTCACCCAATCCACCCACGTCGGAAGCGATCACGGGCACGCCAAAACTATAGGCGGTGGCGATCACTCCGCTCTGAGTGGCTGTTTTATAGGGCAACACGCAGACCTGGCTGCGCAGGAAAAAACCTGCTATCTCCCTGTCCGTGATATAGCGGAAATGCGCTTCCACGCATTGTTCCAATCCCAATTCCCGAATCAGTTTCTGGTACTTATCCGCTCTTCCATAAACCTCGCCAGCGATGATCAACTTAAGTCCGGGATGCACAACCGACGCTTGTTTCAAAGCTTTGAGCAGCACGTCCAAACCTTTGTATTTCTTGATCAAGCCGAAGAACAATAATGTGTTGGCTGCTGTAATCTGACTGGCCTTAGGTGTGTGCTCCGCGTAACAACCATATATGGGATGATATCCTAGAACAGCCCTGGCACTGATATCTGCCGGCATTTTTCGCTTCAAATCGCGCAGACAGGCTTCCGAAAGCACCACGATCCTGTCGCAGTATTGAAAAACCCTTTTAGTCAGCAGATCCGCGGCCGGCCATTTCTCATGGAAGTCAATATTATGCGCCAGGCAGACGATCCGGATGCCACGCAATCGTTTGCAGATCCAGGCATAGGAGGGCGCAAACCAGGGCAGGAAGTAGGATACGAGCACAAGGTCCGGATACCAGGCCTTGATCCTGTCCACGGCTGTTTTCCAAGTGTCAGGCCGATAGGGCGTAAACACTCTTTCCACATGGATATCGGGCAGATTGGCAAACTCCGTGGTTTGCTCGCCGCCCGGAAACATAATACCCGGATACTGCCTATGAAAGGTAAACATCCGCAGCTCGTTGCCTTCCTTCACATACTCATGACCGAGCATCAGGGCGAATTGCGTGATGCCGCCGCGAAAAGGAGGCGCGGGGCCTAACAGGGCTATCTTCATAGGCTTCTCACAAATCTGGTCCATACTCAGTTCCGGCTCTGCAAAAAGAACCGTTTCACCACATCCGGATCCTGGTATTTGCCAAACAGCGCCATCAATTTGAGCCTTACTTTTACCCCTTTGAGGTCTCCGGCGAGGATGCAGCCGAGGTCGGCCAGGTGTTTTCCTCCGCCTTGATATCCATACTCCGAGAGTACCCGGCCAGTGTAAGTA
This sequence comes from uncultured Candidatus Cloacimonadota bacterium, assembly GCA_964429035.1. Classification (GTDB taxonomy): domain Bacteria; phylum Cloacimonadota; class Cloacimonadia; order Cloacimonadales; family Cloacimonadaceae; genus Syntrophosphaera. The sequence goes on along the minus strand of CAYSAT010000079.1, from coordinate 792 downwards.
CGCGAACTGATCACCACCAGAACGTTTGCGGCCAGGGCTTGCTCGATATCCGGGATTATGTTCTGCGGCACGTTGCCACGTCCGAAGGCTTCTATCACTATCGCCTTGGCGCCGCTTTCGATCGAGCAGCGGATGAATTTCCCATCCATCCCGGCCACCGCCTTTATCAGGTCGATCCTGGTCTCCAGGCGGTCCGTCCACACGTTTTCACGATACAAAGCCGCGCGGTGGTAAACGATGGCGTCTGGATCCACGCTGCCCAAATGCCCGTATCCGATGGAACGGAAGGCGTCCACCTTGCCGGTATCCGATTTTACTACATCCCGGGCAGTATGGATCTCGTCGTTCATTACCACCAACACGCCTTTATCCGCGGAATCGTGATGGCTGGCGACCCTAACCGCTCCAATGATGTTGCGCGGACCATCCAGGCCGATGTCGCTGCCGCTGCGCATCGCCGCGGTAAACACAACTGGTTTGCGTGTTGTCAGCACCAGGTCACAGAGGAACGAAGTCTCCTCCAGCGTATCGGTGCCATGCGTGATCACCACGCCGTCGTAATCGATGATCTTTAGATCAATGAGTTTGGCCAGTTCCAGCATCATTTCCGGCGTGATATAGGGGCTGGGAAGGTTCAGATAGTCCATCACTTCTACGTTGGCGACGCTGTCTAACTGCGGAAATTCCCGCAATATGTCCGCCAGTTCAGAGCTGGGAACTACCCCCAGCGAGCCTTTGGCTTTCATGGAAATGGTTCCGCCGGTAAGGATGATCAAGATGTTTTTTTTCATT
>CAYSAT010000078.1:0-11240 GCA_964429035.1 uncultured Candidatus Cloacimonadota bacterium | reverse complement strand
TTCGCCAGGGCGTACATGATCTTGTAGAACACGTTCAGCCAGTTGGCGTAGGGTTTGTCCACGTTGCGGGAGCGGGTGTTCCAGAGGTCCACATAGACCTTCAGGTCCTGCTTGTAGCCCGCGCTGAGGTTGAGGTCGCGCAGGTTGCGGGCCACCTGTCCGAAACGGGCGTGTTGCGCGGTGGGCTGGGGTTTCACGTACTCGCGGCAGACGGTGCGGTTCAGCCGGTTGTTCCAGTAGAACACGAGGTTGTCCACCTTGCCGGAATAGGACAGGATGTTGTTTTTGAAACGGACTTTCATGGATTTTTTCTCCTTTGTTTTATGGGTGATTCGTAGAAAGGGCGAAGGGGCGATAGGGCAAGAGGGCGAAAAGGTTAACGGGTGAACGGGTGAACGGGTGAATAGTGTAAGGGCGAAAGGGCGAAAGGGTGTAACACGAGACGGGCAAAGGGGCGAAAGGGCGAAAGGGTTAACGGGTGAACAGTGTAAGGGTGAAAGGGTGAAAGGGTGTAACACAAGACGGGCAAAGGGGTGATAGGGCGAAAGGGTGTAACACAAGACGGGCAAAGGGGTGATAGGGCGAAAGGGTTAACGGGTGAACGGGTGAACGGGTGAACAGTGAAAGGGCGAAAGGGGAAAGGGGGCTGCGCCAGCCCCGGGCTTTTCATCTGCCAGTCCCCACGCTGTCATCCCGGACGCCAGGATCCCACGGAGTGGGATGGCGAGCCGGGATCCAGTCTTTAAATGTCATATCAGACCTTGTCCCCGAACATAGCCAACGTAGGGAATAAAGGTAAAAGACTGGATCCCGGGTCAACCACCCCACCAGATCGCTGCGCGATCCGTCGGGAACCCCGGAGCCCGGGATGACAACCCTTTCCACCTAACCACCTTTCCCCTTTTCCCCTTTTCCCCTTTTGCCCTTTTCCCCTTTTCCCTTTTTCCCCTTTTCATCTGTTCCTCTGTTCATCTTTTCAACCCCGAAAATTCGCGTAATTCGTGGACAGCTCCATCTTGCTCCCTCCCCTCCCTCCGCTTTGCCTCTCCTGTGCCGCCGCTGACGGACAGAAGCGGGTAGCAAGAATCACTGCGCGGTCGGGCGGAAACGCGGCAAGCGGGAATTCAAAACTGCCCCCCACTATATAATGGGTGACGTTTTCGGCTTCCGGGGCCGGATCCCGGAATTTTTTTGCCGCGGAGGCGGGTTTTTCCGGGCGCCGCACCAAGGCGTTCAGCGAGGGCCGGTAGGGCTAGGGACCTGTGAGAGTTACGCAGGAATTCAGAAATAAACAAGAGTTACGCAAGCCTTGCGTAATTCTAAACGCCTCACTACCAATCACATAATCGAGAAATTCACAATTACGCAATAGTTCTCAGCCCGGGCGGGGATGGGGGTTTCATTAGTGCTGTAATTAGTCATTGTATAATGGGTATTTGTACAGGATATATACTATATGATATATAATAATTTTATCTTAATATATTACTAAATCCCAATCTCTTTATCCCTGCATTGAACTGCTATTGCGGCAGTATATGGGCAGGTTTCCAACCCTGCCGTTCCATAGCCTGGGCAGACTGCGCTACGGCGGGCTGAGAACTTTGGCGTAATTGTGAATTTCTTAGTTATCCACTTGTAGACTATGGCGCTTAGAATTACGCAAGGCTTGCGTAACTCTTGTTTAGCTCTGCTATTTCTGCCAGAATATCGATGAGGTATGCCGCTGGTGTTGGGTTTTGGCCAAGGGCGGCAAGCGATAAATCCGGTGAGTCCCTGAATGGCAGACGAGCCTTTGCTTGCGGGGGGCTAACGCGCTTGGGGTAACTTGCGAGAGGGCGAAAAAAAGGCCCTGCTGGATCAAGTCCAGAGGGCAGTTGTTGGATTGAACCTTATTAACAGCTTGACACCATTTCAAATCTTATTAACTAGGTTTCCGAAGACAAAATAACTAATACACGTAGGGAGTCAAGAAAAAAATGGCAAAAACACAAAAAAACTACCGCCTCGGAATTGACTTGGGCTCCACCTCGCTCGGGTGGTGCATGCTGGAACTCTCTCCAGAAAACAATCCCACTGGCATTATCAACATGGGCGTGCGCATCTTTCCCGATGGCCGGGAAATGGATAGCCATGAACCTCTGGCCGTGAAACGCCGCGGTTACCGCGGGCAGCGCCGCAACCTCGACCGCTATCTGCTACGCGTCCGCGGCTTGATCAATTACCTGCTGGAAAACGGTTTTCTGCCTGAGGACCAGCGGCAACGCGACGAAGTATTCAAGATCAACCCCTATTACTTGCGCAGCAAAGCGCTGGACGAGGAACTCAGCCCCGCGGAGTTCGCCCGCGCCCTGATCCACCTGGCCAAGCGCCGGGGCTACAAGAGCAACCGCAAGGCCCTGCGCACCGAAGATGACGGTAAGAAGATCAAGGCCGCGATAGAGAATCTGAGAAACACCTTGGACGACACCAAGTATCGGACTCTGGGCGAATACTTATGGCACCGCTACAACCAAATGAAAGGATCGGAAACTAAGGAAGTTTCAACCAAGGAACATCACCTCCGAAAGCCGGTCAAGTTCAGATACAAAGACGACGAAGACGCCTCCCCCATCCTGCCGACCCGGGACATGGTTGAGCGTGAATTCGATGCGATCTGGTCCGCACAAAGCGGATTCAACCAATCGCTAACGGATGAGCACCGGGAAAATGTTCGCCAGATCATCTTTCACCAGCGTCCCCTCAAACCCACTGAGAAAGGCAAATGTGAGCTGGAACCAACAGAAGAACGTGCCCCCAAAGCCCATCCGCTGTTCCAAGAGGTGCGCATCCTCCAAAACCTGAATCATATCAAGGTTGCGGAAGTGTTTACGGGACAAGCTTCCAAACTCAGCGACGAGCAATATCGCACCCTATATGACATGCTCCATACCAAGTCCGAAGTCAAATTCGAGGACATGCGCAAAAAACTCTGGGGTAAACAGGCGGAAGACTATCGCTTCAACCTGGAAACTGAGAAGACAAAAAAACTCCCGGGAAACGCACTGGAAACCCAATTGCGCAAAAAGCATAACGCGGAACTGAAACTGATTTGGGAGAATTTGTCCTTCGAGGCCAAAAGCCGGGTGGTGGAGATCCTAATCCAAGATTCCGATGACGAACAAAAGATAGCGGAGCTGCAGTCAATAGGGATCTCCAGCGAGAGCTGCGGGCGGTTCCTGGACCTGGAACTGCCCGACGGCTATGGCCGCATGAGCCTGAAAGCCATGCATAAGATCTTGCCTTTCCTGAGGCAAAAGGAAATCTACTCCGAAGCTTGCCGCCTGGCTGGCTATGACCACTCAGAGGAGTATGATGGGCGAATCTTTGAGGAGGGTGACCTTCCCTACTACGGCGAATTGTTGACCAGGGAAACCATCAAGCTCAATCGCAAAATCCGGATCGACAAAGACGACGAATTTGGCAAGATCAACAACCCCACGGTCCATGTCGCGCTCAATCAACTGTGCAAGCTGGTCAATGCCCTCTGCAAACGCTATGGCGCGCCGCAGGAGATCGTACTCGAGCTGGGCAAAGAAGCGCCAATGAGCGCCAAGAAGCGCAAGGAACTGATCAAAGCCATGAATACAAACGAGGAACAGAACGAAGATATCGCGACTTTCCTCAGGAATCACAACCAATATGTCACCCGCACCAATATGCTCAAGGTCAAGCTATGGCGCGAACTCTGCGCCAAGGATCAGAAGCCTGTCTGTGTTTATTCCGGAGATGTAATCAACGTTGAAAACCTGTTCTCGCCCAATATAGAGATCGACCACATCCTGCCCAAGTCCCGCACCTATGACGACACCACCGCCAACAAGGTACTCTGCACCCGGGAGGCAAACCAAGCCAAAGGGGAGCGGACCCCTTATGAGGCCTTCCATGACAGCCCCGGCAGATTCAAGTGGGACGCGATCCTGGTGCGGGCAAACAGATTGAACCGCAAGGCACAAAAATGGCGCTTTCAGTCCGACGCGATGGAGAACTTCGCAGATGAAAACAAACTCCTGGAACGGATGCTCAACGACACCCGCTACATGAGCCGGGTGGCGATGAAGTACATGTGGTATGTGTGTGGCAAAAACAACGTGTGGGCGGTCACGGGCAGGCATACCGGCATCCTGCGCGACAAGTGGGGCCTGAACACCGCTCTGGGCGAAACCGACGCCAAGGAACGCGCGGACCACCGCCACCACGCGATCGACGCCTTTGTGATCGCCCTCACCACCCGTTCCCTGGTCAAGCATGTATCAGAACGCCTGGCCAGCACCCAATACCGCCAGATCGAACTGCTCGACCCGCCCTGGCCGGGATTCAGCCATGCGGAGTTCCGCGAGCGGGTCAATGCCATCCTGGTCTCATACAAGCCGGACCAGATCAAAGCCGATAAACTGGGTCAACGCTATCAGACTGGCGGAGCCCTGATGGATCAAACCGCCTATGGTTTTGTGAAAGGACCTGATGGAAATCCCGCGCCCGATTCAGATAACCCGAAAAATCGCCTCTACACGCTGCGTAGAGACATTACTGATATCACTCTGAAAAACTGGCAGGATATTGTCCGCTGCGATCTGAAGAAAAAGATTGGGAAGTTGGCTGAGGGCAAAACAAAAGAGGAATTCAAGGCCGCGATAAAGGAATGGGGTAAAAAGAACAACATAAAGAAAATCAAAGTTACCCTCAGCATGAACCCCGCGGTCATGATCCCCATCCGGGACCAAGAAGGCCGGATTTTCAAATATATGTCCTCCGGCAACAACCTCTTTGCCGATGTCTTTATCAAGGACCCCACTGATCCTGACTGCAAGTGGGATATCGAGATCGTCAGCAGCTACGCAGCCCACCAGCCAGGATTTGTTCCACAATGGAAAAGGGACTATCCCAAGGGTAAAAAAGTGATGCGGGTCTTTAAAAACGACGTGATCGCAGTTGATAGGACTGAAAAGGAAAGGGAATTCCGAAGATTAAAGAAAATGACCAATGGAATATTATACTTGCGAGAGATACATGTCGCAAAAAAGCCCAAGGAACTTGAGGATATAGGGGAACAATACTCCGCAAAGAGACTTCAGGAATTACGAGCACGTAAGGCGGGGGCTGATATCACGGGCTGGATATTCGATCCGATCGTAAACGAGAAATGACCACCGTAGTGGAGATCAACGCGGAAAGCTGCGGCATAGCGGTAAGCAAGGGCTTCCTGCTGGTTTCCACGGCTGCAGAGGAAAAGAAAATCCCCCTCAGCGACATCGAAGCTGTGGTGGTCAACGCTCATGGTGCCTGCATCACCAACGGGGCGATGATGAGGCTCGGAGAAGAGGGGATTCCGATAGTGCATTGCGGAAAGAACTCGCAGCCCTGCTCATTGACCCTGCCCTATGGCGCCAATGTCCGGCGCAAGGACCGCATCGAGCAACAAATAAGCAGTTCGCTGCCTTTGAAGAAGAATCTCTGGCAGCAAGTGATAACCGCCAAGATCGCCAATCAGGCAGCCGTGCTCAAACTGGCTGGTAAGAAGCATCAGGATCTGGACCTCCTTTGCCATAAAGTGCTCTCGGGGGATTCCGGCAACGCCGAGGCGGTCGCCGCCCGCTTCTATTGGGAACGTTTGTTGGGCAAAGAATTCAAACGGGATCCCGACGCGCCCGGGATCAACTCTTTCCTCAATTACGGCTACGCCATCCTGAGGGCCGCCATGTGCCGGAACATCGTGGCTTCCGGGCTGCTCCCCGAACTGGGTATCCACCATCATAACCAGCTGAATCCCTATTGCCTCGCCGACGACTTGATGGAGCCCTACCGCCCCTTTACCGACCTCTTGATCTGCGTTCTGAACCCCGGACTCGAGGCAGGGCTGACGCCTGATTTCAAAAGGAAGCTGGTTGGCGTGCTCGACCTGCCGTTGACGCATGCCGGGATCGACACCCATTTGCGTTATTGCCTGCAGAGGACGGTTGATCAGTTCATCCAGGCGCTGGGAATCAAGAAGGCTTCTTTATCATTTCCCTTGATCGGGGAAGATGTGTTGGCCCAGATACAAGGGCGGCAAGCATAAGCTAACTTTAATGGAAAACGTTCTCAACGGGTACAGGCTGATGTGGATCATGGTTATGTTCGACCTGCCTGTGGTAGAGGCCGAGGACCGTAAGATCGCCACAAAGTTCAGGACCTTCCTGGAAAAAGAAGGCTTCGGGATGTGCCAGTTTTCAGTTTACGCCAAGTATTGCGGACCAAGGGAAAAACTGGACAGCCTGGCGTCAATGATAGAAGCCAACATCCCAGAAAAGGGCAGGGTCAACATCCTGACCTTCACAGATAAGCAGTTCGGCAAGATCGTCGTCCTCGAAAACCACAAACGCAGGCCGTCACCGGAAAATCCGGAGCAACTCCTCATTTTTGAGGACCTCGAAGACTGATTTTTCTCCGGGTAAAAACAAACAAGCCCCTGAGAATGCAGGGGCTTGCGAGAGCGATATATCACTCTATAACGATTTGGTGCCAAGCTGAAACGAATGACGTGGTCTCTGTAAATCCAGCATAATATCACTCTATAACGATTTGGTGTCAAGCTGAAACAAACCACATCCACGCCCTACGCTGTAGACAATATCACTCTATAACGATTTGGTGTCAAGCTGAAACCGGCTGTAATGTTATTTCTGTGTTCCCATAATATCACTCTATAACGATTTGGTGTCAAGCTGAAACTCCACCGCCGTCAATGCGGATGCCGCGGCTATATCACTCTATAACGATTTGGTGGCAAGCTGAAACGGCGGCTGCATCACTTACTGTCGCATCGGCATATCACTCTATAACGATTTGGTGTCAAGCTGAAACCGAAAGCATTTGCGTCGCCGGCAACCGTCTGATATCACTCTATAACGATTTGGTGTCAAGCTGAAACCCGTTTGCGTCACGTTTTAATACTTTGTTCAATATCACTCTATAACGATTTGGTGTCAAGCTGAAACGATCGCGGTCGTCCGAATCAGCCCAGCATAATATCACTCTATAACGATTTGGTGTCAAGCTGAAACCGGAAAGACTACAGGGCGGCCTTTTGCATGATATCACTCTATAACGATTTGGTGTCAAGCTGAAACCGGATGTCAAAATACTTGCAGCGGTAACTCAATATCACTCTATAACGATTTGGTGTCAAGCTGAAACTGATCCTTGCGTCCACTCATGGCTTCAAACATATCACTCTATAACGATTTGGTGTCAAGCTGAAACAATAACACCCCACTCTTGGTGCGTTGTCCTATATCACTCTATAACGATTTGGTGTCAAGCTGAAACATACTGAAGCCTCGCAATACACTTGATATAATATCACTCTATAACGATTTGGTGTCAAGCTGAAACCGGCTGATTTGCGCACTTGAGCCAATAGCGATATCACTCTATAACGATTTGGTGTCAAGCTGAAACTTGACGTAGCCATAATAGCCATAGGTCAAAATATCACTCTATAACGATTTGGTGTCAAGCTGAAACTATGATGGGCTGTATGGAGCTGACCATACCCCATTTTATAGACCAGTTTGTAATGGTGAATTCGCTTTGACGTTATAGGCATTAATAAACTCGTAGGGAGCCATATAATTCAGAGACCGATGCGGTCGTTCTTCATTGTAGTGACTAGCCCAATTCATAATAACTTCCTTTGCTTCAAACAAATTCCGGAATATATGCCTGTCAAGACATTCCTTCCTCATTTTGCCATTGAAGCTCTCAATAAAGCCGTTCTGGGTCGGCTTACCTTTAGCTATGAAACCTAACTGAACTTCTGTAATGTGTCAGTGAAAACTTCAAATCCGATCACCAAAAACTTCAAATGTCCAGGTCCGATGGCATGCAGGCCCCTAACATAACTGTTGTTGACATGCTAATTTCTTACCTTATAAGTCATTAGGTGATTAGTTTTGGTATCTGCCAGGTTCCTGAATATGTCCAAGTGAATCAATCTGATAACCTGAATTGAAGTTTTTGGTGATAGAAAAGTCCCTATCCATGAGGAATGTCCAAGTCCAACACGAGCAAGACGCTCCCCACATATCCCATTTATAGTCAGTGCGATAGCATCACTTGTCCAAGTGATAACAAATTGAAGTTTTCAGTGACACATTATACCGATCCTCCGCAGAAGGAGAGAAACAGAGTGCGGCGCTTCGGCGAGCGGAGTTACGTAGCCGGAGGATGCCGATCCTCCGCAGAAGGAGAGAAACAGAGTGCGGCGCTTCGGCGAGCGCCGGCTACAAAGGGGCTTCTCCCGCGCTCAGTTTTGGGCAGTCACCCGGAAGAAGCGGAGCTGTTCCGCGGGGTCGATTTCCCTGCCTACCCAGCCGTCGCTGAGGTCTGTATCGAACACCTGCTGATGCAGGATGGAGAAACTGCCATCCGGCGTGGCCGAGGCATAGACAGTGTAGAAAAGGGCGTCGGGGACTTGGTTCCAGCGCAGGCGTAGAATTCCGGAATCATCCATCAGGGTCAGATTTTGCGGGGCGCTCAGGGTGAGACCGTCCCCAATGATGATCTGGCGGCCATAGTTTGTCCCATCAAAAGGTTTCCAGATACCCAGATTGCCGGGATTGACGTTGTAATTGGTCACATAGCTGCTATAGTCAGGGTTTCCGTTGAAATACCACTGTGAGGGTCCCAATTCCGAAACCAGCCAGAACCTGCCGCTCCAGTTGATCGTTCCGGCGTTGCGGATATACTGGTCTAAGGTCCCGTTCACATAGGTGGCGTCGTTGTTCATGGAGCCGTAATTGTAGAGATCGCCCCCCAGATATAGATTCAGGTGGCCGTCTCCACCCATGGTGAGGTTGCCATAGTTTTCCAGCCGCTCCGCAACAGTCAGGTTGCCGGTCGAGTATGTAGGCGTGGTGAGCGTTCCGTGGTTGCTGAGCTGTCCGATCGCATTGGTCCCGTAAACCGACACGGTTCCGAAAGTGGACAGCAGGTCGGCAGTGATATTTTGGATATAGGCAGATTCGCTCATGGTGAGGGAACTGGAAGAGACGCCTTGCAGCGTGCCTGTTTTGAGGTAGCCGCTATTAAAATTGAGGTCATAGCCGCCGGCGGCGTCGTGAAGAACGAGTGTGCCTCCGCCGAGGTCAAAGGCGCAGTGGTAAATGCGCCAATCGGAAAGCAATCGGATATTTCCAGCTGCGGGACTGGAATAGATATTGGCGCTGTTGATGGGATTGGCCGTCCCGGCTTGCCAAATGTTGTGCGGGCCTGGGGCGCTGAAGTCGATCCGGTCGGCGTAGGTGGAGCCGTGTTCGTAAAAATCTCCACCCAGGGCAAGATTCAGCGTGCCGCCGCCATCTCTGGTGATAACACCGTAGTTAGTCAGGCTCTGGGTGACGGCCAGATTTCCCGTGCTATACACTGGAGTGGAGATGGTGCCATTGTTGACCAGTATACCGAAGCTGGAACTATTGTTGAAGCGCACCGTCCCGTTCAAAACCAGCTCGTTGCCGGTGACGCCGCTTAACCAGGCATCGCCCGCTCCGGTAAAGGTGGCGCCGTTTCCCCCCTCTATCACAGCGTTTTGGAGGGTTCCGCCCGTCATGGAAAGATCGCTCACCAGGGTGCCATTCAACACCAGATGGGCGCCATTCAGGTTGATGGTGATAGCTCCGTTGGTTGATAGGTCACTCCCGAGGACCAGGGCGCTGGTCTCATTCAGGTCGGTCAGATATGGCGGCAAAAAAGTCCCCACGTTATGTAGACGCTGGTCCGCGGTGCCTGAGAGATAGAGATGGTTGGGTTTCAGGGTGCCGGAGTTGATGATGTTGCCGTAGCAATAAAGCACGATGGCACCGGCATTATCCCATTTTTCTACTAAACCGGCGTTGTTCAGGTCGCCGTAAACGCGCAGGGCGCCATGAATTTGGCTGTCAAAGCCGTGGGTCAGGCGGCCCGTTCCGCTCAGGCTCAGATTGTGGCAATAGGACAGGGTGTCCGGATAGACCAGGCCGTTTAAAACTACATCGTCAAACTGGCCGGGAATGCTGCCGCCTACCCAAGTGCTGGAATTGTTCCAGTATCCGCCCGCAGAAGTGGAATGAATCTCCGCTGCCAAAGAGGCAGCGCAAACCAAGAGAATAACAATCATTGAAATATGCTTCATGACACGCTCCCAAAAAGTGTTATATACGGACCGTACATTGTAACAATATCTTTTTGTCAAGATTTTATTTGCAGATGACTGGAGCGGCTTAAATGTAATGTGTCAGTGAAAACTTCAAATCCGATCACCAAAAACTTCAAATGTCCAGGTCCGATGGCATGCAGGCCCCTAACATAACTGTTGTTGACATGCTAATTTCTTACCTTATAAGTCATTAGGTGATTAGTTTTGGTATCTGCCAGGTTCCTGAATATGTCCAAGTGAATCAATCTGATAACCTGAATTGAAGTTTTTGGTGATAGAAAAGTCCCTATCCATGAGGAATGTCCAAGTCCAACACGAGCAAGACGCTCCCCACATATCCCATTTATAGTCAGTGCGATAGCATCACTTGTCCAAGTGATAACAAATTGAAGTTTTCAGTGACACATTATAACTTCCTTTTCGTCTGCCCATTTGAGCATGACTTTGCTGGTAAACTCCGGACCATTGTCGCATTTAATCGCCTTGGGAAGTCCTCGCAGTTCTGCGAGTTGATTCAGCTCTCGGACAAGTCGGCTTCCTTGTAGTGAACTGTCGATGATCTGGAGGATGCATTCTTTGCTGAAGGTATCTATGAGGTTGAAGACTCGGAACTTTCTGCCATTCTCCAGTGTGTCAGACATGAAGTCCATTGCCCAGACTTGGTTTGGCTCTGTTGCTCTCTCCAGCGGTACCGGTTCCCGCTTTATATACTTCTTGGGACGTCTGGACAACTGAAGTCCGGCGGCTTTGTAGATCCGCTCAACTCGCTTGTGATTGACTTCACCGAACTTCTTTCTTACTAAGATTACCAGCCTCGGCAAGCCATAGCTTTGTGATCTCGGGGCGACAACTTTCTCACGCAAGAACTTTTCAATAGAGATATTATCCTGCTTGATTATCGCCTGATATCGCAGCGTATTGCGGTTTAGGGCTATCACTCTGCAGGCATGCCGCTCGCTAAGTCCGTGAGTCATCGCCACCCCGACAGCTTCACGTTTCTGTCGAGGCTCTACCATTTGTTTGATAG
>CAYSAT010000077.1:0-11386 GCA_964429035.1 uncultured Candidatus Cloacimonadota bacterium | reverse complement strand
TGCGCCGGGCTGGTTCTCCGAGCGCGGCGTTGACGGGGATGCCCTTGAACTTGTGGCGGCTAAAGGCTTTCAGCAGTTGCTCCGCGTATTCGGCGTCCAATTCCACGAGGCAGAAATCCGGAAAGATGTCGATCTGCCCGATCTCGATGCTGCGCGTGACCTTGAGCTGGTTGATGTAGCGCATCAGTTCGCGTTTGGTGAGGTTCTGGGCGTAGCCGATGGAGAGTTTGAAGGTCTTGAAGGCGAAGGATTTCTTTTCCTCGCGGCTGGCATGTTCGGAACCGGAATCCAGGTCGGAGGCGTCCTTGTAGTAATTGAGGAAGCGGTTGAACTCCACGGAGACAAATCTTTGGATCAGTTCTTCCCGGCTCAGCCAGCTGAGTTTCTTGTACACGTTGGGCAAAAAGGAATCGATCTGGGCGTTGTCCACTTCGATACGTTCCACGGTGTCGATGAAATGGAAGAGTTGCTTTTCGCAGATTTCGCGTCCGCCTGGCACTTTCGCCGGCGTGATCTCTCGTCCCAGGCGCTTTTCCATGGCTTTGAGCGCGGCGATTTCCTTGGAATGGATGATGGTGAGCGAGATGCCGCTTTTTCCGGCGCGGCCTGTTCTTCCGGACCGGTGGATGTAGATGTCCGGTTCGGTGGGAGCGCTGAAATTGATGATGTGGGTGAGGTCGTCCACGTCGAGTCCGCGTGCCGCCACATCAGTCGCCACCAGCAATTGGACGTATTTGGAGCGGAAGCGGCTCATCACCAGTTCGCGCTGCCCCTGCGAAAGGTCTCCGTGCAAGGCGTCGGCGTTGTAGCCGTCATGCTGCAGTTTATCGGCGATCTCCTGGGTTTCGTTGCGGGTGCGGCAAAAGATGATGCCGTAGATCCTGGGGCTCATGTCCGCGATGCGTTTCAGGGCCTTGTATTTGTCGCGGGCATGCACTTTATAGTAGTAGTGTTTGATGTTGTCCGCGCCCTGGTTTTGGTTGCCGGCCGAGATCTGATGCGGGTCGTGCATGAAGGTCTGGGCGAGTTTGGCTACTTCCTTGGGCATGGTGGCGGAAAAGAGTAGGGTTTGTTTCTGGGCGGGAGTGTGCTTCATGATCTCAAACAGGTCTTCCTTGAAGCCCATGTTCAGCATTTCGTCGGCTTCATCGAGGACGAGGCGGCTGACGGTATCGAGTTTCAATACGCCCTGGCGGATGAAATCGTTGACCCGGCCTGGCGTTCCAACCACGATGTGCACGCCGGACTGCAGGGCTTCCTTTTGCTTGTAAATGGGCGCTCCGCCATAAACCACGGTGGAACGGATGCGCGGCATGTATTTGGCAAAGGACTGCAGGTCGTGCCCGATCTGCAGGCAAAGTTCGCGGGTGGGGCACAAAATGATGGCCTGGACCACCAGTTTTTCGATGTCCGTCTGGCTGAGGACGGGAAAGCCGAAAGCGGCGGTTTTGCCCGTACCGGTCTGAGCCAGGGCGATGAGGTCGGCGTCGTTTTCCAGCAGCCAGGGTATCACCTGGGCTTGTATCGGCGTGGGTGTTTCGTAATTGAGATCGGCGGCTGCGCGTAACAGCGGTTCGGGCAGGATGATATCGGTGAATTTTGTCACTCGGGATGGTCCTTGTTGTTGTTTTGAGGCCAGTTTTGCCGGGAGGGCTGTTCTGTAAAGTAATTTAATTGCCGTGCAATAAGTTATGCAGGCTGGAGCGGGCTTTCCCGCCTTTTGTTGGTTCCAACTGCGGTCTGCGTTCTAGGATGGTTGCCACAGCTGGCCTGCCCTGGTTTAGATGCGCGCCGCTGCCGATTCAGACGTAAAAAAAACCGGGAGCGGACTCCCGGCTATTGTGTGGATGGCGTTTAAAACTATGCGGCTCAGGGCAAACGCAGGACGGGCCTGAGCAGGTAGCCGCGGCGCGTGTTCCAGGCGCTGAGGATGTTGACGGCTGCGAAATGGGGGCTGGCGTTCGGGCTCCCGGAATGCTGGCTATCTATCGGCTTGGAACCGCTGGCAGAAAGTTCGGCGTTCGACATCGGGTAAGGGCTTCTTTTGATCTTGTTCATTGTTTCTCCTAAGGGGCTGGTTTCTATTAAGCAAACGCATGAGGGTCCGGGAGTGTTGGGATTATTTTTATGCGGGGCGCTGCAGCGTAGTTCCCACGAGTGTTCTGGGCATCCAGCCCCAACACTAACCTTTGGCCGACCCTCCCAAATTCATCTGTAAAAGGCAAGCCAATGCAAAATATGGCCGGTCGAACTTTGAGGTTGACAGATTCCGGGGGCAGCGACACTGGTATGTGCAGTCCCGATTCCCAGCAGGCTAACCGCGCAGGATGGCATCCTGCCGGCGAAGCAAGCCCGGAACTGCGACACTTAGAATTGCTAGGAAGTAAGTATGCGCCTGAATTTGAAGTACACTGCCACCTTTTGCCTGTTTGTTGCGGCGGTCAGCCTGCTCTCCGGAGCCTATCTCCGGTTTCAGCCGGTAAACCTTGCCCAACCAGACGGCACCAAACTAGAACTTTTCGCCAGCGGCGACGAATATTACAACTGGCTGCACGACAAGGACGGCTACACCGTGAGGCAAAACGGCGCGGGCTGGTACGTCTATCTGGATAAATCCGCTTCCGGAGAACTGGTATTCACTGACCTGCTTGCCGGACGCGATGATCCCGCCGTAGCAAAACTTACGCCTTGGGCCAGTATCCCCGTAGCGCAGATCGAAGAAAAAAGAAGGGCCGCCCAAAGCCAGCTCCAGGCTGCAGGAAGCGGCAGGGCGCCCACATCGGGAACCCTGAACAACCTCGCCATCTTCATCCGCTTTTCCGACCAGACGGAGTTCGGCCAGTCGATCTCCACCTACAGTTCCATGTTCAACGGCACTACCGGCAACACGATGCAATCCTATTTCCTGGAAGTTTCCTACAACGCCCTGAACGTTCCCACATCCTTCTACCCCACACCATCCACGACGGTCGTCTCCTGGCAGGATTCGCACCCCCGGGCTTATTACAGCCCCTATAGCACATCCAACACCATCGGCTACAACGGCGACGACGAGCGCACCGACCGCGAGTTCACGCTGCTGGTGAACGCTGTGAACGGCGTCAGCTCGCAGATCCCCGCCGGCTTGGTCGTCGATGGCGACAACGATGGCAGGGTCGACAACGTCTGCTTCATCATCAAAGGCAGTTCGGATGGCTGGGCGGAACTGCTCTGGCCGCACAGATGGTCGATCTACGACCGCTATGTGTACATCAACAGCAAGCGGGTCTACGATTTCAACTTCCAACTCTCCGACTTTTTGGCCAGTAGCGGAGTGGGCGTCCTCTGCCACGAAATGTTCCATTCCCTCGGCGCTCCCGACCTTTACCACTATAGCCACGATGGCCTGAGCCCAGTCGGCTCCTGGGACTTGATGGAAAACAACGCGAATCCGCCCCAGCATATGGGCGCGTACATGAAGTATAAATATGGCCACTGGATACCCTCCATTCCAGAATTGACCGTGGACGGCACCTATACCCTGAACCCCCTGGTTTCCTCCACCAACAACTGCTACAAGATCCCCTCTCCCAATTCTTCCACGGAGTACTTCGTGGTGGAATACAGGCGGGACACCGGCACCTTCGAAAGCAGCATCCCTGGCAGCGGAATGCTGATCTACAGGATCAACCCAGCCTATAATGGCAACGCGGATGGTCCTCCGGACGAAGTATACCTCTACCGTCCCAACGGCACCACCACAGTGAACGGCACCGTTTCCTCCGCCAATTACAGCCTGGAAACAGGCCGGACGGCGATTAACGCCACCACTAACCCCACCCCGTTTCTTTCCAACGGTTCGGCCGGCGGTTTACAGATCAGCTCCATCGGCTCAGCCGGCAACACCATCAGCTTCGTACTCGGCAATCCCATACCCGGAGCGCCTGCCTGCACCATCGACTCCCCTGCCAACAACACCGTCTTTGACCTGGGCAGCCCGGTCACCGTGAACGTGACGGCTACGGATGCCGACGGAACCATCGCCAATGTGGCTTTCTACGTGGACGACGCGCTGCAATACACCGACTTCAGCGCGCCCTACTCCTGGGTTTGGAACACCAGCGGCTACGGCAGCGGAGGCTACACGATCAAAGCAGTCGCCACCGATGACGACGCCATCACGGCTGAACGCACCGTCACGGTCATCCTGCTCGGAACTCCCGACGAAGGGTTCGAGACCAGCGACTTCACTCTCTATCCTTGGGAAAACGGCAGCCCGAGCCCTTGGACTGTGCAAAGCGCTGAGGCCATATCCGGCACTTACGCCGCCAAGACAGGACCCATCGCCGATGGCGCTTCTACCAGCCTGAGCCTGACTTTGAACGTTACCAGCCCGGGTAGCGTCATTTTTTACCACAAGGTTTCCAGCGAAGCGGGCTATGATTTCCTGCAATTCTACATCGACGGCGAAATGCAGGGCCAGTGGTCCGGTGCGGGAAACTGGGCGCTTGCCAACTACCCTGTTTCCAGCGGGGAACGCACTTTCAGCTGGACCTACTCCAAAGACGTAGCGGTAGTAGCAGGCAGCGACTGCGCCTGGCTGGACCATATCATCTTCCCGCCCCACACATTGTACTACGCGCCGCCGCAAAACCTGGCGGCAACTGCCGGCAACGGTTTCGTCAATCTAAGCTGGCAGGCTCCGGCCTCTGGAACCCCCACCGGATATAAGATCTTCCGGGGCGGCGCTCTGCTAAGCACCGTCACTGGGCTCAACTACACCGATAACGCCGTGGTGAACGGCACCACCTACAGCTATTACCTCACCGCGGTGTACAACGGCGGGGAATCGGAACCCACGCCTGCTGTTGAGGCCACGCCGGCCCTGATTTCCTCCGTAATCATCGGCAGCGGGGTTGCCTTCTCTTCCGATCAGGACGCCGGCCCCGTCAACATCTACTACCGCAGCCTGCACGGCCAGGCAGTCTATACCGCCGCGGAATTGAACGCCGCCGGTTTGTTCGGACCCACCGAGATCACCCAGCTGGGGTTCTACGTAAATTCACCGCCAGTGCTGGCTTTGCCCAGTTTCATCGTGCGCATGAAGCACACCACTGCCACCAATGTGGCCAGCTGGCAAACCGCTGCCAATATGGTCACCGTCTATTCCGCCACGTCCTACATGCCAACATCCGGTGGCTACGACATGCTGGTGCTGGACACCCCCTTCGCCTGGAACGGAACCGATAACATCGTGATCGACACAGCCTTCAACCGGGTGTCCGAATGGGACGAATCCGGCTCCACGCAATACACTTCCATTTCCAACGGATACCGCTATGTTCGAAACGATTACAGCAACCAGACCAACACTTTCACCGGCGGTTCCGTTTCCCTGTTCCGGCCCAATGTGAAACTCACCTTCACCGTGGACGAGCCAGCCAGCCCGGAGATTACCGTCGATCCCATGTCCCTGGTGTTTGGAGATGTGGAAATTGGCGGTGCCGGAGTACTGCAGTTCTCAGTTTCCAACAGCGGCGACGCGGATCTGGAAGGAACCATCACGACGCCAGCCGGCTTCAACGTTTCCGGATCTGGCCGCCGAAGCCTTGCCAGCCGGGAGGATTCCAACTCCGGCAAGACGGCGCGCAACGTCTTGAACTTCGATATCGCGCCAGGTGCGACCGCCTACTACGACCTCGCATTCACTCCCACCGCAGCCGTTTCATACACTGGAAACGTGGTGGTGGCCAGCAACGATGCCGACGAACCGTCATTGAGCATCGCGGTTTCCGGAACCGGCTATATCGCGCCCACGATCTCCATCGACACCGGCGCTTTGACGGCAAGCCTGAATGTAGGCGCTGTCAGCGACGGCAACTTCACGCTGGGTAATGTGGGCAGCCAGAGCCTCACTTTCAGCGTCACAGAATCCCCGGCTGTGGATTGGTTCAGCGCCGCCCCACTCTCCGGCACTATCTCTGGCGGGGGTTCCCAAACTGTCGCTTACTCGTTTGACGCGGCTGGATTGGAACCCGGCAACTACGCCACCCTGCTGCTGATCGGCTCCAACGACCCGGAAAATCCGGAACTGACGGTAAGTGTGGACCTGGAAGTGCTGAATGTTCCACCCACCATCGAGCTGCCCGGGAGTATCAGTTTCGATTCTGGCGGCAGCCTCGCGGTCGATTTCTCCGCGTTTGTGGACGATGCCGACAACCATCCTCTCAGCCTGGATTACGCGGGCAACGCCAACGTGCAAATATCCATCGACGGCATGATGGTCACGTTTTCCGCTCCATCAGACTGGTACGGCTCCGAGACGGTCACCTTCTCCGTTTTTGACGGCTATGCCTATGCCGAGGACACTGTGGATGTGAACGTCAACCTGGTGTACCTTGCCGTTCCTTTAATCAGCCAGATCAGCCCTGCACCAGAAGGAACCGCCATCGTGTGGGAATCCGTTCCCAACGCCGCGCAATACCATGTTTACCGCGCCACCGAACCCAACGGAACCTACGCCTATCTGGGCTCCAGCACAGGGACGCAATATGTGGACGCGGAAGCCTTGCCCCGGGCCTTTTACTACGTGCGCGCCGTGACCATCCTACCGTCCAGGTGAACGGATCAGCGCAGATTCAGCAATACCAGGCTGAGGATCAGTAAGCCCCAGAGCAGCGCGTCGCGCAGAGTGGCGCGCTTCTTCCAGAAAATGAGGTCGCTGGCGATGCTCAGGAGCACGATCGATACAGCCACGAGCGGATAAGCCAGTGCTGCGGGAACGCTATCCAGCCCTCTCAGGAAAAATACCGTGGAATAGCGGTTGGGCAGGCCGAGCAGGCAGCCCAGCAGGATGCTTTTAAGCGTGATGGGGATCTTTCCCAGTCCGATTGCCAGCAGCGTGAACACGAACGCCGAACTGAAGATGATCAGCACAAAGGCCGGTTCAATTCCGCTACCCAGTTCCTTGTAGATCTTCAAACTGGCGTCCGTAAACCCGGAAACCGCGAACAGGCCCACGATCCACAGCAGGTTGCGCAACTCTTTGGGATTAGCCTTGAAACCAAACGCCGCCACGCCCACACCGATACCCAACACATTCCACCAATTCAAACTCTCCCTAAACACCAGCACAGCCAACAACACCGGAACGATCATGGCTATGCGCATCACTCCCACGGAAAGCGACAATCCGTTGACCTCGATGCAGCGCTGATAGACCCAAAAGTTGGCGAGGAACAGCGCGCCCGTGGCGATCCCCAACAGCAGGTCGAAAGTGGGCATCAGGGTCTTTCCGGGTGGCAGGTTGAACCAGCTGAAGCTTGCGGCCACCAGGTAGTTGCCCAGAAACACCGGCAGGATGCTGGTTTGCCCGCGGCGTTTGAAAACCATCAGGAGATTGGCGATCAGCACGGAACAGAGGACGCTGAGGATCAGATAGGGCACGATTCAACCCCGTTCAAGCAGCGGGTTCCCCAGTGTGTTTGCACGCATTCCGCAAAAAAAGACCCGGCCGAAGCCGGATCTTCAGATGTTTTTAGTCGCAAGTTACAGCCAGCGCTATTTGAGCAGCACAGCCTTGCGGGTAAAGACTTCCTTGCCGCTGGTCATCACCACCTGGTACACGCCGCTGGAAACAGGGCGGCCGTTGAGGTCGGTGCCGTCCCAGCTGATGGTGTAGTTGCCCGCGGCTTTTACGCCCAGGTCATACTTGTGCTGCAATTGGCCGCGGTTGTTGTAGACGCTGATGTTCACATAGGCGGCCTCATCGAGGCTGTAGGGGATGAAGACAAGCGGATTGAAGGGATTCGGATACAGGGCGCCTAACTCGGTGGTTTGCGGAACTTCCGGAGTGCTGTACTCGCCTTGGGAGTTGTAATAGGCGGAAACAGGCCCGTGGAAGGAGTCGCTTCCATCCAGGTCGACGTTCTGCAGCCAGTAGTAATAGGTGCCGCTGGCGTAGAGGTCGCTATCGGTATAGCTATAGATCTGTTGCGTGGGGCTATTGTGGGCGGGGATCATCGGGCTGACAATGATGGCGTTGCCCAGCTGGGTGTCGGTGGAGCGGTAAATGTAGTATCCGGCAACGGCAGTCTCAGACTGCGTGACCCAGATAAGGCTGATGAAGTTCTCTGCAGTAATTGTGGTGGTAAAAGAACTCAGTTCCACTGGCAGAGGAGCATCGCTATAAGTGAAATAGGCACCTTGGAAGAGGCCAGCATCCTGAGCAGGTAAAGCTGAATCATAGGCAGTAGTCGCGGGATAGAGTTCGTTATAGTTCCAATATCCAACCAAGCCAGTTGCGGTGGGGCTAACGGATGTATTGTAAGCCGCCAGGATTTCGGCAGGAGTGCGGATGGTGTTCCAGACGCGAACTTCGTCGATCATGCCCCCAAAAGGAAGGATGCTTATGGGCCGAACTGGTCTGATGGCTCCCACGCAGAAGAAATCATCAGGCCAGGATGTTTCCCCTGGATTCGTTGCGCTGGCAACCGGAGCTCCATTTATATAGAGGGTAGTGGTGCCGCCAGAAGTGGCGGATACAGCAATATGGTACCAGGTATTAATCGTTAGGCCGGCATTGTAGCTTATCAAAGCGTCGGTATCAGTCGTCCATGTGCGTACCAGGATGTTGCTGCCCAATAATGTTACCCACAGGGGAAAAATACCAGATGAGTATGCGGCGGATAAAATTGTCCGGCCAAAGTTTGTGGCGGGCGACTCGGGGTCTGATAAAGTGCTCGGGTTAAACCAACACTCAGCTGTGTAGGCGGTGGTGATGCCCAGATCGCCAGTTGTAAGGACATAATCGTTTACTCCGTCGAAGTTCACCGCATTGCCTTGCGCAAACAATCCGCTGGCGCAGAGT
This sequence comes from uncultured Candidatus Cloacimonadota bacterium, assembly GCA_964429035.1. Lineage (GTDB taxonomy): Bacteria > Cloacimonadota > Cloacimonadia > Cloacimonadales > Cloacimonadaceae > Syntrophosphaera. Next base: position 2,538 of record CAYSAT010000077.1, on the reverse strand, counting down.
AAAGCCGCAAACAGAACCAAGAAAACCTTGTTTTTCATTGTTCCTCCTTCAGGAAACTCTAAGTTTATTCTCTAATGTCTAGTCATTTTTGAACGAGGTGGAAATCCCACCCCACTGCATCATCGGCTGCGGTCGTTTTTCTGTCAAGTTTTTTCTGCGCGATGCGCCATTGAGAGGCGGCACAATCCGCTCACAGGGTGTCCGCGTCCTTGACCTCTCTGCTCAATTCCCATCCCGGTTTTGCATACGGCCCAATTTTGCCCTTGACAAATCTCCTTGGCCTTGAGCTTGATATTTTTCAGCAAAGCGCAAGGAGCAAGGATGGATACAGCAAACGAAAGCAAGGTCACACCGGAGGAGATGGAGAAGATCAATGTGGGTATCCGGGAAATGGTGCAGTTCGGCGAGTCCAAAAACGGGGTGCTGGCGGGGGCGAATCTGGCCATCCTTTACAATGTGGCCGGCAAGGTGATCTCTTTTGCCAATCCGCTGCAAGCAGTGCTGTCGGTAGTGGCTCTGCTTTTCTTCGCCATCTCCACCCTGATCCTCTTTTTCTCCATCTATCCCAAGTTAAAGTTCTCCAAAAGCGTCAATCCCCTGTTTTTCGGCTCCGTGAACCAGATGGCGCAGGCCGATTACGTCAAACTCTGCGAAAACATGACCGAGGCGGAATTGGTGCGCCACTATGCCGCGCATATCCACGTGAATTCGGGCTTCGCGCTCAGGAAATTCCGGGATTTCAAATACGCGGCAGCCTGCGCAGCGCCTTCCTACCTGATTTTCGCCATCCTTTACTTCATCTGATTCAAAGGTCCGCTGCATATGGAGCTGCAGTTTTCTTGTACGGCCCCATACTACATGCCCCTGGCCATTGTAATCCAGGGCGTGACCCGGGATCCAGTCTGTAAAGGGCATTCAGGAATTGGAAAGACCTTGAATCAAACCTGGAAGGCAGGTGGAATGCTTGCACAGCCTTGAAAAAACTGGATCCCGGTTCAAGCCCGGGATGACAATCCCACACATCTTTCGGTAGAATTCAACTTTCATTCAAACTGCGGCTTATCCAGGAGCCGTTTGCTCCGTAGGCAACATGGCCTGGTAGCGTTCCGACTTCTCCTGCTCCCCCATTTCCCGATAGAGGTCGCTCAGGTTTTGGATGGCCATCAACGTGTAGGGATGCGCGGCGCCCAGGCTGGCCTGCCATACCTCGAGGGCTTTCAGGATCAGCGGCTCGGCCTCCGCGTAGCGGTCCACTGCGGCATAGGCTGCGGCGAGGTTGAACCAGGAGATCGCCGTGTGGGGATGCCGGGCTCCCAGCACCTTTGCATAGATATCGATCACCCTCTGATACACGGATTCCGCGTCGGCGTGCCTGCCCTGGTTCAGATAGACGTTGGCAAGGTTGTTCAAAGACATGGCGAGGTCGGGATGCTCTTTGCCGCGCAGTTTTTCCCAGCCGGGCAAAGCCTGGCGCAGCAGCTGTTCCGCGGGTTCCCACTCGCCTTTGTAGATGTGCAGGTTGGCCAGGTTGTTCAAAGCTGCCAGGGTATCCGGATGTTCCCCGCCGCGTGTTTTTTGCATGATCTCCAAGGCAGCCCTGCCCAGCGTTTCGGCTTGCTCCAGTTTGCCTTGCTGGGTGTAGAGGTTGGCAAGGTTGGCCATGGCGAGGGCTGTGGCAGGATCCTCCGAACCCAGCAGCTGCGCGCGGATGTCGATTATCCGCTGGAATACGGGCTCCAATCCGTCGTAACGAGCCAGGTCGAAATGCAGGGACGCAAGCTGGGCCAGGGCTTCCAAAGTATCCAGATGCTGCGGCCCCAGGGTCCTTTCCCGGATCTCGACGATCCTTTGGTAGAGTTCTTCGGCGGCGGAATAATTGCCTTGGGCGTGCCGGATCTGCGCCAATTGGAATAGCGACGCCACAGAGCGCGCGTCCTCGGCTCCGAACTCTTCCTGCCTGATCTGGAAAGCCCTGGCGGCGCATGCTTCGGCCTTGGCAAGCTGGGCGTGTTCCAGATGGCGCTGTGCCGCTAGCTCCAGGTATTGAGCGGCTTGGACCGGTATCTGCGCCCCTTCGTAATGCCGCGCGATCTCTTCCGCGTGGTCGTCCAAAGCACCGTCAAATACGGCTGCCAGCGCTTCCGCTGCCAGTTGGTGCAAGCGCTGCAGTTTGTCGCTCAGGGTGCGCTGATAGATCGTTTCGCGGATCAGGATGTGGGCGAAGATGTATTGCAGCTCGTCCAAAGGACGCCAGATGCGGTTTCTGACCCCGTCCTCCAGTTCCGGCTCCAGTTCCCTGTTCAGCATGCTGGAAAGCGCGCGGACGTTGAATTCCGCTCCCAGAACGCTGGCTGAGGTCACGCATTCCCGCAGTTCGTCCGTCAGCCTGTCGATGCGTCCGCCCACGATATCGCTGATGCCGAAGGACGCGATGTGCCCCACTTCGGAAACGATCGCCCCTTTGTCGTCCAAACTGCCGTTTTCCTGCAAGTAGGCCGTGAGTTGCTCCACGAAGAGCGGATTGCCCATGGAGCGCGC
>CAYSAT010000076.1:6951-11430 GCA_964429035.1 uncultured Candidatus Cloacimonadota bacterium | reverse complement strand
GAATCAGTTCAGAAAATCGGACTGGGAGATTCCTACTGCATTATTTGGGTTGAAATCTCAATTCCACCCACTCTCACTGAACATGAGCCGCAAAAAGGGCAGGCGCGAGGCCTGCCCTGTTCACGAACCTTGGTTCTAATCTGGTTGTTTATATGTCAGGGGCTTAGTCCACAACCGCGGTCACCCGGAAGAAAGCCCGGGAGAGCTGGTCAGCCGTGAAATCGGTGATCAGGCTGTGGTCATTGGTGTTGGTCAGGAAGGTCTCGTCGTTGCACACGAAACCGGGCAGGTCGCCCACAAAGACGTTGTAGTTGTCCACAGTTATGGGGCTGCCATAGATGTCGGTGGTTACGATATCCCAATCCAGGTGCACATATCCGCCCACGATCGTGATATTCACATTGATGGGAGCGATGGGCGGCTGTCCGCCAGGCGCAGCGGGCGTCGCGGAGATTATCTGCACGGCATTGGTTTGAGTGTTGTCTTCATAAACGGCGGAGACGAAATACTTGTAAGCCTGGCCATTGATGAGGCCGGTGTCGGTCCAGGAAGACTGGTCGCCCTGCACCTGTCCGACCGGATAACCATCGCGCCAGATGTAATAGGAAATCGGCTCGGGAGTCGTACTGACGGGCGTCCAGTTCAACAGAACCTGTTGATGTCCAGGGGTGCCGGTCAGGTTGGTGGGCAAGCCGTAATCGGTGTCGGCAAACCGGTTTTCCATCACTCCTCTGGTACGCATGGCAATGAAGGACTGGTTTGTATTCACGCCCCAGGCGACGGACCAGATGGTGGCGTAAGTTTCCAGATTCTGCATCAGGTTGGTTTGCGTTACAGCCTCGTCCACGCTGTACATTATTCCGGGGCCGTTGCCAGAGATCACCTGGGTTCCGGGACTGCTGAGAACGCTCCAGCTGAACGCCGTCATTCCCGTGGGGGCATAGGTCGCGCCGAAATCGGTGGATTTATAAACTCCCAAGTTGGTAGACGCGTAGATGAGCTGGGGTTGGGCGCCCAAAGCTGGCCGGATGGACATTTGCGGCTGATAGGTTGTGGAGCCCAAAGCCGAAGAAGCCACGAAAGAAGCCCCGAGGTCATCTGAGTACCAGATCGCGGTTGCGGAACCCTGGAAGGCCAGGAACAAGCGTAGGTTACCCGTCGGACCACGTCCCAGCTTTAACCTGGGGAAAGTGCCAAAGGCTCCGCCTGTGGCCGTAGTGAAGGTCACTCCGCCATCATAGGTGGCCCGGACTTCGCCAAAGGAATTCGCCAGCCAATAGATATCCGGGTTGGTGGGATGCACTTCGCAGCCGGAGATCTGGTTTCCAGACCAGTGAGCCAGCGACCAGGTGTTGCCGCCGTCTGTGGAGGTGTAAGCGCCGCTCAAAGTGCCAGCGAGCATCCTGCCGGATACATAATACTCATGATTGGTGGGCTGGAGTTCGTAGACCATCCAGTTGTCCAAACCATTCACTTTGTGGGTCCAGGTAGCGCCCATGTCCGTGCTGCAATACAAGCCGCTGCCTTCAGCGCCGCCCCACAGTTCATTCGTGTCCGCATAATAGGCCAAACCGTGCACCAATGCCAGGTTCAAACCAGCGTGGGAGGCAACGATCGGCTGCAGATACTGGGTGGCGCGGAAAATGCCGCCCCAATGCCCCAACAAAGCTCCGGCTCCCGTGGTGACGCCTGTTTGCCAGGTCGATTGGACCACGCCGACGTTGTAGTTGGTCCAGGTAAGGCCCATATCGTTGCTTTCATACACGCCGGTCGAGTTGTTGGTGGCATACAGGATGCCGTTGTATTCCACGATGCTGCGGAAAGTTCCGCCCACGGTGTTTGTCCAGTTGGCGCCGCCATCGGTGGTCCGATAGATGCCATCATTATGCGCCAGAACCATCATTAAAGGGTTGGTGGGGGAGATGTACATGCCCCATCCGTTTCCGGCAGGACCCACGGCTGTCCAGGTGACGCCATCCGCGCTTGTCAATACCGAGCTGGTGGAGGAGCCCATAACCACATACATCTGGGTAAGATCGGCTGCTGACCAGGCGAACTGGCGCATGAAGCCCGAGCTTACGTTCGTGGGGATGAAATTGTTGCCGCCGTCTGTGGAGACCGTAATCCCCACTCCGCCTGATTTTCCCATCACGATGATGTTGCCGATGCTGGGATGGACGCCCACGCCCAGAACGTAATTGGTGGATGAACCCACCAGATTCCAGGTGGAGCCATAGTCGTCGCTTTTATAAAGGCCGGTGCGGGATCCGACCCAGAAAGTGCCGGGTTGGGACGCCGAAGCTTCCACAGCGTTGTATTGCTTGCGGGGCAAGGAGGTCGGCTGCCAGTTGACGCCGCCGTCAAGGCTGGTGTAAACGCCGCCTTCCTGGTTCGTAAGGGTGGATCCGCAGGTGGCAAAAACGCGCATGTTGTTGGTGGGATCGGTTGCCAATCCCCGCACGTTTCCGCCCCAGGGCCCTGTACCGGTCCAGGAATTGACTCCCCGGTAAGGTTCTTCGGCCTGGCTGGGCGCGTCAAAATCTTCAGGTGTGGGAAAGATCATTCCCGGAAGTTCTTCGCCTGTTTCGCTGGATTCTGTTGCTCCGAGCAAGGCGGAACAAAGTACAAGCAAGGATAGGATGATAAAAACCTGGAGTTTCATGTTGGGGTCTCCTCTTGTCGTTTTCTTGCCACTCTGGCCAAGCTACGGATTGATGTAACTGGCTGCTGGCGAGGCGAATATCTTCTCCTTGCCAGATTTAATGGCTTGTGTGGCATGTTTTCTTATCCGCCCAATGTGTCAAGGTCTTTCTCCATGGTCCGGCGCTCCGGGCATACATGGCGACCGGGTCTTGCAGCAGGGAGTGGAAGCAGGCAAAAACCCCGGAGAAATCCCCAGAACAAAAAAAGCCATTGACAATAGAGGGCTCCGGGAAAACTTGGCAAAACAAGTTCTGATTTGCACTTAGAACTAGCATTTAAGCAGATTTACAGATCTGGATTTGAGGACGAAATGAAAGAATACAACCTGAAGAAACTGCGCAATCTCCTGTTTATGGGATCCAGCGGAGCGGGCAAGACCACCATTGCCGAACAAATTTTCTATCTGACCAAAACCACCAACCGGATCGGCAAGATCGACGAAGGCAACACAGTGATGGACTTCGATCCGGAAGAGACGGCCAAGGGGATGTCGTTGAGCCTGAGCTTGGGCTGGGTGAATCATAAAGACCACAAGATCAACATCCTGGACGCTCCGGGCAACCCCGATTTCATCGGTGACGCCATTGTGGCCATTCCCGCGGTGGAAAACGTGGTCCTGGCGGTCAACGCAGCAGCCGGCTTTGAAGTAGGCCTGGAACTGGCGATGGAACAACTGGAGCACAAAAAGGTAGGCAAGATCATCCTGGTGAACCGCATGGACAACGAGCACGCGGATTTCCACAAGGTTCTGGAACACATCCACGAAAACGCCGGGATCAAAGCCACACCCATTCACATCCCCATCGGCAAGGAAAACACATTTGAAGGCGTGGTGGACATCATCCGCCAGAAAGCCATCCGTCCCTCTGGAGAAAGCGAAGTTCCGGCGGAAATGCAAGACGCGGTTGCAGAAGCGCGCCAGAACCTGATGGAAGCAGTGGCTGAGACCGACGAAGAGCTTCTGAACAGCTTCCTGGAGCACATGGAACTCACCGACGAGCAACTGCTGGCAGGAATGAAGAAAGCCGTCGCCAACGGCGATATCTTCCCCGCCTTTGTCTGTTCCGCGCATACCGGGGTAGGCGTGTTGGCCTTTATGGACGCGGTTACGCAATACCTTCCTTCCCCGGAAGACGCCAATCCCCTGCACATCCTGGAGAAAGGCGAGCCGCAGGAATTCAACGTTAAGGCCGATGGCGACCTCTTCGGCTATATCTTCAAGCTTTATGCCGATCCGAATATGGGCGACTATGCCTATATCAGGGTTTTTTCGGGAGTGCTGAAGACCGGGATGGAGTTTTACATCCCCGAAAAAGACACCAAGGACAAAGCCGGAAACATGTATTACATGCTGGGCAAGACCCGCAACGATACCGCGGAGATCCGGGCTGGAGAAATCGGCGCTCTGGTGAAACTGAAAAACGCCAAAGCCTTGAACAGCGTTACCAGCATCGGATCCAACCGTTCCCTGCCCATGCCTGAACTGCCCACTCCCATCTACTGGCAGATGATCCGGGCCGCCAACCAGTCCGACGAAGACAAGATCGGCACAGCCTTGCAGCGAGTGATCGCGGAAGATCCCACCATCCGCTACGAATTGAACCTGGAAACCCACGAAAACGTGATCTCGGGCATGGGTGAACAGCAACTGCAACTGGTTCTCAAAAAATTGAAAAACCGGTATAAAGTGGACGCCATGATGAAAGAACCGCGCATCCCCTACAAAGAGACCATCATGGGCAGCGCGGAATCGCAATACCGGCACAAAAAGCAATC
>CAYSAT010000076.1:1688-6851 GCA_964429035.1 uncultured Candidatus Cloacimonadota bacterium | reverse complement strand
TCACGATCATCGTTCCCAGCGAATACATGGGCGACGTGATGGGTGACATCAACACCCGGCGCGGCCGCATCATGGGCATGGAACAGCGCGGCAAGAAGCAATATCTGAACGCCCAGATGCCGGTCGCTGAAATGTTCTTCTATTTCCCTGCCTTGAAATCGATAACCCAGGGCAGAGGACGCTTCCTGCAGAAATTCTCCCATTACGAGAAAGTTCCCGACGAAATAACAGCCAAGGTTGTGGCCGCCTGGCAGGATTCCGAAGCATAATTGCCTACCTGGCGTAGGTTTCAGATTCCGGGGAAGGCCCATGATGAGCCTTCCCCTTTTTCTTGCTTGACATTTTATTGCCATCCGGCTGACTTGGCAACCTGACTTATAAACGCTAAGATTAAAGATATAAAGAGGATTTTATGTCCGGACACAACAAATGGAGTTCGATCAAACACAAGAAAGGCGCCGCAGACGCCAAACGTGGACAGATATTCACCCGCATAGTGAAGGAAATCATCCTGGCAGCCCGTAGTGGCGGAGATCCAGAAATGAATCCCCGCCTGCGCACAGCCATCCTGGCAGCCAAGGGCGCCAACATGCCCAAGGACAACATCGACCGCGCCATCAAACGAGGTACGGGCGAAATTGAGGGCGCGGCCTATGAAGAGTATCTGTACGAAGGCTACGGCCAGAATGGCGTGGGCATCGTGGTCGAAGTGATGACAGATAACAAAAACCGTACTGTTGCCGACCTGCGCCACACGTTCTCGAAATACGGGGGCAACCTCGCTGAAGGCGGCGCCGTCGCCTGGAATTTCGAGCAGAAAGGTTTCTTCAACGTTCCGGCTGCTGGCCTGGATGAAGACGAATTCATGCTGCAAGCGCTGGATGCCGGCGCTGAGGATATCGAACTAAACGGAGAATCCTTCGACATCTACACGGCCGCGGCAGATTTTCACAGCGTTCTGGGCAATTTCGAGAAACTGGGTTACCCGGTGGAAAACGCGGAACTCACGCGGGTTCCCAAGACCACCATCAATGCGGACAGTTTTGCCCCCAAGCTTTTCAAACTGATCGAAATGTTGGAGGAACTGGACGACGTCCAGAAAGTATACGCCAATTTTGAAGTCTCTGACGAAGTGATGGAAGCGCTGAGTCAGGAATAGTGATCATCCTGGGAATAGATCCTGGCAGCCGGTATTGCGGCTATGGCCTGCTGGAAGTGCAGGGCAGCAGGATCATCGGCGCAGGCTGCGATGTGATCAGCCTGATCAAAGAAAAAGACTTGCTAAAAAGGCTGGACATGCTCCATAGCGCCATCGAAGTAGTCATGGATGAATACAAACCCGATGTCGTGGCGGTCGAAAGCATGTTTTTCCAGAAACACATCCGCAGCATCTTTACCTTGGGACACGCCCGCGGCGTTATCCTGCTCTCCATCGCCCGCCACAAAGTTCCCCTGCAGGAATACAGCCCCCGGGAGGTCAAAAAAGCGGTCGTGGGCAATGGCAATGCCTCCAAACAGCAGGTGCGCCTGATGATCAGCCGCATGCTGAAACTAAAGGCCGCCAACATCACCGACGACGCCTACGATGCCTTGGGCATTGCCCTGTGTCATTGGCACAGGATGAGGTTTAATCCGTGATCAACTTTATCAGCGGAATACTGATCCATAAAAGCCCGGTGAAGGTGGTACTGGAAACGGCCATGGGTCTGGCCTTCGAACTGCATATCCCCATCAGCACCTACGAAACTCTGCCCGAAACCGGAGCAGCCTGCAAGCTCTTTACCCACCTGCATCTGGCGCAGGACGACGTCCGCCTGTTTGGTTTTGCCACGCCGGCGGAATGCGAGCTCTACCAGCAGCTCAACCGGATCTCCGGTGTCGGCCCTAAAAGCGCCCTCTCCATCATTTCCACCCTCAGCATCCCCAGCCTGGTCAAGGCCGTGGAGCGTGAGGAATCCGCCCTGCTCACTAAAGTCCCGGGCATCGGCCTGAAAAGCGCGCAACGCCTGATCATCGAACTCAAGGGTAAACTCCGCCACCTATTGGATTACTATGAGCCGGATTACCAGGCCGTGGGGGAGAGCACGATATCCGAAGTGGAAAACGCTTTGCAGTCATTAGGTTTCAACGCCCGTGACGTTCGCCGGGAACTGAGCCTGATGACCGAAGAAACGGCCAAACTGAGCTCGGAACAACTGATCAAGGAAATCATCCGCCGCCTCTACCAGAGAAGCAAATAGATGCTCAGGAACGAAGCCTACCAGACCATTCTGAAGATCTTCAAGGACATGGAGTTCTCAGACACCCTGCTGCATCAGCGGGCCAAGAAACTGAAAGCTGGCAAGGAAAACGTAGCCCTCTTCTACAATCTGGTCAAGGGCGTGGTGAAGCTGCGCCTGAAACTGGATTACATCCTTTCCCAATACGCCGATCCCCAGAAGTTCGCCGCCACGGATATCAAGATCAAGACCCTGCTCTATATGGGCCTGTATCAGTTGATGTACATGGACTCCATACCCGAGCACGCCGCGGTAAACGAAACTGTAGCACTTGCCAAGGCGGCCCTGGGCGAGCCAGTGGGGGATTTCGTGAACGCCTTGCTCAGAGCCTGGCAGAGGAATCCGGAAGTGGCCTATCCCACCGATCCGGTCCACAGGATCGCCTGCGAGCATTCCTATCCAGTGGAACTCATCGAGCGTTGGATAGCGCTTTGGGGTGAGGAAAACACCGAATATCTAGCCCTTTATTACAACGAGAATCCCCGTTTGCACCTGCGCGTGAACGCCACCGCCACGACACCGGAAAAACTTGTTCAATACTTTGCCAAGCGGGATATCGCCGTAACACCCTCTCCAGCCAGCAGGATGATGCTGATCACCGACTCTGCCGAAGCGGTTCTGGACGACGTCGCATTTTCCGAAGGCTACTTCTCCGTGCAGGATAGTTCCGCGGCCCTGGTGGTCGATCTTCTCGATCCCCAACCCGGAGAGAACGTCCTGGACCTGTTTGCGGCTCCGGGCGGCAAATGCACCTATATCGCAGAAAAGATGAACAACACCGGTGAAGTGGTAGCCGTAGACAAGATCCCCAGTAAAATGAAACTCCTGAAGCAAGCCGCCGACCGCTTGCAACTCACCAACATCAAGCAGATCGTATCCGACACGTTCATATATGGTCCGGTAGCGCCGGCTTACGACCGGGTGCTGGTGGACGCGCCCTGTTCGGGTTGGGGTGTTTTCGGACGCAAGGCCGACCTGCGCTGGCAGGCGCACCAAAACATCGCCGAACTGGTCAAACTGCAGGAAAAAGCGCTGGATTACGCGGCGAACTTCGTGAAGCCGGGAGGCATCCTGGTCTATTCGACCTGCACCCTCAATCCGCTTGAGAACGAGGATCAAATCGCCCGCTTCCTGCGCAACAACACCCGTTTCCAGAAGCAGGACGCCGCTTCGGAATTGCCTGCCGAATACACCAGCGATGGTTTCTTTAAAACCCTCCCCTTCCGCCATTTCATGGACGGGGCTTTTGCCGCACGGATGCGTAAAATCAAGTAGGAAATTATGAAAAATATCAACTGGCAAAAAGTGGGGTTGATCGTGGGGATTGGCTTTGGCATAGTGTTCCTGACAGCCTTCCTGACCAGCCAGATCTTGTTCCCGCTGCTGTTTGGACGCCCCAAGAACATCGAGGTGCCCGACCTTGTGGGTAAGAATCTCTCCGCGGCCAGGCGCTCTTTGGTCGAGATCGGTTTGCACGCCGTGGTCCGGGATTCCGTCTGGTCCGAGACAGACAAGATCGACACCATCCTGGAGCAGGATCCCCGGCCCGGTGAGAAACTCAAACCGGAAAGCACGGTTTACGTGAGAATCAGCCAGGGTTCCAAGGTAGTGGGAGTGCCGTCCATACTGGGTTCGAATTATCACGAGGCATATTTTACGCTGCACAACACAGGTCTCAAGGCTGTAGTGGCGGATTCCCTCTACTCCGATAGTTACAGCATCAACACGGTTGTCCGTTGCAGTCCCGCGGTGGGCTCCAAAGTCGAAAAAGGTTCCAAGGTCAGGCTGTTTTTAAGCCGGGGACCTGAACCCGCCAAAGAAACCGCCGAAGCTGACACCACTGCTTCCTCAAATCCCGATGATGTTTATTGACCTGCCTTCCCGGCAGAAAGGGGATTTTATCCAGCTCCGCGTTGCGGTCAGGCGGGAAGAGCAATGTTTGTTCGGATTTCTTCTGGACTCCATGGAAGGGCTGGCGGTTCATTCGCAGGTCGCAGGATCTGAGGCCCTGGATCTGCAGATTTCGCCGGGCAGGTGGAAGGAGTTTGCATCCTTCAGGCAAGCCTGGGAAAGCTTCCACGCTGAATAAAGTATAATGAAAGTACAGGATTGAGGGAGATATGGCCAAACTGATCCTGAAACAAGCGATCATGAACAGGGTGCTCTACGCCCTGGTTCCCCTGTTGATCTTCGGAATTTACCTATATGGCTGGCGAGTTGCCGTGGTTGTCCTGGTGTCAAACCTTGCTGCTGCCGCCACGGAATACCTGTTTATCCGGGGTAAGAAGGGCGGAAAGGTGTCCATGGCGGTCTTTGTGACAGGCTCGCTGCTGGCCCTGACGCTTCCGCCCGCCATTCCGCTCTGGATGCCGGCTGTAGGCGCGGTAGTGGCTGTGGCCTTTGGCAAAATGGTCTTTGGCGGCTTTGGTACGAATATCTTCAACCCCGCCATTTTAGGCCGGACCTTCATTTATGTCTCATTTCCCCAGCAGATGACGGTTGAATGGGTCAAACCCTGGCTGCCTTTTGACTTTCCGGGCGGTTTCCTGCACTGGAGCGTGGAAGGGGCGATGCGGACAGGCGCTACCGTTCTGGGCCAGTTGAGGGCTGCCAACCCAGTCACCACCACGTTCAGGGATACTTTCCTCGGTTTCGAAGCCGGGTCTCTGGGCGAGACCTCCGCCCTGCTGATCATATTGGCCGGGATCTTCCTGTTGGCCACCAAGACCGCCAGATGGATCCCGATGCTGGCAACCCTGCTCAGCATCCTGGCCTTCAACTTCATCTTTTACCCCGGCCTGAATCCCCTGTACCTTGTTTGCACCGGCGGCGCTCTATTCGGGATCGTGTTTATGGTCACGGATCCCGTCTCCATGCCCAAGGG
>CAYSAT010000076.1:0-1588 GCA_964429035.1 uncultured Candidatus Cloacimonadota bacterium | reverse complement strand
CTGGGCATCTGTTCCACTCTCGCGGTCACCAATCTGATGCTGAACAGCCTGATCATGGGGCTCGGCCTGACCTTTGCCCTGGCGCTTTCCAGCCTAACGATCTCGCTCATCCGCAACTACACTCCCCGCAGCGTCCGTATGATCGCCCAAACCCTGATCATCGCTGCCTACGTGATCATCGTGGACATCGTTTTGAAAGCCCAGTTGCCCGAGATCAGCAAACAGCTGGGACCCTACGTTGGACTGATCATCACCAACTGCATCCTGATGGGCCGCGCGGAAGCCTTCGCTTCCAAGTATCCGCCTATCGATTCGCTTGTGGATGGCATCGGCGCTGGAGCCGGCTACACGCTGGTGTTGATGTTGATCTCCTTTTTCCGCGAACTCTTCGGCTTCGGCACCCTTTTCGGTGTGCAGGTTTTGGGAGGCTGGTGGACGGACTGGAGCATCATGGCGATGGCTCCCAGCGCGTTTTTCCTGCTGGCGCTGCTCATCTGGATCATCAACAAGAAATACTACAAGGTGGGTTAGAAGATGGATATATCGGCCTTTCTGCTTTTCTGGGCGGCTGTTTTTACCAGCAACATCCTGCTCACCAATTTTCTTGGCATGTGTTCCTACCTCTCCGTTTCCAAAGAGGTGGAATCCTCTCTAGGCCTGGGCGTGGCGGTCACTTTCGTCCTCGTTTTCACCACCGCGCTGAACTGGCTCGCCCACCACTACATCCTGGTGCCCTTGAACATAGTCTACCTGGAATACATCGTTTTCATCATCGTGATCGCCGCTTTCGTGCAATTGCTGGAGCTGATCGTGGAACGCTACGCCCCCGCGCTCTATTACACGCTGGGCATCTTCCTGCCCCTGATCACGGTCAACTGCGCCATCTTTGGCGTCAGCCTGTTCATGGTGATCCGCAACTACAATTTCCTGCAGTCGATCGCTTTCGGCGCGGGGAGCGGACTGGGCTGGCTGCTGGCGATCCTGATGCTGGCCGGGATCCGCGCCAAACTGAAAGAGAAGCTCATCCCAGCCGGTTTGCAGGGTGTGGGCATCAGCTTGATCGTCACCGGAATCATGGCTCTGGCCTTCGTCGGCTTTTCCGGCGTAGCGCCGATCCAATGAGGTAGGCAAGCGATGCTGTCGACTATTTTCAAAGATATCGGAGCCCTGACGGCGATCAGCGGGCTGCTGGCGGTCGTTCTGGTCCTGGCCGAACGGGTCTTCAACAACTACGGCCAATGCAAGATCAACATCAATGGAAAGCGCGACATCGAGGTTAAGGGCGGGAACAACCTGCTGGCCTCGCTGAGCGACAAACAGATCTACCTGCCCTCAGCTTGCGGAGGAAGAGGCAGCTGCGGCGCCTGCAAATGCAAGGTCCTGGAGGGCGGCGGACCGCTCTTGCCCACGGAGAAGCCCTTCCTGAGCAAAGCGGAATTAACCGCCGGAGTACGCCTGTCCTGCCAGATCAAGGTCAAGAGCGATATCGCTGTCGAGATCCCGGATAGCATCTTCAACATCCGCAGGTTCGACGCCACCATTGCCGAAATCATCGATTACACCCACGATACCAAGGGCATCACCTTTG
>CAYSAT010000075.1:0-12156 GCA_964429035.1 uncultured Candidatus Cloacimonadota bacterium | reverse complement strand
TCCTCGACCCGTCTGTGCAAGTATTTGGAGGCTGAGGATAAATCCTACTCGGCCTGCCTGCACTTGGGCACCCAAACCGATACAGGGGATAGCGAAGGCCGGGTGATCGCCACGGATACAAACATCCCCGCCAGCTTGGACACGGATGCACTCACCCCTTCGATTCTGGCCATCACGGAGCTGCCCACGCCCCAATACTCGGCGGTGAAGATTAGCGGCAAGCCAGCCTATGCCTATGCCCGGGCTGGAGCCTCAATCTCTCTGGACGCGAGGCCTGCCCGCATCAGCGCTTTCGAAATGGTCAGCTACGATCCCCCCAATCTGCGTTACACATGCCGGGTGTCCAAAGGAACCTATATCCGCAGTTTGAGCGAAAAGATCGCGGCTCTGCTCGGAACGGTCGGCTTCACTTCTGATCTATGCCGCACTTCCATCGGCAGCCTGCAGTTGGAGGACGCCCTAGCCCTGGATGGCCTCAACTCCCAAAACTGGCGCGCCTCGCTGTTTCCCGATCGGAAGGTCTTTGCAGCGTTCGAGGGGTTCGTTCCCGACGATCCTGATCTGGCCGCGCTGCGCAACGGACAGGCGGTGGAGCAGACAGGCCCGGATAACCCCCAGCTTATGCTCTATGACTCCGCGGGCAATGTGGTCGGAGTCGCGGCGCGCAGCAAGGGAAAACTGCTGCCGCTGGTCAATCTGCTCTAGAGGCCGCCCATGTCTTGCGTGATCAGTATCGGCACTTTCGATGGCTTGCACCGGGGCCACCTGGAATTGCTGAATCGCGTAGTCAGCCTGGCTCAGGGACGAAGCATTCGCTCCGTGGTCATCAGTTACGACAGCCATCCAGCCTACACCTTGAATCAACAGGCGCGTCCTTTGTTGTTAACGCCTGTGGAGGTCAAACGGCAGCGCATCCTGGAATTGGGAATAGACCAGGTGGATCTGTTGCATTTCGACCGGGAATTTTCCCTTACTTCAGCCGAGGATTTTCTCCACGGCTTTCTGATCCCCAGCTATCGTCCCGCGGTCATTGTGGTTGGCTACGATTCGCATTTCGGCCACCAAAGACGCGGCGATTTCGCCTTCCTGCAAAGCCACGCGGAGCGCTACGGATACGAGCTGCAATACGTGGAACCCGTCAGCTACAAGGATAGGCCGGTCAGCAGCTCGCTGATCCGCGAATTACTGCTGGCTGGCAATCTGGAAGAAGCGAACCAGCTGCTTTCACAACCCTACACTCTTTATGGCAAGGTCGTTCCCGGCTCGTGCCTGGGTACGGAATTGGGATTTCCCACCGCTAATCTGCAGCTGGCGGACCCGCATCAATTGGTTCCCCGCAAGGGGATCTATCTCAGCCGTTCGCAGCTCGGAGCCGAACGTTTTTTTGGGTTGACAAATATCGGGTCCAGCCCCACCGTGAAACATCATGGATTAACCGAGATCGAAACCCACCTTCTGGACTTTCACGAGCAGATCTACGGGCGCGATTTCCAGGTGAGCCTCATCCAGTATCTCAGGGAGGAGAAGTTGTTTGCCGACATCAAGGCTTTACAGGAAGCGATTCAGCAAGACCTGGCTCAGGCCAGGAAACTGATCGGGACGGGTGCATGAGAAGAGGCCTTGCCTTGCTGCTGTTTGCCATGCTGGCCGCACTGTGTTCCGCTGTGGGCTTTGTTCCGGGCAATGGACTGCAGGTTGTGGATGATCCCGGCCGGGAATACGCTTTTGCCTACCACAACGGGACGGACGACTATCATTTCTACGGGGCCGATGTGTGGGCCGTGCGTTTCGATTTCAGCGCCGTTTATCCCAGCTTGCCAGGCGCGGAGTTCAGTGTCAGCAAAGCCCTGCTCTATTTACCCCAATTAGGCGATTCAGTGCGGGCGGAGCTGTATTCGGATGCCTATGGCGTTCCCGGCGCCAGCCTCACCTGGGCTAAAGTTCCTGTTACTTCCAATTACCTGGAGATCACTTTTCCTTCCACGGTCCAAAACGACTCGCTCTGGCTGGTTGTAAGCTACGCGACCAATTTTGCCAACCGTTTCGTTTCAGCTTCCAGTGGCGGTGGAACGCACAGCTACTATTGGAACACCAATGCCCAAACCCCTTATTTTCAGAGCTTGGCCACAGCCGGCTACAACGCGGAACTGCTGTTTGGGCTGGGAGGGGATTTCGTGCTTCCCAACGTGGATCTGGAATTGGTGGATCTTGACCTTTCCGGCCTCATCAGGCCAAGGGAATCGGTGGGCGTGACCTTCAGCGTTTACAACCATTCGGACCAGCCAGTCAACGGCGCCGCGCTGGCCTTGAACGTTTATTCGCCAGATCCGGGATTTGCCTTTTACGATGAGATCGCCATCGCTACTGCCATTCCGCCCCGCAGTTTGTACGTGTTTAACGATACGAGCCCCGGATTCGCCGACCATCAATTCGAACTGCCGGGCACTCCGCTGCAACTGAAACTCCGGGGGGCTGTCACCAGCGCTTTCCAGGATACTGACCCCCAGTCCAACAACGTCAGGATCATCCACCGTTTCAGTTTTGCCCACGAATACCCCGTGTATCTGGGCGAGAATTTCCTCCGCTATTCCAACATCACGCAGATCACTGCCCTGCAAGATCAGATGAATCTTGATGAACTGCAGTTGCTGAACTACTTTCCCGTGCTGAGCGATACATTGGGCAATATCGCGGCGCAGGTGAGATTCAATTGGTACGGCTTCAATTCCCTGCCCCGGACCGTTCTCAACGGCGATCTGCGGATCAATGGGCTCACAGCGGATTATGCCAGCCAACTCAGCCAGATCTATGCCCAGGCCGTGGAGCAAAGGACCTTTGTCTCGCAATCGGAGTGCCGCATCAACTACCTTGAGCAAAGCGACCTTCTCACGGCCAGCCTCACCCTGACCAATGCCGAAACCCTGCTCTATTCAACTGCCCCGGAATATCTGCTGGTAAGCCAGGCGGCTCTCTGCGTGGGGCTCTTTAAACGGGTATCGCTGAATGGCGCCGATCGCTGGGTCATTGCGCGCTGGATCACGCATGGAACCGCGTTGGACGGGACTTTGGGAGCGGGGGAGACCTACACCGCGTCCTTCAACATACCTCTGAACAGCTTGACCCTGGCTGAACTCAGCCAAAACTACCGCCTTTATTATTGGCTGCAAATGCAAGGCGGAGGCCAGATCCTCTATTCCGCCTGGACCGATTTCACCGGCATCGTCTCCAACTCCGACGACCTGAACTCCGCGCCCAGACTGATTGTATCCGGCAACCCCCTTACTCCGGGTTCGGAAATGCTGCTGCGCCTTTCCAACGGCGAGCCAGTGGAGCGTTTGCAGGTGTTCAACATCCGCGGCCAGAAGATCCTGGACCTTCCCTCTGCAACCCGGGAAATCCGGTTGACGGCCGATCTTTTCCCCGCTTCGGGCATCTACTTCCTGCGCCTGCCCAGTTCCCGCAAGCACCCTCAAAACTGCATCCAAACCAAAATCTACATCATAAAGTGACCGCTATGGAACATATCAACGTCTCAGATCTGAAAGAGCATCTCGGTAAGGAAGTGACCGGATTCTATCTGGTCGCCGAAAAAGAACTGCGCGATGGAAAGAACGACCAGTTCTTGCGTTTGCGCCTGCAAGACAGGACTGGCAGCCTCAACGCCTATGTGTGGAAAGACGCCAAAAAACTGGCGGATGGCTTCTCCGAAGGCGATGTGATCAAGGTCAAGGCGCTGGTGAACAACTACAAGGAACAGACTCAATTGAACGTGGCCCAGCTGCGTTTCGCCGACCATTCGGAATACAATATCGAGGAGTTTGTGGTCACCAGTAAAAAGTCTCCCGAGCTTCTGGCGGAGCAGCTTTTCGGATTTGTGGACTCGCTGGAGAACAGCTTCCTGAAGCTTCTGGCGCGTAATATCTTCGACGATAAAGACCTGTTCGCCAGGTTCGCCGACGCTCCGGCGGCTAAAAGCTGGCATCACAACTACATGCACGGGCTGCTCGAGCATACGGTCTCCGTGACCACCATCTGCGATTTCGTTGCCGTGATGTATCCAGTCAACCGCGATCTACTGATCTGCGGAGCCTTGCTGCACGATTTTGGCAAGATCTTCGAGTACAGCAGCAAACCCGCGATCGATTTCACCGAGATCGGACGCCTGGTTGGCCACCTGAGCCTTTGCGACCAGTTTATCTGCGAGCAGGCCAGGCGGATCCCCGGTTTTCCCGAACCGGTCCTTCTCAATCTGCGCCATCTGATCCTGGCCCACCACGGCGAATATGAAAACGCTTCGGTCCGCCTTCCCCAGACCCTCGAAGCCCTTGTCCTGCACCTTTGCGACAACCTCGACGCCCAATCGGTAGGCGTGGCGCAGCTTCTGGCAGCGGCTCCGGACAACGCCGTATGGTCGGAATACGACAAACTTAACAACCGCTACTACCATCTCACCAAGATCTGATCGATGTTTCAAACCTCGGTGCTGGTAAGCGGGTCGAAAGGTAACGCGGTTCTGGTCCGCACCGGCGAAGTCGCCGTTTTGCTGGATGCCGGCGTTTCTGCCAAGACCATTTTCACAGCCCTGGACTGCTTGCGCGTTTCGCGTCAGGAGATCAAGGCGGTGCTGGTCAGCCACGAGCATTCGGATCACACGCGGGGAGTCGGCGCTCTGGCCAGGATGCTTAAAATACCACTGTACATCAATCGGGACACCTACGCTCAATGTGCCCACCGGGTGGGAAACCTTCACGGGCCAGTCAACTTTTTCGAGACCGGCTCATCCTTTGAGATCGGCGACTTGCGCGTCCATCCTTTTTCCTCTTCACATGATGCCGCCGATAGCTGCAACTTCACTTTCCAGCGCCTGGATGAACCTGAACGCAAACTCGGAGTCGCGATGGATCTGGGCTTTCCCACGGCACTTTCCGTGAACAAACTCCGCAACTGCACCACCCTCATTCTCGAAAGCAACCACGATGAACGCATGCTGATGGAAGGCCCTTACGAATGGAGTTTGAAGCAGCGCATAAAAAGCATCACCGGACATCTTTCCAATCTGCAAGCTGTGGGTGTGGTGAGCCAGGTGATGCACCACGGCCTGGAAAACCTGATTCTAGCCCATCTAAGCGAGACCAACAACCTTCCCCAACTGGCCCTGGAGACTATGCAGAACTACCTCCGCACCATCCGCAGCGACATCCAACTGCTGGTGGCCAGCCAGCACGACCACACTCCGCTGCTGAACGTCTAGCAGCGGCTTCAGCAAAACTTTCCCAATATCGCCGAAATCCCCTCCCCTCCAGAAGTCCCAGCTCTATCATCGCATAATTCCAGAGATGGGCGCCGGATTTTGGCAAGCCTGTGAACGCGGCTACGGCAAGGAACATTGCTCTCAATGATGGCTCTCGTTTGAACTAAGTGGGTGCGCGTGTCAGTCACGACTCATCTCCATCTGAAGGTTAGGCCACAGAGGGTGCGATATTACATAGCCCGGGGTGTAGCGTAGCGAAACCCCGGGTTAGGGACAAACATTCTATGATATATTTCTACCCCACCCCTCCCTTTGGAACCTGCTATGCGGCAGGTTCCAAAGGGAGGGGTGGGGGATTTCTGAAATTCTGTACCGCATCTCATGACCCGGGGTTCCGCTACGCTACACCCCGGGCTATGTTGTGTCGCACCCTCCGGGGCTTACCCACCTGATTTGAGAGAGGTTCATTATGGGATATGAGCCTCATCCCTAAACCCTTCCTGAACTACATTAGCGAAACATCGTTAATCACCTGCGTGGCAGAAAGTTGTGCATACAGCCCCATTTCGTTCCCGCGGGTAAGCCTTAATCACTTGTCAATCACTAGTCAATCACTTGTCTATTATTAACGCTTGATTAAGGCTTGATTGAGAAGTGATTGACTGCAATCGACGGGAGTAAGGCAGGAAATAAGTTTACATATAAAAACAAATGTCTCAAAAACAAATGGCTCTCTTCCAAACCAAATGGGTAAGCCCGGAGGGCGCAGTATGTAGACAAACCCGCTGAAGCGGGTTTGCCACCTGGCTACGCCCGTTGGGTTACCCTCTCTGTTTGAAAGAGAGCCAAACAAATATCCCGAAAATCTATCTTAGGAACGGACCTGGGTAGAAACTCAGAATTCAGCTGTGGTTACCGCAGCATCTTCTATCCACTATCTGCGGGCAATTGGCGTAAGCTGCAGCGCAAACTGTATACGCAGGGTAAAATGTCTGAAACTGCTAAGGGTGTGTGTAACTCTGGCGCAGGCTGCCTGGCTAGACCAAGTGTTGGAAATCCGCTTAACTGCTACGTAATGCCTGCAATTCATGATATTAGGGCGGTAAACTGAACCCGTGAACAGAGCTATCTGGGCGCAGCGCGCTTCCGGCTTTCCCAGTGGCTAAAAAGCAAGGCGGAAAATAGACTTGACAGTATAAAGAGCCCGATATATCTGGCACGTAATGACAAAATCGCGTTTGATATTCCACCAGTTGCTGCCCTGCGTGTGAAGCGGCTGCAATAATGATATGATGTTAAGTGAGTTAACCCAGCATACCTTTCCTCTTTGAGAAGGAGCCAGACCATGAGACAGGCATTTATAATCCTTGCCATGATGTTAAGCGTGTTCGCCCTATGCGCCCAGGACCAAGGAATTACCCGCAATCCGGATCAAAATCAATCCTCCTACCTACAGCCCCAAAATGCTGCCGACAGACTGCCCGGAAGGGAATTTTCGTTCACCTTCACCGAAAGCCCCTACAACCTGCCGGATGCAGAAGATATCGCGGATCCGGGCACTGGCACGTTTTTCGAGGATCAAAACTGGACCAAGGATTTCACCCGGCATATCAGCAACCCCGATAATACCACTCTCTACCTGTCAATTCTGGGAACTCCAGAACATTTTACGGTTTTCTTCCCCAATCCCGGACAACCTTTTCTGCTGCAGTTTCAGCCCGCGGCCAATTGGAACGGTTCGGAGGTGGTGACCCTCGTACTATCAGATACGCCGGCGGGAACGCCGGACCGGGTGGAAGTGACGGCCACGGTTCGCCTGAATGTTACTCCTGTGCAGGATTTGCCGGTCTGGAGCAATCTGCCGCCGGCCAACACATTCTTCACTAACGAAGAGACCGCCCTGCTGATCAACTTTCAGGATTACGTAAGCTGTGTGGATTCGGAAGCCACCAATTTCGATTTATATGTCCAGCCAGCGTCGTTTCCCATCGTAGTCACCCAAGCACCCACAACCAGCGGCCATTTGGTAACTTTCACGCCGCAAGCGAATTACAACGGCACGGCGGTTTATACTGTGAACGCCGTGGACCGGACCTCCAACGCCGTCAGCGAAGCGCAGATCTACATCAACGTGCAGCCGGTCAACGATGCTCCTGCCATCCAGTTTTGGTATCCATCAAGTTTTACCCAGGTGATAAACCAAAGCGACTCGCTTTATTTCTTCGTGATCGTGGACGACGTGGATAATCCCACATCGAGCCTCATCAACACGTGGGAACTGGTTGGGGGACCAGGCAGAAATCCCGCGAATGACAGACTGCCAGGGATTTTCGGATGGGGCTACCGTTTCAGCGCGGCAGGCATCTATACATTGAACTACACTGTGTCCGATGGCGCAAACTCCAACAGCCTTAGCTGGTCGATCGCGGTACGTCCCGCCGCTCCGAATCTGGATCCTCCGGGGGGTACTTTCGACCATACCATCCAGGTGGCGATTACCGTTCCGCCGGGGTTTGAGGACGCCCTCATCTATTACACCCTGGACGGCAACGCCCCCACCGAATCGTCGCAGTTGTATACGCAACCCATAGAACTGGCTGCCATACCAGACCTCGAATACACCAAAACAGTGCAGGCGATGTATGTGCTGACGGGTTATCCGCCTTCCGTTACTGCCAGCCAAAGTTACCACATCACAGGCACGGTCTCGACTCCCATTGCCAATCCGGCCGGCGGTTTATTCTACGCCCCACAGCAAGTGCAGCTTAGTTGCACAACGCCGGGCGCCTCCATCCATTACACCACCGATGGCTCGGATCCGGTGCCCGGAAACCCCGGAACCAGTGTATACAATTCCTGGATAGCCGTGGCCGCGAACATGACCATAAAAGCGCTGGCGGTAAAGGACGGCTGGCTGCCCAGCGCCGTATTGACCGAGGTTTATACGATAACCGGCGTGGTGTCGATCGAGACTCTGGAATTGACTCCGCCGCCTCCGTTCTTTGGGGAATATTATTCGATCTACGCAGGAGAGAACATCTCCGTAAGCGTTTCGAACATGTCTGTAGTGCCCACCGAGTCCACCCTTTACTACACTCTGGATTATTCGTATCCAGGGCCTGACAACCCCAGTTCCCTGGTCTGGACCCCCGGAACGCAGATTCTGCTTACCCAATCGACGATGATCGTCTTCCGCGCCTATCTTACCGACTGGCTGCCCAGCACCACTTTCTCTTTTTATTACGAGATCCACACCCTCACGCAGATCGAGCCTTTTGCCAATGGCACGGTGTTTGACCCCCAGCCCGGATACAGCACGGTGCCGCTCTCTGTGGCCATCAGTACATCGACAAATCCACCCGGAGCGCTCATCTATTACACCACGGATGGCACTTATCCAGTGGAGAATCCGGAGCTCCTCTACACTGGCCCAATCCTGATCTCGGAAACAACAACGCTGAGTGTGGTGGCCGTAGCCGACGGACTGGATCCCAGCGACCTTTTCACCGGCGAATTCATCATTACCGGCACCGTTGCCGCTCCCGTATTTGATCCTCCTCCCGGCAGTTATGACACTCCGATCGACGTCACGATATCCGCTGTGGCTGGCTCCACCATCTACTACACCACCGATGGCAGCGATCCCAGTCTGGCCTCGAACCTGTACTCCGGACCCGTGGCATTGGGCTTGGGGCCGCAAATCCTGCGTGCCAGGGCTTATCTGGAACACTGGGATCCCAGCCCTATCACAGAAGGATTCTATAGCTTGGGCTTCCTTCCGGTCCCAGTTGCCGATCCGCCCGCCGGAGTTTACCAGGATCCGTTGGTCGTGCATCTATCCGTTCCCGGCGTCGATGGCGCTCTGATTTATTATACCACCGATGGCTCCGAACCCAGCACCGAGTCGCCGATTTACAACTCCGTTTCGGGCATTCCGATAGGACTGGAAACGGTTCTGACTATCAAGACTTTTGCCTGGAAAACCGGCTGGGCCAACAGCAGTGTGGCCAGCTATGCTTACGCTGTTACCGGAACCGTTGCCACACCGTCGTTTTCACCTGATGGCGGAGTGTTTACCGCGCCGGCTGAGGTAACGATCAGCACCATTACCCCCGACGCCTACATCAGGTACACCTTGGACGGTCAGGACCCTACGGAATCAACCGGCTTCCTCTATAGCGGTCCGATAACCATTGGCAGCAGCGCAACCTTGAAGGCGCGGGCCTATCGTACGGACTGGCGGCAATCAGCTGTATACGGCGCTGTTTACACCATCTATGGCAACATCGCCGATCCGGAATTCACTCCTCCTGCCGGAACCTACATCGACCCCGTGAATGTGTTCATATCAGTCAATCCACCGGATGCCGCAATTTACTACACGACCGACGGCAGCACTCCCAGCCAGAGTAACGGGACTCTCTACAACACTGCTAATTCGATTCTTGTTTCCACCGACACGCTGCTGCGGGCTACCGCCTATAAAACTGGATGGAACCAGAGCGCGGTCGTCGACGCTCAGTACATTATCACCGGAACTGTCAGCGCTCCCAGTTTCGATCCGCCTGCCGGACAATATGCCAGCGCCCAGAATGTGGCCCTTACGGCCATTCCCGCGACGGCCGCGATCAAGTACACTCTCGACGGCACAACCCCCGGTCCGTCCAACGGTACGATCTACTCCGAGCCGATATATATTTCCAGTAATACGGTGATCAAGGCCTACGCGTATCTGGATGGTTGGGATCCTTCACCGGTGAGCTCATCTTCTTACGTGATAAATGGCCCGGTGGGAACGCCGCTGATCCGTCCTGCCGCTGGATACTACACAGCAAGCCAGACGGTTACGATTTCCGCATATCCCACTCAGGCCATAATCCGCTACACCACCGATGGCAGCACCCCCACGCTGGATAACGGCTTCACTTATAGCGAACCGTTTGCCGTCAATGGGCATACGATCGTGAAGGCCTATGCCTATCTGGCAAACTGGTTGGATTCCGCAGTGGAGACCGCCGAATACTTCTTCGTGGTTGCCAACCCGGTGCTCAATCCGCCCGCTGGCACCTATGCCGACGCTCAGACCGTGAGCATGTCGGTATCCACGCCGGGAGCCAGTATCCGCTACACACTTGATGGCAGCGATCCCGGTCCGGAAACGGGTTTGCCTTATATAGACCCGGTCTTGATTTCCAGCAGTTCAACGCTCAAGGCCATCGCCTACAAAGCAGAATGGATCAGTTCCAACGTGATCACGAGCACTTATGTGATCAACGGGCCTGTGGCAACGCCGATCATAACAGTCCCCTCAGGTGATTACTATGCGCCCTTCACAGCAGGCATCAGCACTTTGCCCGCGATAGCCACCATTTACTGGACCGTGGACGGCAGCGATCCCTCTCCCGATAACGGAACGGTTTATACAACTCCTGTAACTATTTCGCAAAACACGACCCTCAAAGCCAGGGCGTACCTCAACAACTGGCAGCCTTCCGAGATAGCCTCGGCGGTGTATAACCTGAAAGTCAATTCGGTGCTAATCAATCCGCCCGGTGGAACCTACTCTGCCAATCAGAGCGTTGTCCTGAGCACCACAACACAGCTAGCCTCGATCTGTTATACCCTGGATGGAACTGATCCCATTCCCGGCGTCAGCCCTCTGTATGATCCCATGAATCCCATCCTGGTGGATCACAACCTCACGCTGAAGGCCATGGCCTTCCGCTCGAATTGGGTATCGTCTACGATAGCAAGCGCGGCTTACATAATCGACATACCCCTGCCCACGGTTCAGATCCCGGTGATCTTGCCTGGCAGCGGCGCTTACACAGCTGCGCAGAATGTTACGATTTCAACTGACACCGCTGGAGCCACAATATATTATACAACTGATGGCACGGATCCCAGCGACACTAACGGTACGGAGTATCTGGGTGCTTTTCTGGTTTCCAACACTGTGCTCATCAAAGCCCGGGCTTACAAAACCGGCTACAATCCTTCGTCCATCGCGTCTGTGCAGTACATTATCCTGATCCCCATCGAAACAGTCGCCACACCTGTGTTTTCGCCTCCCGCGGGCATTTATAACAATCCGATCCAGGTGGAGATCACATCCGCGACTGCTGGAGCCACCATCCGTTATACTGTGGACGGCACGGAACCCTCAGAGAGCGTGGGATTCATATACAGCGGCCCCATCAACATTTCGCAGACCGCCACGATTAAGGCGATCGCATACAAGACCGGTATGAACACATCTCTGATCTCCAATGCCAGTTACGTGATCAACATCATAGTTCCAGAGGTCGCGGCTCCCATGTTTTCATTGCCCTCGGGGACCTACCAAAGCGCGATCGATGTAGTGATCTCAACAACCACGGAAGAAGCGCAAATTCGCTATACGACCAATGGAAGCACTCCGTCGCCTACCAACGGTGAGTTGTATTCGGCGCCTATTAACATTCCCGGGGATTCCAGCTTGTTCATCCAAGCCATCGCTTATCGGGACGGCTGGATCTCCAGCCCCGTGGTTTCGGCCAATTACCTGGTGACCGGCACTGTCGCCAACGTGCAGTTTGCACCTCCTTCCGGAACCTACACGCAAGCTACATCTGTAACACTCACGACAGCGACGTCTGGAGCCCAGATCAGATATACCACAGATGGTAGCGAGCCCACAGGAAGCTCAAATCTTTATTCCACTCCAATAGTTGTGCCGCTTGATACAACTCAGACGATTACCGCCAGGGCATTCAGGGACAGCTGGATTCCCAGTGCCATCGTCCAGCAAACCTATATTGTTACGGGCACCGTGGCGATCACCCCGCCGGTGTTCAGTCCTGCTGGCGGCACCTACACAGCCGCGCAGAACGTCAGCATCAGCGTGCCCGTTCCAGCCGACGCCG
>CAYSAT010000074.1:0-12580 GCA_964429035.1 uncultured Candidatus Cloacimonadota bacterium | reverse complement strand
GCGTCCTTGATCCGGAAACTGATGTTCGTGGCGGGGGAGAAAGGATTGGGGCTGTTTTGCAATAGTTCGAAAGACGCCAGGGCAGGCGTTCCGGGATCGCAATTGGCCACGGATTCGTTGGAGATTTTTTGCGCGTAGAGGCCCAGGATCTCGGTTTTGCCGCTGGAACGGCCATCCGCCCAGACAGCGTAGGCTTCGTTGCCGATGGTCACTACGAGGGGGTTGTACTGCATTTTTCCGGCGGAGCAAAGGATTCCGTCATTCACGGGCATGACCTGCGAGCCGTCGGCGTTCAGGTACTTGTAGTAGATGTCGGATTCGAAATTGTAATAATCCACCCAGGTAATGACCATGCCGCCCCCATAGAAACGGTCAAGAGATGGTGAGGACTGGGTGCTGTCGCGCTGGATCACGTAAGTTCCGAGCGGACCCCAGAGCGGAGAACCGGCCAGATCGTAGCGCGAGGCGATGATGTCGTGCATGCCGTTGATGTTTTCGCACCAGGCGAAGACGATGTCGTCGCGCCATTCCTGAGCATTGACCAAAGTGGGTTTTTCCTGTTCCCGGCCATAGTCGGCAAGGTTTTTGCCCACAGGATCCCATAAGCGGGCTCCTGCCGTGGAAAGGTGCTGGCCCCAGTAGTTTTGCACGAAGTCGTCGCGCTGGTCGCGCCACATCACAAAGAGGCCATTTTCGGTGCGGGTGGCGATGGGAGAACGCTGGACAGTGTCCCAATTCGAGTGGGTGGAGGCCTTGAGTCCGGCTTCCGGCCAGCCCGTAGCGGCGTTTCCGGCCGCATCGACCTTCTTCACGTACACGCTTTGGGTGAATTCCACCGGATTGTAGCGTTCCCAAACGTAGTAATCTTCCTTGAGGTCGTTGATGATGCATTCATTGTTCAATTCACCAGCGGCCAGGGTCGAGATCATGACGCCGTCGTTCCCCCACTGCTTCTGGCCGTTCTGGATCATTTGCCCGTAAACGTGATAGAAGAAACTGGTGTTCACCTGGTCGTAATTTGACCAGCCGACGTAGAAGCGTTCAGGATCGGGCATGTAAGTGATGCGGGGATCCTTTTGGCGGATGGGGCTGCTGTCGGTGAGTTCCATTCCAGTGTCGCCCCAGAGGCGGTTTCCGTTGGCATCGATGAGTTGGAGGTAGATCTTGGGATTTTCGCCGCGCTTGTCTTCCCAGGCGATGGCGATCTTGCCGTCTGGAGTGACCACTGCGCTGGGTGTGATCTGGTCTCCGCCGGTGGGCAAGGTCACGGGGCGTCCGTTGGCTTCCAGGGTGGCGTTGCCATTGGCATCCAGGAATTGGAAGTAGATCTGGTAGCCCAGGTTGGCCAGGCGCGTATCCTGCCAGATAATGACTGCGTCATTGGCTCGGGGCAGGATGAGATAGTTATCCAGAGGAGTGTCGCCGCTCAGGCCCCAGAATACCATTTGGCCATTGTTTTCCAGCACGGTCGAGCCAGAGGAGGAGTATACCTGATAGTAGATGCCCACGCTGCCGTTGCGGATATCCATCCAGTTTACGAAGACGTTGCCGCCCGCCACTTTGACCAGCCCGCTGTTCTGTTGGTTGGGCGCTGTGCAGACTGGGCGTCCGTTGGCTTCCCACATAGAAGCGCCGGTGGAAGAAAGATGCTGGGCATAGACGTCGTCGTTGGGCGAATTGCCGTTGCGCAGGTCGTCCCATACCACATAGCAGCCGCCGTTACCGTCGGAATCCATGCGCGGGGCGATCTGGGCGAATTCCGCCACGCTTAGCGCGACGCCAGCGGTTCCCCAGAGCAAGGAGCCGGCAGCGTTGATCTTCTGGGCAAAGAGATCGGGATTCTGATTGTCCAGGCGATGGTCTTCCCAGATCACGATGGCAGCGTTGTCGCTGGTGGCAACGATGCGGGGATTGAGTTGGGGCGCGAAAGTTGTCGTTCCGGAATCGCCATACACGATGAAGGGATCGGGCCAGAGAACTTGGCCGGCGAGGTTGACTTTCTGGGCGTAGATATCCGGGTCATCGTTACGTTGGTCTTGCCAGGTGAAGGCAAATTCGCCGCCTGTCAGGGCCGCCATGCGCACCTTACCCTGGTTGCCAGGAGCGTTAGAAAGAATGAGCAGCTCAGTCCAGGCCATATCTCCGCTGGGCATGAAGCGCTTCACGTAAATGTCCTCGGCGCCCACATAGGAATGGGTGTATCCGATCATCAGGCCGCCCTGTCCGTCTGGCAGCATGGTGTTTTGTTCTTCGTCACCGGTGCCATTGGCGATGGGAATGCCGTTGACGACCCAGACCGGGTCTCCGGCGGAATTGAGCCGTTGGCCATACAGGTCTTTGCTGGGATTGCGGGAGTCCGACCAGATGATGTAAGCGCCGCCGGCATTATCGGGCTCGATATTGAGGGCGATCTGCACCTCCGAGGCCGTGCATACGGGTTTGCCGCCAACCTGCCAAAGCAACTGGCCGGAAGGGCTTACTTTCTGGGCATAGACGTTGCCGTCCAGGTCGTTGGAAAAATCGATCCAGGCGATGATGAAGTTGTCGTCCGAAGTGCGCGTGATAACAGGATCTTCCTGGCGGTCGGGTTTGCCATCCACTAAAAGCGGAGCACCCCACAGCAGGTTGCCATTGGCGTCCACTTTCTGCGCCCAGAGGTCGCGTTCGCCCAGTTTGGTGTCCGACCAGACGTAGATGGCTCCGCCATCAGCGGTCGAGGTTCCCGTGCGGAACCACTCGATATTCACGCCTTGCCGGATGGGAACGGCATCGCCCCAAACTATCGCGGCGGACAGCAGGCTGGCCAATCCCAGGATGATGATTATCAGGGAAAAATGTTTCACTAGTCTCTCCTTGGTGTTATGGTTATTGAGCCAGCCGGGCTTTGCCGGTCAGGCGTGGTTACATTCTCATGAATTCTATGTATGCAAGATTCTTTCCAATACTGGAAAAAGTGGCGCGGCGATAGCTGCGGATCAGGCCTGATAGACCGTCCGGCCGGCGATCACGGTTTCCGCCACCGGCCATTCGTGGCCCTGGAAACAGAGCGCCGAAAGCAAATCCGCAGCGGGGACCGGATGAGCCGGCATCCTGAGGATGCAGAGGTCGGCGTCTTTGCCGGCCTCCAGACTGCCGATCCGGCGGTCCCAACCAAGCAGGCGGGCGTTGCCCAGAGTGATGTGGTAGAGCAGGCGTTCGGGCGTCAGAGAATATTCGCTCTGGCGAAAATTGGCGATCTTGGCGTGATAGAGCATGCTCAGCGTGGTTCCGGCCGCCACGTCGCTGCCGATGCCGATGGAGATCTTGCGTTCGGCCAGAGATTGATACGGAAACTCCCCGCTCTTGAGGAAGAAATTGGAATCCGGGCAATGCGCGATCCGGCAACCATGCTCCGCCAGAGTGTCCATATCGCTCTCCGCAAGATGGATGGCGTGGGCGAGGATGGTGTGGTGCGTGAGCATTCCCAACTGCTCATACGCCTGGGTATAGGGCACTCCGAACAGCTGGGCGACCTGCTTCACTTCCGTGCTGTTTTCCGCCAGATGGGTCTGGATCCAGGCTCCGCGGGCGTTGGCGAAGCTGCCGATCTTGCGCATCAGATCCTCGGAACAGGAAAGCGCGAAACGGGGTGTGAAGATGTAATCCAGCAGGGGAGAGGCCTGGTGGTAACGCTGGTAGAGTTCGACGCTGCGGGAATAGGCGTAATCGGTTGTCTGAACCAGGTTGGATGGGCTGTTGCGGTCCATCAGGGTCATGCCTATGAAAGCCCGGGCACCTAGCTCTCTGGCTGTTGCAAAGGCTGTCTCGCAGGCCTGGACATAAGGCGCGGTGTAGATCACGGAGCAGGTGGTTCCGGCAGCGAAAAGCGCCTGGAAGAATTCCCTTGCCAGGTTCCCGGCGTAGTCCGCGTCCGCGGAGCGCGCCTCTTCCGGGAACACATGCCGCTCCAGCCAGCTGAGCAGCGAGGGCTCGTAACGTCCCCTGATCCGGTATTGTGAAAGATGCACGTGGACATCGATCAATCCCGGCAACACCAGGCAATCCAGGCGGTCCTCAGAATCACGGTCTATGCTTGGGTCGTAGGGGCGGAGCGCGCTGATGCCCGCCTTATCCCAGGTGAGGACGTGGTCTGGCAGGAACTGGAAATGATCCGCGTCCAGCGGAGTGAGCAGATTAGTGCGGATCTTGCGCATAATCGATGAGTTTAATCGATTCCACTTTCCCCCTGCCCAGCCCGAAATGCAGTTCCTGGCTGCTTTGCGAGGTAGTACCCTTGGCGGAGGAGAGTTCACGGATGAGTTTACGGATATGCCCATTCGATCCGGGCTTGAAAGTCACTTGCACCCGCGCTCCATAAGCTGGGGAATTGGGGAATTGGGAAAATTTGCCGGGATCGCTCGCCAATTCGATCTCCCCGCTTTTCCAAACTGGTTTAACGAAGAGGGAGCAATTTTTGGTCCTGGTCCGGTTGAGCAGGATCTTGGTGCCGTTCCCGCTTCCCACCACCAGGTCCGTGCGCCCGTCGCGGTCCAGATCGGCCGTGGCGTTGCCCCAGCCATTGTAAACCCGGGCTCCGGCGAGAAAGGTGATATCGCTGAAAGTGCCGTCGCCGTTGTTTTTGTAGAGATAGGAGCGGTCGTTTTCGTAAACCGAGGTGACGAAGAGGTCCAGCCAGCCGTCGTTATCGGCGTCCAGCCACAAGGGGTCGGAATGCAGTTCGTCGTAGGTGATGCCCGCTTCCCTGGTCACATCGGTGAATTTCCAGTACCAAAGCGTATCGGCTGCTACCACGCGGTAGCTCATTCCATCGTTGCGCAGCAGCTGGCTGATGTCGGAAATGTCGATGTAGCGGGGATGCGCGAGGTTGGCGATGAAGAGGTCGAGGTCGCCGTCGTTATCGTAATCGCCCCAATCCGCGCCGATGCTGTGGCCGTAGTAGCCTTCTTTGTATTTGCCGCTCAGGCCATACAGCGCCGCCACATCCACGAAGAGCGAATCGGCCTGCTTCCAGCAGAAATTGCGGTTCAGGCGGTAATTGGTGACCAGGATTTCCTGTTTTCCATCATTGTCGAAATCCGCTGGCGCAACGCCGCGTCCGGCCTGGCCGGGATTATCGGCGTACACGGGCTGGCGGAATCCTCGGCTGGCGCTGGCGTCGCTGAAGTAGCCGCCGTCGTTGTACCAGAAGTAATCCGGAAAGCCGCTGCGCTCCTGCCATTTCTCATAGTTGGCAGTGTAGAAACTGGGGTAGCCGAGTCCGTCGATATCGATCCAGGCAGCTCCCTCGGTGGGATAGCGGTCGTCGATGTCGCCGGCCCGTTCGTTCACTTTCACGAAGCGGCCGCCATCCTGGTTCTTCATCAGCGCTTCGCCGAGGCCTTCGGAATCGTGGGAGATCGTGGCGAAATCCAGCTTTCCATCCAGGTTGAAATCGGCCCACGCAGCGCCGTTGGACTTCAGGCTGGCCAGGGATGTGGAATCGCTGACGTTCGTGAAGCCCTTGCCGGAATCGTTGTGATAGATGGCGCTGCCGTTGAAGAGCAGGTCGGGGAACCCATCGTTATCGTAATCGCCGATGGCGATACGCGTGTAGCGTTTGTCCGGAAATGGATGTTCCGCGAAGACAATGCCCTTGTAGCCCGCCAGAGCGCGGGTCCATGCGTTTACGTCGGCTTTCACCCGCAGTTTGGAGCGCAGTTGTTCCAACGCAATTAGCGCGGCAGGATCGTATTTACGGCGCGGCGCACCCCAGACCAGGCTTTGCGTATAGCTTTTGGCAGCCGCGAGCAGGGACTTCGTCTTTTTGGGCAGGGACTGGACCTTGCCTGCCCAGAAGTGCTTCTCGGCGATATCACCGCGGTCGTTATCCGGGAAATCCACTTCTGCGACGGCGGCCAGGAGGTCCCGGTAGCGGGAATCAGGTTTCTTCAGCAGGGCGGTGGTGTCCTCTTCATCTCCGTAGAAGCCCAGATCAGCCAACAACCTGTAGTAGCCTAGTTTCACCCGCATCAGTTTGATCCGCTGCGACCACTGCAGAGGAGTGTAAAGGTCATAGAGCAGCAGAATGCCGTCCTGCTGGCTGATGTCCGCGCCTGCCAGCAGTTGCTCCGCCTGGAAAAGGATGGCGGCGTTGTCAGACGCGGGTTGGGCGCGCCGGAATGACGGGCTCATCAGAAACAGCGTGGAGATGTATTGGTGGGCGGGGGTTTTGTTCCCTTCTTGAGTGATGAGCGCGTTAACGCCGGCGTAGTCCAGAACCCTGGAAAGGTGGTAGAGGCGGTAATAAAAGGCCACTTGCTCCCACTTGGAGACGGGAAAGTAATGCTCGAAGCGCCCGATCATTTCCAGAGCCAGGGAATCGGATGGTTCCACGCTGATCTCGTCGATCCAGGATTTGGCGAGGTTTTCGATGAAAGGATTGTAGCCGCGCAATTGGCGGATCTGCTCCAGATATTCCTCTTCCGGGGTGCCGTAGAGGAAATAATCCAGGATCACCTTGTCCTCGGCGGAGGAAAACTCGCTCTCCATCTCGCCGCGGACTCCGGCGACCACCAGACTGTCCAGAGCCAGGGCGTCCGCGGTTTCAAACCATTGGAGGGCGTTGTCGATCGAGTGGAAGCGCAGCGCTAGCCTGTCGTGACAGCGTAGTTCCAGAGGCAGGTTGGCGGTTTTGCAGGCGTAATCAAGGGCCAGTTTCAGGTCCGCTTCCGAGCCTTCCAACAGCGCCTGGACATCCTCTTCGTAGTGGGCCATAACGCCGTATTGTTCGGTGTCCAGCAGCCATTGCAGATCCGCTGTGCTGACTGCGGAAAGCAGGCCGAATCCCAACATCAGGATGGTGAAAATGTATCTCATGTTCGATGCTCCTTGGCAGAGATCAACGCGGCGATTTCTTCGCCGCTGAAATGATAGGCTGAATTGCAGAAATGGCAGACGGGATCGATTCCCTCATGCATGTCCTCGAGTTCACCGACGCTGAGCAGGCTGAGCGCGCGGCCGAATCTGTCCTTGGAGCAGTTACACTCGTAACGGACGGCATGGACGGGCTGTAGATCGAAATCCGCCGCGTCAAACACGAAGCGTGCCAGGATGTCCCGGAGTGAGAGGCCCATGTCCATCAGGTCGGAAACGTTGGGCGTGCGGGCCAGCCTGGCGATCAAATCCTCCGCGATTTCCACCGAGGCGCCAGGCAGCTGCTGGATGATGAAACCGCCGGCGGCCTTGATGGAAGCGTCCTTATCGATCAGAACACCGAGGTTCACGGCAGTGGGAATCTGTTCCGACTGCTCGTAGTAGTGCGCCAGGTTTTGCGCCAGTTCGCCGCTCACCAGGCTGGTGTAGCCAACGGTCGGGCGCTTGTTTGGCGTGCTGCGGATCACGCTTAGGGTGCCAGTTCCCAGTTGCTTCACGGGTTGAAAATTCTCGCCGGGTTCGTCCAGATACAAACGGGGGTTGAAGGCATAACAGCGAAGTGCCCCGGAGGAAGCGCAGATGGCCAGCGCTCCGCTTAGCGGGCCGTCGCCGTCAAGGCGGAGGCTGACTTCAGAGCCCGGAGTTTTGAGGTCCAGGCTGAGCATCGCCGCCGCGGAGAGCATTTTGCCCATCAGCAGGGTGTTTATGGGAGAGAGGTCGTGCAAATCACGGGCTCGTTGGGCGGCTTGGGTGGCTTCCACGGCCTGGATCCGGAAAACGCCGCCAAAAGCCGTTCCGCGCCACAGATAGTCTTTATCTGCCACTGTTCATCCAGTGTGAAGAAATCACGGTGCCGGGGTAGTAATGCGCCAGGATGTCGCGGTAGTCGGCGCCTGCGCGGGCCTGGCGCAGCGTGCCCACCTGGCACATGCCGACGCCGTGGCCGGAGCCCTTGCCCTTGATGGTGACGCTGGAACTCAGGGAAGGTATTTCCGCCCTGCCGCCGCTGAGCGGAACATAGTTGCCGCGGATGTAGAAAAAGGAGGACATCGCGGAGCCGAAAGCCTGGCGGATCTTGTATTCGCTGGTCAGGCGGACTGTTTTGGAGCCGTGGAAAGTGATGTCGGTGATCCGGCCGGAATTGCCGCGCTGGTTGATCACGATGCGGCTGACATACTTCATGCCCAGATTGGCAGCGAGAGCCTGGCGGGAGATGGTTTTGGACCAGGATAGCGATGCCTTTTCCCACGAACTCATGCCCGGAAACGCCAGTTCGGTGTCGATCCAGCGCCGGGCCTGGCTTTCGTCGCTCAGATCAAGGCCTGCGGCAGCGTCGATGCAGTTGACGCCCATCAGGTGGGGTAGAGGCGCGCCATTCCAGATGGCGGCGGAGGAATCGGTCTTGCCTCCGCAGGCGCTGTGATAGGTGGCGTCGGCGATCCGGCCATTGATGAGCAACACTTCGCAATGCGTGCTGTCCACGGCCGCGCGGACGGTCTCGTTGAGCAGGTATTTTCCTTTGTAAACCTGGCAGTGGGTGCTGTTGCAGAGGTCGTAGCCGTCGCTGGTGTGGCGGTTGTAGAGCAAGAGGCTCACGGCGTGGGTGCGCGCCGCCACCGCCTGCACTTTCAGGGCTTCGAGGGGCGCTTGCTCACCAATCTCGTTCTGGATCACGCCGGCGATGTAGTCCTCAAGAGGCAGCAGATGGGTCACCACGATGCGGTCCTGAACGGTTTTGAGCACGAATTCGCCCTCATAGCCCAGTTGGACGCTGCCAACGCGGACAGGAGCGGCGGAATGGATGGAAAGCGGGGTTTCGAAATAGTATTCCCCCCCTCCCGCAACGGTGATCCTGACCGTGGCGTTGATAAGCGGGATGGGGGTGATCAGCTGTTCGGGAATTCCCGCTTCCAGCGCGTAACGGCGGGCGTTGTCCCGCACGCTGAAAGATTCCTCGGCATAGACCAGATTTTCCCGCTTGATCACCAGGGTCGAATCCTCCCAGGCGAAGTACTCTTTCAGTACGCCTTCGGACTCGCCGGTCCAGGGTTCCGTGCCATTCAGAAAGCCCCAGTACGCCAGTTTGTCCTCGTTGAGAAGTTTGATGCTCAGATTCCCCGCCAGTTCACGGCTGATCGGCGAATTCCGCTCCGAAACATAGAGCAGCGGAGGGGTTTCATCCAGCGAGGATATGTTCATCTGCGTGCCCGAAGCGAGCAGGACTTCCAGCCACAACTGGCCGTCCCTATTCTCAGCAGCATAAATACTGCTTAATGGAATACACCACAATAGGCAAAGTAACGCTTTAACTATTATGACGTATCTCATATTTATAGAATATAATATCTATTTTACTATTGAACCGGGAAGGCAGTCTCCGGCGGGGACTACGAGGCTTAGTTTCCCCTCGCTGTGCACTGCCAGGATCATTCCGTGCGAACGCACCCCGCGGATGGTCTTGGGCTCCAGGTTCACGAGCATCGCCACTTCCTTGCCGATGACGTCTTCCGCCTTGTAGTGTTCAGCGATTCCGGCGATGAGCTCCCGTGTTTCGCTGCCGATGTCCACTTTCAGGTGCAGGAGTTTGTTGGTCTTGGGCACCGGCGCGGCTTCGAGCACGCGGGCGATGCGGATATCCAGGCGGGCAAAATCCTCGTAGGCGATCTGCTCTTTGATAGGTTCAAAAGTTCCATTGGAAGCGTGCTGAAGGGAGTTTTGCCGCAGGCGTTCGATCTCGGCTTCGATTAGCGCGTCGTCCAGTTTGCTGAATAGCGGCCCGGTGGCGCCCAGCCGGAAATCGGCATGGGGATCGAACTGCTCCCAATCCGCCGCCTCGCCCAGGCCCAGCATGGCGCGCAGGCGGTTCATGCTTTGCGGAAGGATGGGGAAGAGGGCGATGGAAACCAGGCGCAGCAAGGCCAGACAGACCCACAGCGTATCCTTCACCGCTTCCGGATCGGTCTTGATCTGCGCCCAGGGCTGGCGTTCGTCGAACCAGCGGTTGCCCAGGCGGGCGATGTCCAGCGCCAGTTTGGTGTTCTTTTTCACTTGATAATCGCGGTAGCCGTCATCGATCTGGGCGTAGAGCGCCAAAGCCTCGTCCAGAACTCCCTGTCCGGCTGGCGAAAGATCCCTGTGACCGATCTCGCCGCCGAAGTTCTTCCCCGCGAAAGTAAATACCCGGTTGGCAAGGTTGCCCAGCACGTTGTTCAGTTCGCCATTGACCTTTTGCTGGAAATCCTTGAAGGAAAAGTCGCTGTCGCCCCGTTCGGGAGCGTTGCAGGCCAGGTAGTAGCGCAGATATTCGGGCGGGAATTTCTCCATGAATTCGTCCACCCAGATCGCCCAGTTCTTGCTGGTGGAGATCTTTTCGCCTTCGAGGTTCATGAATTCGTTGGCGGGGATGTCGTGGGGGAGGCAATAGGTTTTGTCCTGGCCCATCAACACTGCCGGCCAGATGAGGGCATGGAAGATGATGTTGTCCTTGCCGATGAAGTGGATCAGGCGGGTCTGGGGATCCAGCCAATAGTCTTTCCAGCGCTCGGGTTGGCCGATCCGCTCCGCCCATTCCACGGTCGAGGAGATATAGCCGATGGGCGCTTCAAACCAAACGTAGAGCACTTTCCCTTCCGCGTCGGCGAGAGGTACGGGAACGCCCCAACTGAGGTCGCGCGTGATGGGGCGCTCGATCAAGCCTTGTTCCAGAAGGTTGAGCATGAAGTTGCGTACGTTCTCTTTCCAATAGCCTTTGTGGCTGATCCAGGCGGTGAGTTTCTCGCGGAAATCGTCCAATTGCAGGTACCAGTGCGTGGTCTCACGGACGATGGGCTGGTTTCCGCAGATCTTGCAGCGCGGTTCCACGAGGGTGGTGGTTTCGTAGATCTGGCCGCAGGCGTCGCATTGGTCGCCCCTCGCTCCGGATGCCTTGCAGCGCGGGCAGGTGCCTTCCACATAGCGGTCGGGCAAGAAGCGCTGGTCGTGTTCGCAGAAGAATTGCCGGGTGGCGCGGGGAATCACGTGGCCCTTGTTGTAGAGGGCGGAGAAGAACTCTTGCGAGATTTCGCCGTGTTTGGGCCGGGAGGTTCCGGAGAAGTTGTCGAAACCGATCCCCAGCGTGCTGAAAGCGTCACGGATCGATTCGTGGTAGCGCTTCACCACTTCAGAGGGGCTTACTCCTTCCTTGTCGGCGGAGATGGAGATCGGGGTGCCGTGTTCGTCGGTTCCGCAGATGTACACCACGTCTTCGTGATGCAGGCGCAGCCAGCGGACGAAGATATCCGCGGGCAAATATGCGCCGGCGACGTGGCCGACGTGCAGTTTGCCATTGGCGTAGGGCAGGGCGCTGGTGACCAGGTATCTCATTTGCGGTCCTCGATCAGGGCTTTATGCAAGGCCTGAACGCAGTTTTGGACCTGCGCGGAGGGCAACATCAGTTCGATCGTCTTATCGCTGTGGGAAACGCGCAGAAGTTCGAAAGGCTGGCAGATTTCCAGAGTCTGGGCCAGAAAGCCGGGATCCAGATTGATGCCCAAGCCTACCAGGGTCACGTAGCCAAGGCCTTTATCAACGCGCAGCGGGACGGTTTGGTTCTGTTCCAGGAAATGGTTGATCTCTTTTTCATACTTGTCTTCGACGACAAGTTCCAACACGCCGTTTTCCGCGCTGTATCTGAATATCTCATTGTTCCAGGTTTTTAACGCCGCGTACAGCGCCTGGTCTTGCCTCAGCGAGTAGCGGAGCAGGTTTTCCTTGTGCGCGATGGCGGTAACGTTGCGCTCTTCCATAGTTGTTCCTTTGTGCTTGGTTTCCGGGCAGATCAGGGTTCCGGACGCGAAGGTGAAAGAACTTTTCACCTCCACGGGGATGCGGTATTTCCAGGCGAATTCCACCGCCCGCGGATGCATCACCTTGGAGCCGTTGTAAGCCAGGGCGAGCATCTGGCCGTAATCGATGGCGGGGAGCAGGCGGGCTTGCTTCACGATGCGGGGATCGGCGGTGTAAACTCCGTCCACGTCGGTGAAGATCTCGCAGCGTTCGGCCCTTAAGTAACACGCCAGCGCGACCGCCGAGGTGTCCGAGCCGCCGCGGCCCAAGGTAGTGATCTCCTTGGCCTGGCTCACGCCTTGAAAACCTGCCACGATCACTATCTTGCCCCGCTCCAATTCTTCGTTGATACGGAAGGCGCTCACGTTCAGGATTCGCGCGTTGCCGTGCTTGTTGTCGGTGATGATCCCGCTCTGCGAGCCGGTGAAGGAGATGGAGTCGAAGCCTTCTTTCTGCAGCGCCAGCGAGAGCAGGGACATGCTGATCCGCTCGCCCGCGGTGAGCAGCATGTCCAGTTCCCGGCGCGACGGATGCTCGCTAATCCCATAGGCCAGCGCGACGAGGTCGTCCGTGGTCTTGGCCATGGCGGAAACCACCAATACCAGGGAATCGCATGCCTGGTGTCCGGAGGCGATCTGAGCGGCGATATTCCGGATCAGGCCGGTGTTTCCCACGGAGGTTCCGCCAAATTTCTTTACGATTATTGCCATAACTGGCCTTTTGTATTGCCAGCCCCCGCTTGTCAAGGCTTTTCTTGGTGGCCGGGTTTGGTGTCGCTTTGGCAAGCGACACTACGTAGCGTAGGATTCCAATCCTACGTTGTTGTAGCATCGGAATGCTACAC